>CADAWN010000017.1 GCA_902791625.1 uncultured Erysipelotrichaceae bacterium | reverse complement strand
AACTATATCTGTTTCTTTAAAACTATTATCTTTAAATACTTCAAATATTTCTTCATCACTTTTATTAAATAAGAAACTACGACTAATAGATGTATAACAGTATTTAAATAAAGTACCATAATCATCATCACTTACAAGTAAAACTAACTTAATTAAATTCTTAAGTACATATATATCACTAGATAAAGTAATATCAGTATCACTATATAAAGCAAGTGGAATATTTAAATATCCAAATATTTGTTTATATAAATTAAAGTTCTTTTTAACATCTAGTAGTATTGCAAAATCACTATAATCTACACATCTCAATTTATTTAAATCTTTATCAAACACTTGATAATTACTTTCTACTTTATTTTTTATATCTTGAGCTGCAATAAATATCTCTTTAACATTATTCTTAAAATCTTTATCTTCTTCGTATGTAATAATATTCATATTTCTATTATCAGTTTTACCTTCATTAATATAAGTAGTATTACCAAATATCATTTTATGTTCACTCGCATAATCTGCTCCACCTATTTCATCATCCATAATACTAGAAAATATTAAATTAATATCATCAAGAACTTCAAATCTTGATCTAAAGTTCTTATTTAAGTCTATTTTTATACCTTTATTACTATCATTTTTATAATTATCATACTTATTCTTAAATATGTAAGGATTAGCATTTCTAAACCTATAAATAGATTGTTTAACATCTCCTACCATATAAACATTATTGTTACTAATTTCACTTATAAACATTTCTTGTATATCATTAGTATCTTGATATTCATCTATTAATATTTCATTAAAACTAGACTTTATTTCTTCTCTTATATCACTATGTTCTTTAACAAGTTTAATAGCTAAATGACTAATATCAGTAAAATCAAATAATTTTTCTTTATATTTAACTTCATCAAATCTTTTATCAAGTTCAAGTAAGATATCTACTATTTCAAGTGTATCTTCTTTTGTTTCTAATAATTTTTCTTTTATTTCATCTAATGAATCATAAATACATAAATCTTTTAAAATATCTACATAAGCTTTTATCTCATCTTTAATACTTACTGCATCACTATCATACTCTTTAGTCTTTCTAGGACTAGAGAAATTAGATATAGAGTTCTTTATTTCTTCATATGTATTACTGTTAATAATACCACTTAATTTATCATTAAAATCATTTAAAGCTTTACCACTTAATATACTAGAAATATCTAAAGTTAATTCTTTAATACTTTCTTTAATACTTTTTATTTTAGAGAAATAAGTATCTACTATTTTATCTAAATACTCTTCATTATAGAAATTTTTCTCATAGTTTTCTAAGTACTTTCTTTTATCATATTTTAAATCAAGTTTACTATTAATATTTAAAATACTTTTCTTTAATGATTCATCATTTTTAAGTGCAAAATGACTTATTAAATTACTAAAAGAAATACTTCCCTTCTTATATCTTTCATCCATTATTTTATCTAGTATTTCTTTTTTTCTAATTTCTATTAAAGTAGAATCACATATCATTACATTTTTATCAAGATGAAGTACGGAATGATATTTATTTACAAGGGACAAACTATAACTATCAAAAGTTGTTATATAAGATGAATCAATTAGTTTTACTTCTTCAAGAAATCCTTCTTTTTTTAGTTTCTTTCTAATACGATCTTTCATTTCAAAAGCTGCCATATTAGTAAAAGTTAATATAAGAAGTTTATTAACTGGAATACCATCTTTAACTTTTCTTAAAACTCTTTCTGAAAGTACTGCTGTTTTACCACTACCTGCTCCAGCTGAAACAATAACATTATTTCCTTCAACGTTTATTGCTTGTAATTGTTCATCTGTCCAATTAGTTGCCATCTTCTTCACCTCCTAAGAAAGATAAATCATTACTTTTTTCTAAATTAATATAATCATTAATATCTCTAAAACATATATCTTTATATTTACAATATAGACATGATTTATCAAGTCCTTCTATCTTCTTAGGTCTAATATCAAACTTACTATCTAAGATATTTTTAGTACTTTCTCTTATTACTTTATCTGTATAATTAACTAAGTTTAATACTTCGATATTATCAAGTACTTTAGAAAATCTATTAAACCCATTACTATCTACCTTCATACTTCTAATAATATTACTATTAGTATAACTATGATCAAATATAGATAAGATATCTAAATCAGTAGTTGAATAACCTTCTAGTTTTAATTTATCTAGAATAACTTCTTTTATTGTTTTATTACTTTTAGTCTTAATATTACCTAAGAATGTGTGTTCGAAATAACATCCAGTAAATATTGGGTTTTGAAATAAGTTACTCTTTTCTACTAAGTAGATATAAGTTGCTAATTGTATTTCAATACCATATTTTAAATTATTTAAGTTTGATGGATAAGATCCTGTTTTATAATCAACTATCGCATAATATGTATCATTTAAATTCTTATAGTACATTAACCTATCTATAATACCTTTAAATATTACTTCATGATTAAATCCATCTAAATTAATTTCTACTAGTTTTTCATAAAAGCTTGTCTTAAAGTCAGTATATTCAAGTTGTTCTTTTAAAACATCAATAATTATTTTTAATTCTTTTTTAAGTCTATTAATTAAGAAATTTTCTTTAGGAGTAAGTATTCTATTATCTAAGTATTTTTGAAACTCTAATTCAAAGTTAAAACCATCATTAAAACAAATAGAAAATAAAGCATGATACAAGTTACCTATAAAAGCATCAAAACTCTCTTCATATGGATCTACTTTTAAAACATAATTAACATAATATTTAAATGGACATAAATTATATGAATTAACACTTGTATAAGATAGTTTTAAAGGACTATTTATATATTCTAAATAAGAGTTATTATTAATACCTGTAAACTTATGATTATATGTATTATAAATATTATCATAACTACTAGCAAGTTTAGTTAAATAGTCACTTTTTATATTAAATTTATTATAATTATCAAGTAAGATACTTAGTTTTCTTCTATTATATTTATCTGAGTTTTCTAAAGATACTTTTTTATCTTTTACTACTTTAATATTATTATCTTCAATAATACTACTAGGATAAAAACTATCAGTTAGTGCGTGTAATTTATAAGATAAATATAAATTATTTATATTAGTTAATTTATTATATATAAATATACGATTATAACTATTTTTATCTAAACTAGATAGTAGTCCTAACTCACATTTTTCTAAATCACTAAAATAATCTTCATCTTTAACTAAACTAGGTAGAACTCCCTCATTAAATCCAAGTAAAAAGACATAAGAATCATCACTTACTTCTAAGTTATTAAAATCTACTATTTTAACACTTTCTTGATATTTAGTTATAGGAATATAAGTATTATTTAATTCACTCTTAATTATTTCTTTATAATGTTTATTATCACTAATACTAACATATTTATTAAGTAAGTTTATAAATGTTTTTACGATACTCTTGTTCTCTTCATTAACTTCAGGAATCTTTCCTGTAATAAAGTACTCATTTATAAATAATACTGAGTTAAGACTTTCTTTTAAATCTAGTTCAAGTGGAATATTATATAAGTTAAATAACTTTTTTAAAAGATAGTTATAACTATTATCTATATTACATAAATAAATATTATTAAGAGAAATACCACTCTTAACTAAATCTATTATTCTTAAAATAGTAGTATTAATCTCTTCTTCTATATCATTAAACTCTACCACTTCTAAATCTTTATCTTTTTTCTCATAATTAATATATTCAACATCAAAACTCTTTAACACTTCTTTTATATATGAATCAATATTTATATTATCAATAATTATCTTTTTACTTTTTAAATAGTCTTTAAATAAATTATTAACCTCTAAATAATTATTATTAATTAAATCTATTTTTACCTCTTTTAAATAATTAATTTTACTAGATTTATAAGTCTTATTTATATCTACTGGATATAAGTTATTAAGATACTCTTTCGCATTTTCTAGTGTTATATTATATTTATCCATAAGATATGGGTATACTTTTACTTGATAAGAAAAGAAGAACTCACTCATAAATTCACTTATAGTCATAAATTTAATGTTTAAGAATTTATTTTCTTTATTTATAAATTTTAATATTTCATCTTTTTTATTATTAGAACATATATATAAAATTTCTTTAGTAAAATCTAAATCCATATATAACACCTCTATAATGATTATACTATTTTAAAGGCTCAAAAACAAACAAAAAAAGAAGCTTATTCAGCTTCTTTAGTTGCGACTACTTCTTTACCTTTGTAGCTACCACATTTAGGGCAAACTCTATGTGGTTTAATTACTTCACCACAAGTTTTACACTTAGTAACACCAGGCATTTCCATTGCATTATGAGCTCTTCTCATTCTTTTTCTTGTTTTTGAAACTTTACGGAATGGTACAGCAAATAATTGTATGTTTAAATTCATCATATAATCACTCCTCTTCCTCATTTTTTAATAATTGTTGAAATGGATTATTTGAAGACTTTATTTCATCTTCACTAACAAGTTTCCATCCATCCCCTTGAAATTTACTGAGATCCTCAACCTTAGTAAACTTTAAGGGAATCTCTAGTACTATATTTTCCCACAAAAGTTGATAAATATCAAGAGTATTTTCCAAATTTGTAGCAAAATCTTCCAAATTTCCTTCTATTTTTAAAGAAAATGGGTATTTTTCTTCTTCTAATGAGATAGAATCTTCTAAATACATAATTCCATTTACATCTAGATCTATATAATCAATATCATCTGTTTCTCTTCTTATAATACCTTCAACATGTACAGGATCAAGTTTTAAAACATCTGAATCACTATAATACTCTTCTGGAATAACATAATCATTATTAAGTTCTATTTTATCTATAGAATTAGTATGTAGTAATGTTAAATCAATCTCATTCATATAAAACACCTTAATCATTATATACTTTTTATTTTATTTTTTCAAGTACTCTTTATCTCTATTTCTAACACGTATTTTTCTTAAAGCTACTTTTTCTATTCTAGAAATATTAGCTGGTTGTAAATCCATTATTTCAGCTACTTCTCCTAATTTAAAATCCTTATCTAAACCAATACCATATCTTAATTTTAATACTTTCTTCTCTCTTGAATTTAGATATGAGCTGTTAAATACTTTTTTAATAAACATTTTATTTATTAACTCTTCTTCAAAATTTGAATCATCAGTAATAGTATTAATAAATTCTTCACTTACTTCACCATTAATTGTTCTATTTAAACTTTCATAACCTTTAGATAGTGTTAATAAATAATTAGCCTCTTCTTCACTAATATTAAGTATCTTAATTGTTTCTTTAAGTCTATCACTAAAAAAATTCTCATCTAAACCATTATACACTCTTAAAAATCTATTTAATCTAATAGTTAAATATGGATTTACATAACTACCTGTCTGATATAGAGAACTATATCTTTGTAAGAAACCTGTAATATAAACAGTCGCATAAGTTGAAAACTTTATATTTTTTGTATAATCAAATCTCCAAGCAGCTTTAACTAAAGCTTCATTTCCTATTTCTATTAAATCCATAAAATCAATATCATTACGAATAAAATTTTTAGATATACCAACAACAAGTTTTAAATTACTTGTAACAAGTTTATGTACTGCTTCTTTATCATGTTCTTTAATTCTTTTACCTAGTTCTTGTTCTTCTTCAAAAGTTAATTCTTTATAATTATTATTTCTTATATCATTTATATATGTCTTATAAGTATCATAATCATAATTATAATTATCAACTAAATCATCATTATAATTATTGATATTTTTATTATATTTTTCTAATAATTTCATATATATTATTTGATTATTTTCATTTAATTTATCTTCTAGGTGATAATTATTAGTAGTAATAATATTAAATATGTTTTTTAAATTATTAGAACACCCAATTAAAATATCATAATCTTCATCTTCTAAAGTTGTATTTAAAAATATATCAGTAATTTTCATTATATTACTTAATACTTCTTCTTTTTTTGTTATTAACATTACATTTTCCTTCAATATAATCTAAAACAATACATACACTGTCACTAAACTCTTTTACTTCTTCTGTTAGAGTCATACTTTTCACCATCCATCAGTATAAAGTATGTTATCAAATATCACTATTTTAGTCAATATTAAAAGAAAAATATATTACTTTAAGAAGTAATATAAATTTATCTATGTTTGACAATATAAGAGTTTAAAGTTAAAATATATACATCTAAAAAAAGGAGTGGTTCTTTAAATAGAATTAAAGAAATGTATAAAGATGATACTATTATCTTAATATTAAGTGGTAATTATACTGAACGTGGAGATTTTTCTATAATCGATAAATGGAAAAAAGTTGAAATAGCTAAAAAAGCAGGTATTGATCTAATCGTTGAACTTCCATTTGTTTTCGCTACTCAATCAGCTGATATATTTAGTTATGGAGCAGTTACTTTACTTGAAAAGTTAAAAGTAGAAAAACTAGTATTTGGTAGTGAAAGTGATAACATAGATGATTTAATAACTATAGCTAAATGTCAAATAGAAAATCCTGACTTTGATAAGTTAGTTAAAGTATACTCTAAATTTGGTTATAACTACCCTACAGCTATTAATAATAGTATATATGATTTAACTGGTAAAAAAGTAGATACTCCTAATGATCTACTTGGTGTAAGTTATATTAAAACAATAATTGAAAATAATTATAGTATTAAACCTATTTGTATAAAAAGAACAAATGATTATCATGATACTAATTTAGATGAAATATCTAGTGGAACATCTATTAGAGAAGCTTTAAAAGAAAATAAAGATGTATTAAACTCTGTACCGGATTTTGTACTTCCATATCTTAATGATTTACATTTTAAAGATGATTACTTTTCTTTATTAAAATATAAAATTATAAGCGAAAAAGATTTAAATATTTATCAAACTGTAGATGAAGGTATTGGAGAAAAAATTAAAAAAGTAATTAATGAAGTAAATAGTTATGAAGAATTAATTGATAAATTAAAAACAAAGAGATATACTTATAATAAAATATCTAGAATGTTACTTCATATTTTAGTTGGTTTTACTAAAGATATGGCTAGTTCTATGAAAGATATAGAATATATTAGAATATTAGGTTTTAGTAAGAAAGGTCAAACTTATCTTAATAAAGTTAAAAAAGATATTGATTTGGATATACTAAGTAAATTTGTAAGGAATAATAAATTTTTAGAATTAGAACTTAAAGCAACTATGATTTATTCTCTACCAACTAATTCTAATTACTTATATGAAGAAGAATATAAAAATCATTTAGGAAAGGATGTATAAATATGATTAAAACTAAAAAAAGAGGTCAATTATATGTAGTATCTGGTCCATCTGGTTGTGGTAAAGATACAATAGTTCAAGAATTATTAAAAAGAAAAGATAATATTTGGTTATCTATATCATGTACTAGTAGACTTCCTCGTCCAAAAGAAAAAAATGGAGTTGATTATTTCTTTAAAACTGTAGAAGAATTTGAAGAAGATATTAAAAACGATGAATTTTTAGAGTATGCAAAATTTGCAGACAACTACTATGGTACTCCTAAAAAGAGTATTGATAATCATCTTAATAATGGTGAAGATGTAATACTTGTAATTGAAATTCAGGGTGCTTTAAAGATTAAGGAACTTCTTCCTGATACTTTATTTATCTTTATTCTTCCACCTAGTATGAAAGAATTAAAAAGAAGACTTGAAGGACGTGGTACTGAAACTAAAGAAAAGATTGATAAACGTTTCTTACGTGCTTATGAAGAAATTAATGAAGTTAATAAATATAATTATGTAGTTGTAAATGATGAAGTAAAAAATGCAGTTGAAAAAGTAGAAGCTATTTTATTATCAGAAAAATGTAGAGTTGATCGTATAGAAGAGTTAGATGTATTTCTTCAATCTTCATGAAGTTAGTAGTTTTAACTCCTGTATTAGGGAATCCACCAGTAATAAGAATCTTATCACCTTTCTTAAGTTCAACAAATTCTTTAGCTCTCTTAATAGCATCTTCTACTAATTCATCAGTTGAAGCATATTCTCCAGTTACTACTGGATATACACCCCAGTTAAGTACTAAACTACGAGCTACTTTTTCATTTGGAACTGTAGCTAAAATTGGTGCATCTGGTTTTAAGTTACTAATTTTTCTAGCTGTAAATCCACTCATTGTAGCAGCAACTATAACTTTAACATTTAAGTCTTCAGCAGCACTAACTACACTCTTAGCTATTAAATCATGCATATCTCCATTATCTTCTACATCATAATATGTTCCATATAAATCATAATATTCTTCAGCAACATCTGCAACTTCACCTAAATATTGAGAAGCAAGATCTGGATGAGCTCCAATTGTTGTTTCATCACTTAACCATACAGCATCTGTACCATCAAATACTGCTGTTGAAATATCTGTAAGTTCTGCCTTAGTTGGTCTTGAATTCTTACACATACTCTTAAGCATTTCAGTTGCAACAATACAGAATTTACCTTTTTCACGACATTTTCTTAAGATTTCTTTTTGAAGTACTGGAACTTCAATAAATGGAACTTCAACACTTAAGTCACCACGAGCAACGATAACACCATCAGTTTCATCAATAATTTCATCTATATTTTCAATAGCTTTCTTAGTTTCAATTTTTGATAAAATAGGCATATTTGGTTTACCATATTTTTTAAGTAAATCTCTTGCAGCTCTAACATCATCTGCAGTTGAAACAAATGAAATTCCTAAGAAATCTCCATCATGTTCACATGCATATTTGATATCAGCTTCATCATCTTCTGATACAAATGGAATATTAAGTTCAACTCCTGGAATATTAACTCCACGTCTACTAATTAATGTAGCATCATCATGTATCTTACATGTAACTCCATCTTTTTCTACAGAAATAACTTCAAGTCTAACAAATCCATCGTTTAATAGAATCATAGTTCCTACTTCTAAGTTATCAATAACTTGAGGGAAATTGAAACTAATTCTATCTTTGTTACCTAAAACATCTTCTTTAACAATTCTAATAGTATTGCCACTAACGAAATCTATAGAATCATTTTCAAATACACATGTTCTAAGATCTGGTCCTTTTGTATCGAATAATATAGCAATATCCTTTCCTAATTCTTTACGAGCACGTACTGCTAATTCTTCATCAATTCTTCTTTCTTCCATAGTTGCATGTGAAAAATTAACACGTACAACGTTCATACCATTTTTTACTAATTTTTTGAAAACTTCCCAATCTTGAGTAGCTGGTCCGATTCCACAAATCATTTTTGTTTTTCTCATTCTTTTTCACTCCATTCATTAACAAGATAAATTATACTACATAAAAGAAAAAAAAGAAATATTTTTAATGTTATTTTACATTTTTCTATTAAAATATTTCTCTTTTTTATATAATATTTTATTTAATTTTATAATATTAGCATCTTTTTCTACAGTTTTACTTTCTTTTTTTTCTCTAAATGAATTTAAATCAAAGTCAGGATGGCTATCTAAAAAGCTCTTAATCATATCACTATTTTCACTTTCAAATATTACTTTAGCTAAACTAAATATATTAGATCCTTTTATATTCTTAGAGAACAATAGACAATAATACGGGTTTTTACTTTGTATAACTACTTGTTCATGACTTTTAATATCAGCACCTTTTATAGACTTCGCAAACTTATAATTATATTCTGGATTACCACTATCAATTACTACTTGTCCATGTGCAAGTACATTAGATCCTTTAATAAATTTCGCAAACTTAAAATTAAACTCCGCATCACCATTTTTTATTATTGCTTGTCCTAAAGATTTTTTATTAGCACCTTTTATATTTCTTGCAAAATGCAATATATAATATGAATCATTACTATTTATTATAGCTTCTTCTAACATTTTTATATCAGCATTTTTTATATCATGTGCAAATTCATAACAAAATCCTGCATTAAGGCTTTTAGCAACTGCTTTACAATGAGCAAGAATATCTGCACCTTTAACATATTTAGCAAATTCATAATTACTTCTTGCATCTAAACTATCAAGAACTATTTTTTCATGTGCTTTAATATCTGCACCATCTATATATCTTGCAAATAAAAGACTAACATCAGCTACTTTTTTATTTAATATTACTTCTTCATGAGCTTTTATGTCTATTCCCTTTATATCTTTTGCGAATAAGAAGTTATAATATGGATTACCACTTTCTATAACTTTTTTACTTAATTTATAGATATCAGCACCTTTTATTTCATGAGCAAATTTATACTGAAATAGATATGTTTCATATTCATAATTATTGCTATTTGCAACCACTTCTTCATGAGCTTTTATATTAGCTCCTTTATATCTTTTAGCAAACTCAAAAGAAAGTCTAGGATCTTTAAGTTCAAGAATTCTTTTTTCATATAATTCAACTACTTTTTTATCACCATATTCATATTTTATTTTATCAAGTAATTCAAGTATTGAACTTACATTAATCATTATGTAATCAACTTGTCTCATAAAACCTCCCTGATATTAATATCTATTTCTGACAGTTTTTACAATAATATGTACCTCTCCCATTAATTTTAGTATTAATTATTGGATTCTTACATACTGGACATAATTCTTTTTTCTTACCATGTACAAGAAGTTCATTTTGAAACTTACCATGTACACCTTCACTAGATGTAAAACTCTTAATTGTGGTACCACCAAGTTCTACTGCTTTATCTAGTGTTATTTTAGTATTCTTTATAATCTTATCACATTCATCTATTGTTACTTCATTTGACTTTCTAAATGGTGAAATATTACTTCTAAATAGTATTTCATCATCATAAATATTTCCTATTCCAGATATAATACTTTGATCAAGAAGTACTGTTTTAATAGGTAGTTTTTTAAATCTTAGTTTATCAAACAAATACTCCTTAGTAAGTAAATCAGAATCATATTCGTACCCTAAATCTACTAATGGTTTAACTTTATATACTTCACTTTTCTTAAATAAGTACATCTTACCAAATTTTCTTACATCATGAAATCTCATTTCTTCTTCATTATCCAGTGTAAATATTACATGTTCATGTTTAGATATTTCTTCACCTATTTTTCTAAAAGTAAACTTTCCTTCCATTCTTAAATGAATTAAAAGTACATCACTATCTAGAATAAATACTAAAAACTTACCACGAGTTGTTATATCTTTTATAGTTTGATTTTTAATATTTTTTATAAACTCACCTTTAGGAGTAGCTATAATATTATCCCATAATACTTTAACATCAGTAATTTTTTTATTTAAAATCTTTTCTTTTAGATTTTTAGCTACAGTTATTACTTCCGGTTTTTCTGGCATAATAACCTCCTATTTAGCTTCATACCAAGTAGATCCTATATTTATATCTACTTTTAGAGGTACACTTAATTTATAGACATTTTCCATTTTATCTTTAACTATTTTCTTAACTTCTTCTAGTTCATCGTTATATACATTAAATATAAGTTCATCGTGTACTTGTATTAGCATTTTACTTTTTAATTTTCTATTTTCAAACTCATTATAGATATCAACCATAGCTTTCTTTAAGATATCAGCAGCACTACCTTGTATTGGAGTATTAAGTGCCATTCTTTCTCCTTGAGATCTAATCATAAAGTTTTTAGATTTTAATTCTTCTAGATTACGTCTTCTATTCATAATAGTAGTAACATATCCATTCTTATATGCTTTAGCTTTTTCTATTTCCATATAGTCTTTAACACCACTGTAAGTTTCTAAATAATTATCTAAGAATTCTTTAGCTTGTTTTACTGGTATATGTAAGTCTTCTGCAAGGCCAAAACTACTTATTCCATAAAGGATTCCAAAGTTAACTGCCTTAGCTGTTCTTCTTTCATTTTTAGTTACTTCATCTATTGGTACATGAAATATATCACTAGCAGTTTTTGCATGTATATCTTGATCATTTAAGAAAGCATCTTGTAATGGTTTAACTCCACTTACATCTGCAAACATTCTTAATTCTATTTGTGAATAATCACTAGAAAGTAGAACTGAATCTTCTTCACTAACAAATGCTTTTCTTATAGTTTTACCCACTTCATCTCTTACTGGTATATTTTGAAGATTTGGACTAACACTTGAAAGTCTTCCAGTTCTAGTTAATGTTTGATTAAAGATTGTATGTATCTTACCATCTTCTCTAATTTCTAGTTTTAATCCTTCTATATAAGTTGTATAAAGTTTACTTAAAGTACGATATTCAAGTATCAATGATACAATTGGATGACTATCTATTATTTTATCTAATATTTCTTTACTAGTTGAATAATTCTTACCTCCAGTTAATCTTTTTGGATATTTAATTTGTAATTTATCAAATAGTAGTTCTCCTAATTGTTTTGGAGACATTATATTAAACTCACATTCAGCAAATGAATAAATATCTTGTTCTAACTCATCCATCTTCTTCTTAAGTTCAACACCCATTTCATCTAAGTATTCCTTCTTTATTCTTATTCCTTCTATTTCCATATCTCCTAAAACTTTAGCTAGAGGAAGTTCTATATCTAAGAATAAATCAGTCTCATCATAAGCTTCTATTTGTTTAAGTATTTCAAGTCTTGTATCGTAAATAAAACTTACTTTATCTGTTAATACTTTCTTCAATTTATCAATTGTATACTCATTAGGTCTTTTTTCTGTACCATACATATCTTCATATAAAGGTATATCATATCCATAACTTTTAGCAATAAAACTAATATCATCTTTTACAGTACAATCAAGTAAATAACATCCAATCATTGTATCAAAAACATTATTATTAATTTCTATATTATATTTTTCTTTAAAGAATACATAACACTTCTTAAAGTCATAAGTAAATTTAGAAGTATCACTTGTAAAGATATCTAAATAATTATTTACTTCATCTTTATCTATATAATAGACATTTTCTCCATCACATAAAGAAATACCTATTAAATCAGCTTTATGATAGTTATCTGATGTAAGTTCAACATAATAACTAAATTCTTTATTTTTATCAAATAAACTTATATCTTTTAAAGAATATGTCTTAACTTCTTTTTGTTCTATTGTACTAACTTTATCTAAATCAAATTTTCTAATTAAAGAATTAAATTCTAATTCACTAAGTATCTTAGAAAGCTCTTCTTTATTTATTCCTTTATATTCTAAATCATTAAGACTAAATGGAAGTGGTACTTCTCTATAAATAGTAGCTAAATCATAACTCTTGTATGCACTTTCCTTATCTTCTAGTAATTTTTCTTTAGTCTTACCAGTAATTTCATCTATATGATTATATAAGTTATCAATTGATGAATAAGTACTAATTAATTTAATAGCTGTTTTTTCTCCTATCCCTTTTACTCCTGGAATATTATCACTAGAATCTCCCATTAAAGCTTTTAAATCAATCATATGAATTGGTTCTGTCCCATATATTTCAAAAAACTTATTCTTATCCATTCTTATATAATCATTTTGTTTTAATAGTTTTACATCAACTTCATCACTAATTAACTGTAATAAATCTTTATCACTACTTACAATAGTTGCGATAAATTCATCTTCTTCATCTACTATTTTAGAAATTGTTCCAATTATATCATCTGCTTCATAGTTATCTATTTCAAAGTGAATTATACCCATTGCATCTAATACTTCTTTAGCTTTAGGAAATTGAGTCTTTAAATCTTCTGGCATTGCAGCTCTTCCCGCTTTATAATCTTCATACTTTTCATGTCTAAACGTTTTTCCTTTATCAAAAGCAACAAGCATATATTCTGGTTTTTCTTCCTCTATAATTTTATTAATCATATTTATAAAACCATATATTGCATTAGTAGGAAAACCTTTTGAATTTCTCATAATATTTCCTGTATAACTAGTCGCATAGAAACTTCTAAATAAGAAGTTATTACCATCTACTAATATTACTTTTTTCATATAAATCACCTAATAAAATTATAACATACAACAAGAAAAAGCGAAAAACATTTCGCTTATTTGATTATACTAATTGATCCTCTAATACTTTCTTGTTTATCTAATTTAGTAATTCTATCACTCATTGCAAATATTAATATTAATATAAAGGCGTATATTCCAACCAAACAAATTCCTTTCTTTAAAGTTTTTTCCATAATAACATCTCCCTTCATCTACAATTCAAGTATATATAATACATTTGTTCGTGTCAATATATTTTTTAAACATTTGTTTGACTTTTTACACTAGATGTGTTAACCTATGTATATAGGAGGTAGCATATATGGAAAAATTAACTCAAAGTCAAAAAAATATTTTACAAGTTTTAAAGAAATTAATGGCTGATAAAGGATACCCGCCTACAGTAAGAGAAATCGGAGAAATGGCTCACCTATCTTCCCCTGCGACTATTCATTTTCATCTTAATAAATTAGCTGAAAAAGGATATATCGAAAAAGGTGGCGGAAAAAACAGAACATTAAGATTATTAGTTGATAATGAATATGAAGTAAAAGATGAAAATACAGTTGATGTACCTCTACTTGGTAAAGTTACTGCTGGTAATCCTATAGAAGCTATTGAAACACCTAATGAGTATTTTCCACTACCTGTAAATTTAATTGCTGGTAAAAAAGAAGTATTTACATTAAAAGTTAGTGGAGATAGTATGATTAATGTCGGAATCTATGATGGTGATATATTAATAGTAGAAAGAAAAAATACTGCGATCAATGGTGAGACTGTTGTTGCAATGAATGATAATAATGAAGTAACAGTAAAAACATTCTATAAAGAAAATGGACATTTTAGATTACAACCAGAAAATGATACTATGGCTCCTATCATACTTGATAATGTTACAATATTAGGTAAAGCAATAGGACTATATAGAAAATTCTAAACAAAAAAGCGAACTTTAAGTTCGTTTTTATTTTGTCTTTCTTAATATTTTTTCTTTTACTTTTTGACCATTTTCAAGATAGTATTTATTTGCCTTTTCTTTAAATTCTTCATCATATACTTTTTTATCATTATATAATTCTTGTATTAAGCATTTTAACGAATTTAATTCGCACGTAATATCACCCTTTAAAATATCAATATTGCCAGTTTCTAATAATGTTAACAAATTATAATTAACTTCCTCACACATACCTATACTACGTTTATATGATACATTCTTATAAAAATTCTCTAACATTTCTGATACTAACATTTCATAATTATTAATGTCATATTCTTGTAAAGTCTGAAGTTTTTTTATAATTTCAGATTTAGCAACAGGTTCACTATGTTTAAATTCTTCTATCAATTCATTAGTCGTAATTATTTTAGTAAAATACAATTTATCGATTATATGGCAAGGAAATATTTTACTTAAATATTTATCATTTTTATCATTTTTATAATATAAATCTCTTATATCATAATAATTTAAATCATAAAATTGAATAATATAGTTCATTAACACTAGATAGAAATCAGGATTTCCTTCTAAATAACTATCTAAATCTTCAAAACTATTAATTAGTTTTATATCATCATCAAATTCTATATCTTCTATCTGTTCTATTTCCTCTTCAGTAAATTCATCACTATAATATTCAAGTAACATTATATAATCATGATACATTAATGTTATTAAGAATTTATAATTATTATAATTTTCCTCTTTTATCTTATCAAAAATATTTACAATTTTTTTAGTATATCCTTTTTCAAATTCAGCCATTTTTTCTTGATCTACATAAAATGTTTCTGTATCATCATCTACTATATTATATCCATATTCAGATTCAACTACATTTTTTTCATCTAAATAATTGTCTTGTATAACAGAAAAAAATTCTGAATACTTAGCTCTATATTTATCTACTGCATTTGTAACTTTACTTATCTCAACCATAACATCACTCCAACAGTTAAGTTCTTTACCAGTTATAATACCAAAAAAATAGAAAAATAACAACAAAAAAACTAATCTTTAATTAGTTCTTTTATTACATAACTTGATATTAATAGTCCTGCACTACTAGGTACAAATGAATTAGATGGTATAACATCTTTAATTTTATTCATTGGAAGTTCATGACTGCATAATACTTTAAACTTCTTATTAATATTATTATCTCTTAAATACTTTCTTATTATTTTAGCTATTGGATCTCCACTTGTTTTAGAAATATCCATAATATCTAAATCTCTTGGATTTTCCCTATTTCCTGTTCCCATAGAAGAAATAATCTTAATATTATTTTCAAGTGCATATTTAATTATTAATTCTTTAGATTTAACACTATCTATCGCATCAACTATAAAGTCAATATCTTGATTTAAAATATTTAAATAATTACTTTCATCAAGAAATTCACTATAAATAGTTACTTTACATTCTGGATTAATACTCTTAATTCTTTCTTTAAAACATTCTGTTTTAAGCTTTCCTACAGTATCATTAGTCGCAATAATTTGCCTATTTATATTAGTAATATCTACACAATCACTATCAACTAGTATTAATGAACCTATATTACTTCTTGCAAGAGATTCTACTACATAACCTCCTACACCACCTAAACCAATTACTAAAACTTTACTATTTTCTAACTTTTTTACTTTATCTAATCCATATAATTCTTCTAATCTAGAAAATCTCTTATCCATTAAGCAGCCTCTTCATTATGATCTGTATATACTTTTACTTTTTCTTTAGTAGTTTGAATTAAATTTAATGGTTTATTATTAATTATTTTATAAATATATGATAGTTTAGAATATTCATTTTTATTATTCTTAGCTAAATCAGAATAATTTAATAAACTGTTATAATCTTTAGAATTAGTTGGTTCAAAAAACTCTGTAAATGAATCAAACTTATCTAGTGATATAACTGATTTATTTATAACTTTAAAGTTAAACATATCCATAGCTTGTATAAGTTTAAATAAACATCTCAAATCATGTTCTTCAACATATTTAGCTATATTAATTTTACCCATATTTTTAGACAAAAACTCTAAATCAGATAATCTATCATCTGTAATGATGTCAAATACACCTAATTTATATAGATCTAGATAGCGACCTTTTTGAGATGCACTTTCATTTTTTAAATCTAGAATTAATGTACCAATTAAGTTATCTAAACCATCTGACACTTTATCTTTAGGATACTTTACGTCATATATATCAAATAATCCTTTTTCATCACTCTTAGTAGTAACTAATATATTACTCTTACCAATCTTTCCATTTTCTCTTAAGAATCCCATTACTGATTTAGGAGTAGCTACATTTTTACTATGAAAAGAATCATTGTATTTTTTATTATGAATAATAATGTCACTAGAATTAATATTGAAGTCTGTTGTTTTACTTCCAACTTTACTTACATCTTTAAGTGTGACTTCAACATTTAATATTCTTCCTCTATTTACTATCGGTAAAACTATCATTTAATTCATCTCCCTCAAGGAAATATATTATATCATATTATGTAAAAAAAAGCAAAAAAAAAGACTTAATCTCAAAAAAAAGCCAAAGGAGCGGTCTTTGCGACGATAAAACCTGTTATTTGTACAGGTGGGTATTCTTATTTCTATCTTCAGGATTCCTACTTAAAGGCTTTCAACACGGATAGAACTAATCAGAATTCCCTTATCGTTAATTTAGTCGGTTTTATATTTGCTAGAATCGCATCCTCTAGACACTTATAATATAACATATTCCTATAAAAATATCAATAGTTTGTAATTATTTTACTATAATTGACATATATTTATTTAATGCATATCTTACATTAGGTGATTATATGTATTATATGAATAATAATATTAAATTATTCTATGAAATTTATGGTAAAGAAAATAAAAAAGAAATACTAATTCTTCCAGGATGGGGAAATACAAGAAAGACCTTTAAAAGTTTAATAGACACTCTAAAAAAGAATTATAAAGTATATATATTTGATTATCCAGGTTTTGGAGAGTCACTATTTCCAAATAAAGACTTAGATATATATGATTATTCTAATTTAATATATGAATTTATAAAGGATAACAACATAAAAAAACCAAGTATTATTGCCCACTCATTTGGAGGAAGAATATCAATAATTTTAACTGGTTTGTACAAAATAAAAATAGATAAATTAATTCTTATAGATATTGCAGGAATAAGAAGAAAAAGTATAAAAAGAAGATTAAAAACCATTATTTATAAACTAAAGAAAAAAATAGTAATATTTAAAAAGAATAAGTTAAAATATTTAAATGATTTAAGAAAGAAATATTCATCAAATGATTATAATAATCTAAATAAAAATATGTATATAACATTTAAAAATATAATAAACGAAGACTTAAGAAAATATATAAAAGAAATAAAAGAAGAAACACTTATCATTTGGGGTAGACAAGACAGTGATACTCCTATAAAAGATGGATATTACATCTTTAAGAAAATAAAAAATTCAAAACTAATTATATATAATAAAGCATCACACTTTGTATACCTAGAAGAAAAAGATGTAGAAAAAAAAATAAAAAAATTCTTAACAAACTAAAAAACTGCAAATTTGCAGTTTTAATATTGAATTCCCCATACAACGTGATGTTTAGCATCTTTACCACAACAAACACACTTTTCATCTATTCTTGGAGCATCTTCTAGAATACATCTAGATTTACATCCTTTAATCTCTTTAATTTTTTCTTCACATTCTTTATCTCCACACCACATAGCATGAATAAAACCTGGTTGAGTATTTAGGATATTTTCCATATCTTTCATATTATGAGCTTCAAATGTTAGACTATCTCTTCTTTTTACAGCTCTTTCGTACATATCTTTTTGAATAACTTCAAGTAAATCTTTAACATAACTTACTACATCGATATCTTTACTTTCCTCTATTTTTTCTCTTGTATCACGACGAGCAAAAACTATTTTACCTTCTTTTAAATCTCTTTCTCCAACTTCAATTCTTACAGGAATTCCATTTACTTCAGCTTCAGCAAATTTAAATCCTGGAGATTTCTCACTATTATCTATATAAGAAGTAATACCTGATTTAACTAATTCATCATTAAATTTATTAACTAAGTTTTCTACTTCTTCACTTTTACCTATTGGAATAATTACTACTTGACGTGGTGCGATACGAGGTGGAAGAACTAAACCATAGTCATCAGAATGAACCATGATAAGTCCACCAATCATTCTAGTTGTTGTCCCCCAAGAAGTTTGATATACATATTCTTCTTTATTTTCTTTATTAGTAAATTTAACGTCATAAGCTTGAGAAAACTTTTGACCAAAATAATGTGAAGTTCCTGCTTGTAAAGCAACACCATTATACATTAATGCTTCATTAGTTAATGTATATTCAGCACCTGCAAACTTTTCTTTTTCTGTTTTTCTACCATTTATTGATGGAATTGCAAGTATATCATGGAAGAACCATCTATAAACATCCATCATTTGATTAGTTTCATGTTCTGCCTCTTCACTTGTTGCATGTACAGTATGTCCTTCTTGCCATAAGAATTCACGACTTCTTAAGAATGGTCTTGTTTCTTTTTCCCATCTAAATACATTACACCACTGATTATAAAGCATTGGAAGATCTCTATAACTTTTTACATGTTCATGATAGTAATCACAGAATAATGTTTCACTAGTAGGTCTAATACATAGTTTATCATCTAACTTTTTACTACCACCTTCTGTTACCCAAGCAACTTCTGGTGCGAACCCTTCTACTAATTCTTTTTCTTTATTAAGCATAGATTCAGGAATTAATAAAGGCATTTGACAATTTACATGTCCTAACTCTTTAAATTTTTTATCAAGAATACTTTGCATCTTTTCCCATATAGCATACCCATTAGGTTCAATAGTAATACAACCTTTTACTGAAGTATAATCAGCAAGTCTTGCTGCTCTTACTACATCTGTATACCATTTAGCAAAATCTACATCTCTTGATGTAATTTTTTTATTATCTTTCTCCATACTTATTACCTCTCTTAAAAAACTAGAGTAAATATTACATATATTTACTCATTGATTTCATCATTTGATTTATTTGTTTTTGATTTGGTTTTCTTCCCATCTGCATCATTAAATCTTTTATCATAGCCTCATTAATAGGCGGATTCTTCTTTAAATAACTTTTCATAACTTTACGAGCAACTACAAATCCAATTACTGCTCCAATTACTAACCCAAGTAATATTAATAATATATCACCTAACATATATTCATCTCCTTCTTCTCTATTTTACTAAAAAATAACTAATTCGTAAAGAATTTTTATTATAACTTCTTAATATTTTCAACTTGTTCATCAACACTAGGACCAAGATCTGCATTAAAGTAATCTGCCATTTCTCTTAACAGATTTGTTGGTTGATAATCACCAATTCCTTTATCTAATAATTTTTTAAAGTTAATTGAATAAACATCTCCTGAATTACCTCCAAATACTCCTCCTTCAAAGACACATACTACATTTTTATTATTATCTATAAATATACCTTCTCCCCCATTTTTACCAATATGATGATATGAAACTTTTTGAAGAGACTTATAGCCAAATCTATCTTCTACTACTTTTTGTACCACAAAATCTGTTCCTCCCATAGGAAGTGAACTAGAAGTAATTATGTACTCTTTTCCTTCATAATATGTAGCAGCAATACCTTGTATATAACAAATATCTGTATCATACTTTTCATATTTTTTTAGGTTATTCGCATCATTATATTTAATTATTTCTCCTCCAGAAGTATTATCATATGTTGCAACATATATAGAATTATCACAATAACACATAGTAGAATTACGACCTGCTACTGTAATATCTGATACATCCATATCGTTATCAACTAATACACTTTTTATAGGTGATTGATCAGTATCAAAATCTATTTCTTTTTGATGAGTACCTAACTTGGCATTTACACTATTAAAATTATTAATTATACTACCTAGTATAATTAAGTCATATGCATTTGCTTTACCATGAGATGATGATACTAATAATCTATTGTTTTGAAAATCAAAAATTAATCCTCCTAAATGATCTTTATTATCTAAAGAAAGAAAATTAATTAGATTAGATGTAGTTATATCATATATATAAATACGTGAATTTTTTTCTTTTTCAAATGGATATAATTTTGTATCAAAATGGGCACTTATATAAAGCTTATTATCTATTCTACATGCTCCTTGAGCTCTAAAATGATCTTCACATATATCTGAAACATCTAAATGACTATATGAAAATCCAGCTTGAGCCATTCCATAACCATATTCAGGTAATTTAATATTTTTTTCTATTTGATTTATAGCTTTTTCTTTATATTCTTTATAATCTTCATCATTTACAGTCTTTACTTCTTTATTCTCACAATCAATTACAAAATTATATGTTTTATCTTCTTTTAGTTCTGGCAATTCACAAATAACATCATGTTCTTTATTAAGTGCAGTTGTTGAAATATATTTAGTGTCTACTGGTATTGAAGTTGATGCTTCTTTTTCTTTTTCATTGACACAAGTAGCTAGACTACCATCATCAAAATAAAACATAACAGTATCATTATCGTAATACTTTTTATTTATTGTAACTACATTTACATTACTTACATGATTATATAATTCATGTTTATGTGATTTAGTATTAGTTTTATTAGCCACAGTAAAATAATCTACTGCAATGGCTGCAATAGTACCAGCAATAACAAAGTTTTTAATAAGTTTTTTCTTGGCTTTTTTTGTGAGTTTAAAGTTCTTCATTACTGCTACACCTCTCCCTACACAATTTTACCACATAATACTAAAGTTTTAAACATTTACCATTATATTTTCTAAGAAGAAATAGTCTCCAGACTCAAAATCACATACAAAAAAGTGTTTGTTATAATAACTTAAACTTTTTAAGAAATAACTTTCATCTTTACTACTTTTTATTTTTATATGATAATTGTGTACTACCATAGATGTAATTTCACCATAATAAAAATTATTAAAAAGATGTTTTTCTCCTCTTTTACTATATGGCAAATCTTTATGTAGTTTTAAAAACAAATCTTTATCAATATTTTCTTTATCTATTTTATTTACTAGTTGTATAAGTAAGTTTTTAGCAAACATTAAGTTATTATCTTTAAGTCTATATATCTGACTTAATAAATTATATATAGAATATGGATAATCTTTATATAAACTATAATAACTATCATTAATATCAAACACTAAAAAAGTCCTCATTATCATCACCAATTACTAGTTTAAATAATGAGAACTAAATATTTTGTCGAATTATTTTATTAACTCTTCTACTTTTTCTTCTAATGTATCTATATCAAAACCAAATTTTTTAAGTACATCTTCTTTTTTACCACTTACACCATATTCTTCTTGTGAAATAATGTATTTATCATTAAAGATTAGCTTATTCCAAATTACACCAGGTGCTTTTTCTATAACTATCTTTTTCTTTTCTACTGGTAATATTTCATCTATATATTCTGGAGTTTGTTGTAAGAATATTCCAAGTGAAGGCATACTTACTACTCTAAGATCGAATCCTTTTACTGCAAGTCGTTCAGCTATTTCTACTGAAGTACTTACTTCTTCACCTGAAGAAATAAGTATTCCATCAAAACTTCTTTGTTCATGTCTTACAATATAACCACCTAATCTTACACTGTTAACTGATGTTTCTTCTAGTGGTTTAACTGAATTTTTTGATAAGACTAAAGCACTTGGACAATCATCATTTTCCATTATATCTTTAAAAGAACCTATTACTTCATTACCGTCACATGGTCTATATGTTTTAAGATTAATTATTGTTCTTAAATTATTAAGTTGTTCAACTGGTTCATGTGTTGGTCCATCTTCTCCTACACTAATTGAATCGTGTGTAAAGATATAGAATACTCCTAAATTTTGTAAAGCTGCCATACGAATTGCTGGTTTTAAGTAATCACTAAAGCTTAAGAATGTAGATCCATATGCTTTATAACCACATAAACTAAGTCCATTTAAAATTGAACCCATAGCATGTTCTCTAACACCAAAATATATATTTTTACCAGCATAATTATCTTTAGAGAATACTCCTCCATCTTCTATATAATTTTTACAAGAAGAGAATAAATCGGCACTTCCTCCAAATATTAATTTAGAAGAACTATAGGCATTTAATACTTTACCACCAACTGTTCTTATTTCATCTTGCATAGCTGGATCTAAATCAAAATCTCCTAGAGGTATATCTTTATTTCTATTATTAAGTGATTCAATAAATTCTTTATCAGCACTTGATAATTTTTCAAATTTATCACTAAATTCTTCAATTAAATTAATATTTCTTGAGCCTATAATATATCTAAAATCTTCTAAAGCATCACTTGCTACTGCAAATGGTATATCACGTATTCCTAGTTTATCTTTTATAGCAGTTATATCTTCTGTATCAAGTGGTTTTCCATGACAAAGGTTACTTCCTTCTAACTTAGAATACTGTCCTATATTAGTTTTAATTTCTATTAAAGTTGGTCTATTACTTTTCTTAGCTTCATCTATTGCAAGACTAATAGCATCACTATCTTCTCCATTTGATACTTCTAATGTATTCCAACCAATACCTTCATAGATTGCTCTTATATTATTATTTGATGAAAGCTTTATTTTTCCATCAAGAGTTACTCTATTAGAATCATATAAAACAATTAAATTATCAAGTTGTAAGTTACCTGCAAGAGATGCTGCTTCATAACTTACTCCTTCCATTAAATCTCCATCACTACATACTACATATACGTTATAATCAATTACATCATCTTTTGTCTCAAGTAATGCATTAGTATGTTTTCCAGCCATAGCCATACCAACTGCACTAGCAAAACCTTCTCCTAGTGGACCTGTTGAAATATCTACTCCTGGTGTTACTCCATATTCTGGATGACCTGGTGTTTTAGAATCTATTTGTCTAAAGCTTTTTAAATCATCAAGTGTTAAATCAAATCCAGCCATATAAAGTGTTGCATATAAAACGCTAGACGCATGACCACAACTTAAAACAAATCTATCACGATTATAAAAATTAGGACTTTCTTGATCAAATCTTAAATGATTTGCATATACAGTATAAATAGTAGGTGCTAAATCAAGAGCTATACCTGGATGACCACTTTTAGCTTCATTAATCATATCTATAGCTAGTAATCTAATACTATCTATTATTTTCCTTTCATTAATTGGTTCATTACCTTCTCTAAAGATTTCCATAAAACCACTCCTCTTAGTATATTATACTTGTAAATTAAAGATATTTCAACCAAACTGTAAAGCAAAAAAAAGAAAATAGTAAAATACTATTTTCTTATACAACTAATCTCAAAATGATTATCTATATAATCTATATTAACAATTGATGATGGAGTTATTTCATTATTAATAATTTTCTTAGATAATAATACTTCAAGTGTACGACTAACAAGTCTTTTTAAAGGTCTTGCTCCATAATTAACATCATATCCAGTATCTACTAAGTAATCTTTACATCTCTCAGTAAGTTTTATCTTAATATCACTATCTTTTAATCTATCTTCAATGCCATTAATAATTTTATCAAGTATTTGTCTAATAGAAGTTTTATCTAACTCATTAAACACTACTATTTCATCAATTCTATTAATAAACTCTGGTCTAAAATATTCTTGTATTTCTTTTGTAACAAGTTCTTTATTACCTTCTAGTATATGTTCACTACCTAAGTTAGATGTCATAATAATAATTGTATTTTTAAAATCAACTGTTCTTCCATTTGAATCAGTAAGTCTACCATCATCTAGTATTTGAAGAAGTAAATTTAATACTTCTGGATGAGCTTTTTCTATTTCATCAAATAATACAATACTATATGGATTACGTCTTACAGCTTCAGTTAATTCTCCACCTTCATCATATCCAACATATCCTGGAGGAGATCCTATTAATCTACTTACACTAAACTTTTCCATATATTCACTCATATCAATTCTTACCATGTGACGTTCATCATCAAAAAGTTCATAAGCAAGAGATCTTGCTACTTCTGTTTTACCTACTCCTGTTGGTCCTAAAAACATAAATGAACCAATTGGTCTATTGGGATCTTTTATTCCACTACGACTCTTTATAATTGCATCACTTACAAGTCTTAAAGCTTCATCCTGACCTTTAACTCTATGTTTTAAATTTTCTTCAAGATTTAATAGTTTTTCTTTTTCACTACTTACTAATTTAGAAATAGGAATATTTGTAGTACGTGATATAACAAGTGCTATATCTTCAGGTGTTACTACATCACTTAGTATTTGATTTTTAGTTGAATTTCTAAGTTCATTTAATTCTTTTTCCAAAGTAGGAATATCTCCATGTTTTAGTCTAGCAGCAGTTTCTAAATCATATTCATTTTCTGCTTTAGATAAATTAAATTTAGCTTCTTCTAATTCACTTTTCTTTTCTTTAATAGAATCAATTACTTCTTTTTCTTTATTCCATTTATCTCTTAATTCTTTTTCACTAGCTTTTAAGTTTTCTAATGTCTCATCAAGTGATAAAACTCTATTTTTACTTAGTTCATCTTTTTCTTTCTTTAGTGCTTCACGTTCTACTTCTAATCTCATTATTTCTCTTTGTAAATTATCAAGTTCTTCTGGAACACTATCAAGTTGAACTCTAATAGTAGCACATGCTTCATCTATTAAGTCAATTGCTTTATCTGGTAAGAATCTATCAGTTATATATCTATTAGAAAGATTAGCAGCTGCGACTAGTGCTTTATCTTCAATATTTACTCCATGATGTATTTCATATCTTTCTTTTAATCCACGTAGTATTGTAATAGTATCAATAACACTTGGTTCTTTAACTATAATTTTTTGAAAACGTCTTTCTAGTGCGCCATCTTTTTCAATATACTTTCGATATTCATTTAAAGTAGTTGCTCCAATTACATGTATTTCACCACGAGCAAGCATTGGTTTTAAGATATTAGATGTATCCATTCCACCTTCAGAATTACCTGCTCCAACAATCATGTGTATTTCATCAATAAACATGATTATTTCGCCTTCTGACTCTTTAATTTTATTTAATACTTTTTTAAGTCTTTCTTCAAATTCTCCTCGATATTTAGCACCCGCAATTAGTGACGCCATATCTAACTCCCAAATAGTTTTATTCTTTAAGCTATTAGGTACATCTCCTTTTACTATTCTCATAGCAAGTCCTTCTACTATAGCTGTTTTTCCTACACCAGCTTCACCTATTAAAACTGGATTATTCTTTGTCTTTCTAGATAATACTCTTGTAATATTACGTATTTCTTCATCTCTTCCTATAACTGGATCTATATTACCAGTTTTACATCTTTCAGCATTCTCTTCTTCTTGATTATTATTAAACATAATATCACCCCTCGAATATAAATTATACTCCAATTTTAGCACTTGTCAAGTGAGAGTGCTAAAAAAGATTAAAAAAAATAAACTCACTATTTAATAGTGAATCTATCTTTTAAATCACCAATACTTTTACTCTCACTTACTAATCTTGCAACATCTAGTTTTTCTTTTAATTCATCAATACGTTCTATATTTGTCTTTTTATATTCATCTATAAAATCTAACATTTTATTATAAGTAAATCCATATCTTGATAACTCATTAATAAGTTCAACTGTATAATCAGCAACTTTATCTGATGGTTCACTTTCTATTCTACTCATTAAAAGTAATCTCTCATTTAGATTATCACTACTATAAAAAGAGGAACTACATAATAATGTTGATAAAGCTCTAGCTTTACTATCAGATGGTACTGTTAATATTCTTTTACCAAATTTTCTTTTTTCTTCTTCAGAAAAATTTCTTATAACAAGTGAATTTAAATAAAAGTGTCCAAGAGAATCTCCTTTAATAATTGAATCTGCACTTTTAAAATCTTCTATTTCTTTCATTTGATTACTAAAACTAACATGATCTAATACTTCATGACTAGATATTAAATTAGATAAAACTATATTATTATCTTTTTCATAATCTTTTAATTCTCTAAAAAGAATTAATGATTCTTCATTATTTCTTTTTTCAAGAAGTTTTTTTGATAATAATATATTTGAAGCTATAATATTATTCTTTAATAAGTTATTATTATTCTTTTCATTAATTATTAATAATATTTCAGGAAAACTTCTATATTCTAAAACATCTTTATTAAGGAATATTTTTGAAAGTTCTTTTTCTATACTTCTATCTTCACAACTTCCTAATAAACTTATCATTTGTATAATTTCATCTTCATTTACTTTAGACATGAATTTTTCATTTATTAAAAGATGATAAATATCCCAAACGATATCTAAATCTTTTATATTCTCAATAATACTTCTTGCTCTACTAATTTTTTCTTCACTAGGATTTTTTTCTCTTCCAAATACTTTAATAATATTATTTTCTAATTCTTTTAATTGATGTTTTTGTACTTCTGTCTTTTTTTCCTCATGTATCTCGTGTTCTTCATGTTTTGTTTTATTATATTCATCAATGAGATAAAGAATTCTTTTACAATAAGTTAATGTATCATGTTTAAAGCTAGAATCAAATGATGTAGTCAAATAATTTAAGCATTCAGTATCATTCATCTTAAAAACTAAATTTATTAATTTATTTTTATATTCACTTGTTTTAAAATCGTAACAATTAATACAAGCAATATTTATAAGAGTTATTTTATTTCTCATATTAATAGATGTTTCATTCATTAATTCATATTGCATCCTAAAGCTTGTATTATTTAGTATTGTTTTATTTGTTAATGCATATTGTCTGATTTCAAAATCTATATCTTTATCAGTATTCATAATAATATTAAATAAACTAATAATTTCATCAAAACTTCTATGAGCAATTAAATCTTCATTACTTAAAGCTGAAATAACTTCTCTTTTTGATTTTATATTATTACTAACTAATACACTATTTAAAAATTTATTTATTTCATCATAACTTATATTATTCTTTCTAAATAATTCTTTGTTATAGTCACTAAATAATCTTAAAATAGATGAAATAGTATAATCATCTTGTTCGTTTATTAATTTAATTAAATCAATATCACTAATATTATTAGTAAGTATTTTTAGTTGTTCTTTATTCATAATCTGTTTCCTCTTTTCCAATAATATATTCTACTACATCTTTTACTGTTAAATCAAATTTATTAAAGTTAACATCAAACCATTTTACATTAAATTGATTATTAAAGAATGTATATTGTCTTTTTGCATATCTTCTTGAATTATGTTTTATTTTTTCCCTAACTTCTTCTAAACTTTTATTATTAAATAAATAATCATAAAACTCTTTATAACCAATTCCAGAATTAAGTGCTTTACTATCTTTATAGTTTTCTTTTTGTTTTAATATTTCATCTAATAGTCCTTCATTAAACATCTTATCTACTCTTAAATTAATTCTATCGTATAAAATTGTTCTATCAGTAGTAAGTCCAATAAAGATAGTATCCGGATATAATAAATCATTTTTATTATTAGTTAACTCTTCGTTATTTTCTAGTTTATTTAATGTTCTTATCAATCTTTTTCTATTATTAACATGAATATCAATTTCATTATCATATTCTTTTATTTTTTCTAATATTTCTTCATTTGTTAAATCATCATAAGTATTATAAGTTGTTCCTTCAGTAAATTTATAATCATATAGAGCTGCTTTTATATATAATCCAGTTCCACCAACAATAATAACATTTTTACCTCTAGAAAGTATTTCATCTATTTTACTTCTACAATCTTTTTGGTATTCAAAAACTGTATAGTTAGTCTTAACATCAACATTATCAAAAAGATGATGAAAAATACCTTCTTTTTCTTCTTCTGTTGGTTTAGCTGTACCAATATCAAGTTCTTTGTAAACTTGCATAGAATCTCCATTAATAATCTCTGCATTAAACTTTTTAGCAAGTTCTACACTCATTTTAGTTTTTCCAACAGCAGTTGGTCCTACTATAACTATAATCATAAATTCACCTCTATTCTTTTATTAATTTTTTACTTCCTTCAAACCATTTATGACGAGTTTCTTCTGTTTCTTTCATTGTAAATACAGTTTTTTCTCTTCCTTCTTCATCTATTTTTATATTCTCTTCACAGAAATACTCATATCCAGTTTCTAACTCTACAAATAAATTTCTATCTTTATCATATTTATAAGTCTTTATATTTAGCATTTTAGTTTTAATATTATAATCATAAAAATAAATATAATAGTCTGTATTATCATATAAACAAGTAGAAAGTGCTACTTCGTATTCATTTTGTGTTAAAGCAAATTCACCTCTACTACTACTTTTTACTTCTATTAATTCTTCTCTATTATTATTTTTATCATAATAAATAACATCAAAACCATATCCATCTCCTCTATCACGAGAAACCCATATAGTTGAATCTTTGTTATTTTCTTTAATACCTCTACAATTTAATAAACGACAAGTAGCAAATTCAGAATAAACAAATAAATCAGTTAAATCTTCATAATTAAATTTATATTTTCCTAATTCAGGATATTTAGGATAGTTTCTATATACATTATATCCATCAATAATCTTTTCACTTATTCCTATTTTACCAGTATTTAATGATTTTTTATAATCAAAATAATAACATAACTCTTTTTCTATTTCTTCATATGGATAATTAGAATATGGATATATATCATATTTTTTTATTATTGAATAAAACAATTTAGTAAAATCATAATAAGCATCACTTGTTCCAGTACAATAATAACTAATTATATAAGCTGATAAATAATTAGTTAAGTCTTTATTTAAAGACTCATATAATTTTAATTTTTTATAGAAATATGGCATATCAGAATATAAAACATTAAATAAATTTTTAACTGATTCTTTTAATTCATGATCATAATTGAATTCATCAAACAACTCATCAAATACCCTATTATTATTTTCATAAAGTTCGTCAATTCTTAAAAAAGAACAATCATTATTAGTTAATTCTTTTACTTTTTCAATTATATAATTCATTGTATCTGAACAAGAACAATTATCCATACTACCATTCCCCCAAAAAAAGTAGAATTATTATAACATATTTTTTATAATTATTCTACTCTTTTAAACATTTTTTCTAAATCATATTTTGTATATGAAATAATTGTTGGTCTTCCATGTGGACAATTAAATGGATTACGACATTTTCTAAGTTCATTAAGTAAGAATGTAGCTTCATCTAAAGTAATATAGTCATTTGCTTTAATAGACATACGACATGCCATAGTAGCAACCATATGATCTAAGAATTTTTCTTTAGAGAAAGATTCATTATGCGCAATTATTTCAAATATCTTTTCTATATCACTTTTTTCTATTCCATCATGAAGCCAAGATGGATGAGTTCTTACTATAAATGAGTTATCACTAAATTCTTCAGTATCAAATCCTATTTCTTTAAGTAAATCTAAATGTTCTCTAATTACCAAAAACTCATTCTTAGTAACTTCAACAGAAATAGGTACAAGTAAAGTAATTGGTTCTACATTATTACTTAGTACTTTATCAAAACATTTCTCATAATTAACTCTTTCAGCTGCAGCATGTTGATCAATTATATACATACCATCAGAGTTTTCAGCAATTATATATGTTTTATATACTATACCTCTAGGTATCATTTCTTTTATTTTATATTCTTCTTCTATTTCTTCTTCAATAGTAGTTTGTATAGTACTTGGTTTATATTCTTCACTTTTTTCTTCCTCTTCAACATCAAAATTAAGTACTACTTCTTGATAACTAAGTTCAAAAGTCTCTTCTTCTTTCTTTTTCTCTTCTTTTTTAATTTCATCACTTTCTCTTACAACTGCATTAGGTATTAAAAGAAGTCTTTTTAATTCACTAGTAATAGTTTCATATATTAAATCTTTTAATGTATCTATTTTAGAAAATTTAACATCCATTTTAGTAGGATGAACATTAACATCAACTAGTATTGGATCTACTTCTATATTAAGTATAACTATTGGAAACTTATCTTTAGGAATATAAGCATGATAACTATCTGTTATTATTTTAACTAATTCATTATTCTTAATTACTCTTCCATTTACAAGAGTTGTTATATTATTTCTACTACTCTTAGCATTCTCTGGATAAGAAATAAATCCGCTAATATGATAATCATCATTACTACTATCTATTTCTACCATCTTTTTAGCAATAGTTCCACCATATATTTCATATATTACTTTATATAAATTACCACTTCCATCTGTATCTAAAAGAGTTTTTTCATTATTAATTAAAGTAAATTTAATATTAGGATAAGATAAAGCCATCTTATTTACATATTCAACTATTAAAGCAAGTTCACTATATAAATTCTTAATATATTTTAGTCTTACTGGAGTGTTATAAAATATATCTTTTATAGTAATAGTAGTTCCTTCTTGTAAGTCAGATGATTCTATTTTTTTAATCTCTCCACCTTCTATTTTTACAAGCGTTCCTACTTTTCCATTTGATGTTTTTAAAGTAACTTTAGAAATTGCTGCAATTGAAGGTAATGCTTCACCTCTAAAACCAAGTGAATTTATATTAAATAAATCATGTAAGTCATGACATTTACTAGTAGCATGTCTTGAAAAACAAAGGCTAGCATCTTCTTTATCCATTCCAATACCATTGTCAGATACTTTAACCATTTTAGTACCAGAATCAGTTAACTCTATTTTAATAATTGTACTTTTAGCATCTATACTATTTTCAACTAATTCTTTTACAACATTCATCATTTTTTCAATGACTTCACCAGCTGCAATCTTATTAGCTAAAACTTCATCCATTACTTTAATTTTACTCATTTTTACCACCTAGAAATATTATAACAAAAAAAAGAAGAGTTTAAAACTCTTTACATTTCGAATAATCACTACATGTTAAACAAATATTATACTTTAGGCTTATATTTTTAGTATTACTTTCTATAATGTTGCCATTTTCATCAAGTCCCTGCCCCATATCTGATGATTGTCCACCAGGTACAATGCCATTAACATTTGTAACTGTTATAGTAGCTGTACAAGTTTTACTATTATCAGCGGGATCAGTAAGTGTCTCAATAAGATTCTCACTAAGCAAAGTATCAAAACTTAAATTAGTACTGCTAGAAGGAATACTTCCAGTATTTACGGTATAATAATTTACAGAAGCTTCTCTTAATTGTTTCAAATAATTCTCATATACCTTATTTCTTGTTTTTATTTGATATTTTGTTACAGCCATAACTACTAAACCACTTAATATACCAACAATTGCAATAGTTGCAAGTACCTCCACTAATGTAAAACCTTTTTTATTTAACATAACATCACCTATCTTATATGATTATATCACACTCTATAAAGTTTTTAAATAATTATATAATTGTATTGCAACTTCTTCTGGAAGTATTTCCTTAAACTCATCTAATGAAGCATTTTTCATTTGTTTTAAAGAGCCAAAACTCTTAAGTAATTCTTTTTTCCTTTTTTCTCCTATTCCAGTTACCATATCTAAAACACTAGAAAGAGCTCCTTTGGATTTGATATTTCTGTGATATGTAATCGCAAATCTATGTACTTCCTCTTGTATCCTAGATAAATATAAAAATAAATCACTATCTTCTGGAATATCTATAATATTATAATCTTCATCCATTAAACAATTAGTTCTATGATGACTATTCTTAACAAGACCAGCTATTTTAATATCTAAATTTAATGATGAAATAACTTCTTTACAAACTGATATTTGTGTTTTACCACCATCTACTAGTATTAAATCTGGTTTAACACTCTCTTCCATAATCATTCTATAGTATCTTCTATATAATACTTCATGCATAGCTTTTAAATCATCTTTCGCATCAGTAGAAATTTTATATTTACGATATTCATTTTTATTAGGTAGTAAGTCTTCAAATACTACCATTCCACCTACATAATATGTACCAAATAAATGCGAATTATCAAAAGACTCTATTCTATAAATATTAGACACATTAAGTAGTTCTCCTAATAATTTAAGAGCAGATTTTCTTTTTTTCTCATCCTTACTAATTATTTCTTCTTCATTTTCTAGATTCTCTTTTGCATTTTCACTTGCTAAATCAAATAGGCTTTTAACCTTACCACGATAAGGTGTGTTTACATTTATATCTAAATATTCTGAAAGAAGATTAACGTCAACTACATCTGGAACATATAATTCTTTAGGAAGAATACCATTTTTATCATAAAACTTTATAATAAATTCTTCTAAATCTTCAGATACTTCTCCAACTGTTTGAATAATGTCTTGATGTCTTCCCGATAAAAGCCCATCTCTAATAAAGAATATTTGAATTGATAGATAATTATTATCTTTATAATAATTGATAACATCAAAATTACTATTTTTATTTAAATCTATTTTTTGTTTTCTTAAAGTGATTTTAATATCATCCAACATATTCTTAAGTTCAAGTGCTCTTTCATAATTTAATGACTCACTAGCCTTTTCCATTTCTTCTAATATTCTTTTTTCAATACTAGCTGAATCTCCTTTTAAGAATGAAATAATCTCTTCTTTCATATTATTTATTTTATTCTCTTCTATATCATATTTACAATAACCAAGGCAAAGATTAATATGATAGTAAAGGCATAAATCTTTCTTTAGATTTTCACATTTTCTAAGAGGATAAATTCTATTAATAATGTTTACTGTTTTACGAGCAGCAGTGACATTAGGATAAGGACCATATAAATGGTTCTTATTCTTTTTTCTCTTAACATTTCTTACTATTTTAAGTCTAGGATACTTCTCATTAGTAAGTTCTATATAAGGATAGCTTTTATCATCTTTAAGTAAGATATTATATTTAGGATTATATTTTTTTATTAGAGTTATTTCAAGTATTAATGATTCAAGTTCAGAAGATGTAACAATATATTCAAAATCATCAATATTTTCTACAAGTGATAAAGTTTTACCAGTATGAGTACCAGTAAAATAACTTTTTAATCTATTCTTTAAATTTTTAGCTTTTCCAACATAAATAATAACTCCATCTTTATCTCTCATTTGATAACTACCCGGTTTATTTGGAACAAGAGCTAGTTTTTCTTTAAAATTTTTCATAATAATCCCTCAAAATCAAATATATTATAACATAAAAAGTAGGATTTAACCTACTCTTCTATGTTATTATTTAAATATTCTTCTATTGCTGTTCCAAGTTGTTTTTTAAATTCTATCTCTTCTTGATCCTCAAACCCTCTAAAATAAACTTTGTCTATTTGTTCATCATCAAATAAGTTCAATTCACTTGAATTAATAATACCTTCTGGATATAAACATCCAGTATAGTCATAAATTTTTTCTGTATCATCTTTATCAATAGAACAAAATCCTGTAATCATAACACGTTTTGTTCCACCTTTTAATAGTACTACTGAACCAACCGGTAAAAATTCTTTTTTCATATTTTAGCTCCTAACTTTCACTTAATAAATCAAATGTATTATCATCTGCAATAGCTTCTTGATCTACATTCCATGTATCATTATTATTATTCTCTACAGCTTGATAATTATTTTCAAACAAATCATTACCATCGTTCTGTTCACTATTAATTACGTTAGGATCTTCATCTGTCCAAAATCTATTTCCATTTGTAACACTATCTTCATTTTCATCATCAAATTTAGAATTCTTTTTATGATCTGCATAAGCTTTTATACCTATTCCTCCAGCAACTGCTGCTCCTAAACCTATACCAAGTGGAATTGGATTAAATCCACTACTACTCTTAGCTTTACTTGTAGTAGAATCAGTATTTGGATTTGGTAATGGTTCTGTTGTATCAATTGTTTCTTCTGTCGGATTATCTAAACTTATACTTTCTTCTACTGGGGTTTCTGTTATATTATGTTCTTCTATTGTTTGTTGTGTTGGTGCAGGTTCTTCTGGTGCAATTGCAGAAGGAGCTGGACTAGGTTGTTGAGCACTTGGTGTAGAGTTACCTCCACCACTGCTTGGTTGAACTACTACTGTTTGACTAGGCTTACTATTTTTTAATTCATCTATTTCATGTTGTTTAGCATTTAATTGTTCTTGTAAATTAGCTTTTTCATTTTCTAAATTATTAGTTCTATTTTGAAGTTCAGTATTATCTTTATCTAATTTATCAATTTTCTCATTTAATTCATCTCGTACTTTTTGTACTTCTTCTGAATCTTTATTTTCAAGTTCTTCAATTTTATGTTCTAATATTCTTTTTTCTCTTTCGTTTTCTTCAATTTGAGCTTTCGATTTATTTTGTTCATCTTTTAACTCTTCAATTTGTGCTTGTAATTTTTTCTTTTCTATTTCAGAAAGTTCTTCTTTAGTAACTTCTATATCTTTTGTTGTCTTAACTACAGGACTAACAACTCCTCCAGTTGATGGTTTAGCTCCTGTTGAAGTAGTAGTAGTTGTTCTTGTACCTGTTCCACTAGAACTAGTTGTGGTATTTGTTGTTGTAGTTTTCTTAGTAGTAGTCGCATTAGAAGATTTAGTAGTTGTTTTAGTTGAAGATTTAGTAGTTGTTTTAGTTGAAGCGTTTCCAGATGATGCTATATCAAATGCACTAACACTTTTTGTAGTAGCGCCAGAAAGATTTTCTGCTACTGTATCAAATGCTTTTATAATTTCATCTAATTCAGTTATTATATCTAAGAAATCTTGATTAATTTTTGATCTTATTGAACGAAAATCTGTATGAAGGCAATTATCAAAATGATCATTAACGTATCCTAAATAATCAAGACAATAAAAGAAAGGATTATCTCCATTTGGAGTTGGAATTGCAAATTGTTCAATAAATGAAACCAAACTAGTAGCAATATTTTCATATGCTTCTTGATCAAAATATGTTAAATCATTACTCATGCATTATCACCATCCGCATTATATTTGATTTTTTGTAAGAAAGCAATATCTGCTTTTAATTGTTCAATATTAGCATCATTTTGTGCAGCATCTGCTTTATATTCTGCTGTTTGAGCATCAATTTTTCCTCTTACCCATTTAGTAGCTATAGCACCTACTATAACAACAGCAGTTACAACTGGGTGAGCCATTGCTAATTTTGCTACTCCTTTAACTGCTTTTCCTACAGTACTACCAACTTTTGATACAGCACCACCTACTTTAGTACCTGTAAATTTAGTCCAAGTACTTTTTGCTGCTTGTACAACTTTTCCTCCAGCACTTTTAAGTTTTGCTTTTAAGCCAGTTTTAACTGACTGTTGCATTGTAGTTTTTGCAGCTTCCTTTCCACCAGTTTTAGCTAACTCAGTTGCAACTTTTTCATTAGCTTTCTTTTTTGCAACAGCTGCAATACTATCCTTAGTATGTCCGTTAATAGCTGTTTTGGTTAGTTTTCCTCCTACTTTTGATAATGCTTCTTCACTTGCTTTATCTGCAGCTTGTTTTATCGCTGATTGTGCTGCTTTTTTACCTAATCCTTGTTGTATTGCCTCTTTTGCTGCATTAGTTGTGGCTTTATTAATTATTCTTTTAGCAGTAGTTTCCGCAGCTTTTTTACTTATAGTTTGAACAACTTTAGAATTAACAACTTTAGCTGTTACTTTAGCTGCTCCAGTTTTTATAACTTGTCCTGCCGCAGTCCCACCTACTTTTTGAACAACTTTCTTACCCCCATATATTACAACACCAGTTTGCGCTGCTCCTTGAACTACTTGTCGTATGCCCATTATATTTCACCTCCGTAATTTATTCTCTTAAAATTATACATTACCTAAAAAGTAATCCAAAAATCCTTTATTAGCAGCATCTTCATTAACTTCTTTATCTGTTTTTTCATATTCAATACGTGTTTCTAATTCTTTAATTGTACTATCTATGTTTTTATTTCTTTCTACATAAGCATCGCTGATGATAACTGCAGAATTTGGAATTAAATTTAAATCGCTATTAAGTTTATCTAGTTTTGCCATTAACTCATCCATCTTTTTTAGTGCTACATTATTACCTTTGTTTTTAATAGGTGGATTTTGTGCAATATTGTTTCTTATCTCTCTAAGTTTACTTATATTTTCTTTATATGCCCCAACTACATCATCTATAATTTCAGCCATTTCTGTTATATGTTTAACATTTAATATTTTTGCTGTTTTAAAATAATTATTGTTTAATTGTACTTTATTAAAACTATTATTCATTTCTTGACTAGTATATTTATATGTGTAGTTATTAACATTATATTTTTTGGCATAACTCATATTTTGAACGCTTTTTGCCATATTTATTCTCCCTTCTTAATTGTAGTATGCTATAAATATAAGCCATCCTATACTTATAGCATACTACAAAGTATGCTATTTTTATTATTACTGAATATTTGCAGATTCCATTGCACTTGTAGCTTCTTGTTGTGCTGCTTCCATATTTTGACTATGTAAAGTAATATTTTGCTCATTATTTTGAATTAATGTAATAAATTCTTCATAATGTTTTTTTAGACTGTTATATGCATTTAATGCAGCTTGTGAAATATCTTGATTTCCACTTACACCAGTAGTTTGAACATTTTCTTGTAATTGTCCAGCAACTTTATCACAATCAGCAAAAACTTCATTAATTGCATTTCTTGAATTTTTGATGCGGCTTACTGTATCTGCACCTTGATCATAACTAAAAACTGTTGACATTTTTTTCCTCCTTATATTAATTGAATGCGCTCATGCTTTCATCCATAGCATTTCCTAGAGCATTATTTGTTTTTTCTACAGCAATTCCTAAATCTCTAATTGCTTGTCCCATTCCAACAATAATTTCATATTTTTGATTAAATAATTCAAAGAATTGTTGTCCTGCAGCATCAGTCCAATATGGTCTTAATTCTTCAACTGCACTTTTGATTTTTGCTAATTCACTATCATATGTATCAGCATTAGTTGCTAAGCTTTGAGCATTTGCTGCTAATCCAGCACTATCGATAATAATTTTTCCCATTCTTTCACCTCCACTATTATCTTCTTATCTCTCAATAAGAATATATTCGTACCTTCCTCCTATACTCTTACATTATAAATATACCATTTTAATCAAGTGATGTAAATGAATTTTTTATTAAAATTACATTATTTTACAACTACTTTTTATTAACGACCTCGCTTGCTTCACTAAATAAATATCTCATAACTTTATTAAATGATTTTTCAATTAAATTAGATGTTTCTATTCCTAACTCATATATTTTATTTGAATATGATTTTTCTTTTACTAAATAGTCTTTCTTTGAAACATTTTTACCATCTTTTAAATCTTTTTCAAATTCTTCTATTTTCTCGTAATTAATTTTTGCTCTTTTATAATTAATATATTCATAATAATTACTTGCTTGATAAAAATATAGACATAAAAAAAAGAAGAAAACAGCTAAAAAACTAAATCTAATTATATTCTTTTTGTTCATATTCTAGTATCACCTCTTTTAATATTTCACTTACTACTACTGTTGTATTCATAACTTCTGTTGTATTATTCTCTTCACCTCCTATTTCAATAAGAATTGTATAAGGAGAAAAATCTTGATTATATACTCCGTTTACTCCAGGTCCACCTTTTTTATATATTCCTTTACTTAATCCTGGATACTTCTCATTTATTTTTAAATTAATATATTCAGTAAATTTAAGATTTTCTTCATATTTAGGATTTTCTAATCCTATTAAAAAGATAATTTTTGCATAATTTTCATTATTAATTGTAATAGTTGTTTTATCATGTGGTAGTGAATCTCTATGAAGATCAATAAAATATTTTAAGCTATCATTCTTTCTTTTTGCTTCTTCCATAAGTACTCTACTTGCTTTATAGCAACCTGCATAATTCCAATTATTAATCTTTCTAATTTCAGTAATACTACCTTCTTCAACTACTGTATTAATACCATTTTTATTAAAAATATCTTGCATTATATAATTTGTTATAGATATATTAGGTCTTACTGAATATTCTGCTAATGTAGTTTGGGCATACTCTTCTGTTTGATGAGTATTGTAAATATATACTATTGGTTTACTATTAGTTGTAATCTTATTATTCATCTTTTTTACTTTACTTGTTTTAACTGTTTTCATTCCAAGTAAATTATCTAATTTAAAAACACTTTTTATTCTTTTATTCATATTATCATTTACTATATCTTCACTTTTATAATCATATAATAAATAGTTAACAATATCTTGACTTTTAAGTTTTATATTCATACTTGTTATAAATTTAAGTGAAAAATATAAAGTAATTATAAATACTATAAATAGTATTAAAAATCTAAATATAGTTTTTTTCTTTTTACTTTTTAATTTCATACGTCCCATCTATATCACCAATTATATATTAATAGATTTATAGTATTAATTTTGTCGAATAAAAAAACATGCCTATGCATGTTAACTAAATATTTTAGGAAAGACATCTATAAAGATACTATAAGATAATAAAGCAAGTGGTTTAGCAAGTAATAAAATTATTAAAAATCTCTTTAAAGTTAATTTACTTACTCCCGCTACATAACAAAGTAAATCATCTGGAAAACCAGGTAGTAATATACATATAATAAATATTTTTTCAAATTTCTTCTTACGAATATAACCTACATATTTATCTACTTTTTCTTCATTACATATCTTTTTAACAAATCTAATTCCATATTTACGAGCTAGTAAGAAAACTATTGTTGAACCTATTATCATTCCTATATAGTTATAAATAAAGCCATATACACTACCAAAAAGTAGTACTCCAGCAAGACAACTTGCTCCTCCTGGAATAATAGGTAAAACTACTTGAACTATTTGTAATAATATAAATATTATTGGACCAAAAACTCCAAATTTTTCTACTTTCTTTACAATTACTTGTGGTGAAGAAAAGAACCCTTTTTTTAAACATAATAAAAGAAAAAAAATAATTGCTATTGTTATAATAATAGTTGCTATCTTAAAGAAAGTTTTTAATTTTTTATTACTGCTTTTCTTCATAACTACCTCTATTTTAAATAATATCAAATATTATCACTCATGTAAATTGTTTTATTACTATGAAGAGAATTATTAAGTCCTTTACCTATTAAAAGTGAAAACTTATCTATTAAAAAATCTATTTCTTTAGGAGTAACCATATAATCATAGTCTATTGGGCTTAATACTTCAAATACAAGTTGTAATAATTCCTCTTCAGTTAGTGTACCTATAATACCTAATAATTCTTTTTTATCTTCTTTATTTAATTCTTCAGTATTTTTTGTATAATCTATTTTAGTTTTAAATTTATCCACTTTATTATTTATATTATTTTTATCATAACTAAATTTCTTAATTAAGTATTTTATTGTATCACTTACTATAACTGTACTATCAATGATTGTAGGAATACCTATTGCAATAGTTGGTATATTTACTACTTCTTTTGATATTTTTACTCTTCTATTATCTACTCCACTTCCAGGTATTATTCCACTATTAGTAATTTGAATTGTTTTATTAAGTCTATCTATTGAATTAGTAGCTAAAGAATCTATTACTATTATAAAATCTGGTTTTATTTCTTTTACTATTGCATTTATAGAATCACTTGTCTCTATTCCTGTTTCTCCTGTTACACCTGGTGAAAATATAGAAACATCTCGATACCCACTTTCCACTTCTCCATACTTAAATAAATGCCTGGTTACTAAAATATTTGACAATACTTTAGGTCCTAAGCTATCAGGTGTTGATTTTCTATTACCAAGGCCTATTATTAATACTTTATCATCTTCTTTTATATTATTTTCTTTTAAAACACTTATAAATTCATCACTAAATATTTTTAATACTTCATTAAAATTAGATGAATCTGTAATATCTTTAAAAGTAATAGTTTTATATAATCCTATATCTTTTTCTAATTCTTCTGATAGTTCTTTATTATCTATATTTATATCTTCTATATATACGTTTTTACTTATTATTCTTTTATTATAATTAGTACTTTTTTCTATATCAATTTTATCAATTGCAAGATCTGTTCTTAACGAAAATTTAGAAATATCTATTGTATGCATATAATCACCTAATAATACTTTTACCAAAATTTTCAATTTTATTTGCAATTTTCTTATTTTTTTGGTAAAATTAATATGTTTAACAAAAAGTGAGGTGAAAAAGGTGCCAAATATTAAAAGTGCTAAAAAGCGTGTTCGTGGTTCTGCTAAAAAGGAAGTTGTAAATAATAATATTTCTGCAAGCATGAAAACTGCAATCAAAAATTTTGAAAAAAGTGTAAAAGCTAATGATAAGGATCAAGCTAGTAATAATTTAAATATAGCTATTCAAAGAATAGATAAAGCAAGATCAGCTGGTTTAATACATTTAAATAAGGCAGCTCGCTTAAAATCAAGATTAACTAAAGCTAAGAACGAAATGGAGTAATTTATTTACTCTTTTTTTGTAAACTTTTTTATTTTTTTTATTATTTTATTTTTTATGTCTGTAAAATAATTTATAATAATTTTAGGATGTGAAAGAATGAAGACATTAGCGAAAATAGGAATATTTGCAATTCTACTCGGTCTTATAATAATGTATAAAGATGATATAGTGGAATTATATAATATTATATTAGTTAAATTTAGTTCTCAAGAAGAATTAGTTAAGAATGAATATTATAAAAAAGATAATTATAAATTTGTTAAAAATACAGATAATTTTAGACCTAAGTCAAAAGAAGAATTATATGATATATATTATACAGTTATAAATTCTGGAATGAAAAAGTTTTCATTCTATTGTAGTACTAAATATGAAAATTGTGTTAATGATATTAAAGAGTTAGCAGCTGATAGAGTTCTTCTTTCTAATATTAATAACTTTGTTCATCCATATAACTCATTTAGTAATATAGAAACTGAATATAATAGTTATGGTAAAGTTACTATTAAACTTAAACATACATATTCTAAAAATCAAATAAATGAAATAAATACTAAAGTAAAAGAAATAGAAAACGAGTTATTTAAAGATAAAAAGTTATCCGATGTTGAAAAAATTAATTTAATTCATGATTATATTATAAATAATACGGTTTATGATTCTGATAGAAGTGATTTAAATATTACAAAGTATAAATCTGATATTGCTTACGGTCCTTTATTTGAAGGTTATGCAATATGTGGTGGTTATTCTGATTTAATGGCTATCTTCTTAACCAATTTAAAAATAAAAAATTATAAAGTATCTACAGATAAACATGTATGGAATGTAGCATTAATAAATGGTAATTGGTTACATCTTGATTTAACTTGGGATGATCCAATAACAAATGATGGTAGTAATATAATAGATCATAAATTCTTACTTATTAATACTAAACAATTATTAGAAAATGAACAAACACAACATAATTTTAATACTAATATATATAAAGAATTAGCTTTAAAATAAGCTAATTCTTTTTGTATGAATATATAATTATTGTAAAAAATAATTATGGTGATAATATGAAGATAAGACTTGGATATGCATGTATCTCTAAAACATTAAATAATATTACTACTTCTTCTCCTTTTACTTATACAGAATTTTTAAAAAATAAAAATTATATAAAATTAGATAAAATAATTATTTCTAATCTAATTGATTTAAAAAGAATACTAATATACAATGTTAAAAATAATATTCATTTTTTTAGAGTATCATCAAAATTAATACCTCTAGCTACTAAAGAAGATGTAATATTTAATTATTATGCAAAGTATCAAAAATATTATAATGAAATAGCTCAAATAATTAGTAACAATAATCTTAGAATAGATTTTCATCCAGATGAATTTTGTGTCTTAAATAGTACTAAACAAGATGTAGTTAATTCTTCTATTAAAATTTTAAAATATCACTATAATTTATTAAGATATTTTAAAATTAATAACAAATTATTAGTTTTACATATAGGTAGTAGTGCATTTGGTAAGAATAATTCTATGAAAAGATTTATAAATAATTTTAAAAAATTACCTAATTATTTGAAAGATGTAATAGCAATAGAAAATGATGATAAAGTTTTTAATATAATAGACTGTATTAATATAAGTAAAGAAATAAAATGTCCTATTATATTTGATTATCATCATTATATTTGTAATAATAATGGTGAAAAAATTGAGAATTTTTTTTCTGATGTATTAAATTCATGGAAAAATAAAACTCCTAAAATTCATTTTTCATCACCTAAAAGTAAATTAAAAAAAGAATTTAGAAGTCATAATGATTATATTGATTCAAATAGTTTTATATATTTTATAGATAAAATAATTAATTATAATAAAGACATAGATATTATGATTGAAGCTAAGAAAACAGATGAAGCTATGTTTAAACTAATTAGAGAATTAAAATATAAAACTAATTATAAATTTATAGATGAAACTTCTTTTATTTCTTAGTTAATACAAGTGTTGCTTTACTATTTCCTCTATACTCTTTTGTATCCGGATCAAAATCATCTTCAGTATCATAAGTAAATACTGTTAAATTGATATTTGAACTAATATTAGAAATATCTCCATTTGCAAATAGTTTAATAGATGTTAGAAATGTATTTTCATTATACTCATTTTCCTCTACATGTGAATACCAAGACTTTCCTCTATTATTATAATCATCATATAGAAATGGCATCATATATGAATCATATTCTTTTGGATATGTTGGACTTAGAATATTATAAGAAATATTTTTACCATCTGTTGTAGTAAATGATACATTATAACCTATTTTAGTAGTATGATTGGTATCATATTTATTCCATTCTTCATAAAAACTATCCCAATGTGATTTATTTAATTGTAATGTATCTTCATTAGATGGAAATATTTGAAATACACCTAAATCATAACCTACTTTTTGAATTACACTTTGTGTAGTTATTTTTTTATTATTTTCATAAAAAGAAATAGGCATCATATTTTCATCTTTATAAACTATTTTTTCTTCTTTTGGTTCTTCTTTAACTTTTTTTACTTTTTTCTCTACCTTTTTAGTAGTACATCCAGTAAATAATAATAAACAAATAATTAAAATTAAATATTTTTTCATAACTTTCTCCTATTAATAATACTATATAAAGTATATAATGTAGTATAAATTTTTGTAAAGAAAAAAGTATCTCTTAGATACTTTCTATATCATTTGATTTATTAGTATTAGTTGGTTGTGGTTTATTTTTTTCCTCCATAATTTTTAACATTTTTTGATTAGAATCAATTAATTCACCAAATCCATAAAGTAAGAAATTATTAATCCATGCAAGTATAACACCTAGTAAAACTATTAGAATTCCTATCAAAATATATAGAATTGAATTATCACGATTATTTGCAAAACCTGCTGCAATGAAGAAAAATGCTCCAACCATACATCCTATAGTCATTATCCAGAATAAAACTTTAGCTAACCCTTTAATTTTTGAACCAATATTTTTAAACATATATACTCCTCCTATTATTAATTTAATTATATATTTTAGAAATAATTGTTGTAAATAAAAAAAACAGTAGTTTACAGTACCTTTACTCTACTTTTACCACTATTTTTTTAATTAATTTATAATATTATACTAATCTATATCTATACTACTCCATTGTCTTCTATTAAGACATCTAGTTTTTTCTAATTTCAATTGTTCTTTTGTTATTTTTGAAGTATTCTTACAAATACTATTATCATATTGTTCACTAATCTCTTTTATATCATCTAAATACTCTTTAATCTTTGATAATTTTTTCTTTAATTGTTTTTTATCTTTTACACTTTCAAAGCCATCAACAACTTTAGTAGTTGAATTGAATATGTCATATAAATCATCAACACTTAGACTTAAATCAACTGAATTTTGAATAGCTCGACAACTATCTTTTTGATTGTCTCTAAGACTCAAAATCTTATTATATGTAGTCTCTTTAGTTATACTATTTGGTAATAAACTAGGATCAAATAGTAAATTGTTAACAGTTATATAAATATCATAATGATGAGTTAATCTAATGAATAATCCTCCAATATCAATTTTATAGTTTGAACCTGTTGTTTTATAATAAACACAATCACTAGAATAATTAGGTAATGCTTCCATATTTTCCATATATGAACAACCATAACTATTACAAGAAATAGAATATATTGAATCAGTGAACTCATCATCTTCATTAAAATATATATCTTTAAATCCTAAATCTCTAAGTTTCTTTAATAAAGTGATTATTTGTTTTTTTTCGTCTTTATGTTTAACTAAATACTTATAAAAAGTTTCTAAAGAAGAATTCATTTTACAATTACCATTATAATCATAATTAGAACCAATAAAATTATTTATTGTATAACAAGTTCTGTTTATTTCATCAATAACACGCTTATTTTGTTGATAAAACTTTTTTACTTTTCTTAATCCAATAATATGTTTTTTATTAGCAATATCTAATAAATAAAATCTATTTTTTGCATTTTTCTTATTTGACATAAATTCAATTACATTATTATTAAATTCAGAAAAACTATCAAGATTAGAACATATAAAAAGCAAATCATAAATTTCCATTTGACTTACACGTTCATCACTTGGACACAATTTCATAAAAACCTCCATTTATAGTTAATTATTATAACACCGCAATATAAAACTATCAATAATATTTTTATTGATAGTTTTGAGTTATTTATATAAAATGGTGCCGAAAGAGAGAATTGAACTCTCCGCTGATCCTTACCAAGGATCTGTTTTACCACTAAACTATCCTATATCTCTTTCGTCGGAGGAAAGTATTTTATCCATTAAACTATTTGAACAAAAAAGAAGATATTATTTACAAGTAATACCATACTTTTTATAAAAATTTACTAAAGTATCTTTTTTTACTTTTCCATCTTCTTCAAATATATTATCTTCTTTTCCTTCTATTTCAATTATTTTGTTTGTATCTACTTTTTGATAATTGATGACTGTAATACTTGAAACTGTATTACCATTTTTTTCTACTTTATTATCATAGTAGTCAATCCCTTTATAACTAGAAAATACTTTTTCATATGCCTCTTTATATTGATTTAATATATCTTTATCTTTAGATGTTACTTTTTCTATTGAAACTGTTTTTGTAACATAATCGCCATCATAATAGATACTATATTTTATATCTGCATCTATATTATCTTGAGTAGTTACATTTCGTACACAATGAAGTACTTTCTCATTATCTTCTTGTTTCATTTTATCTTCTATTGTTTCTTTACCACAACCACTTATTAAGATAATTGTAAATATTAAAAACAAACTAATACTTATTTTTTTCATACAAAACCTCCAAATGTATTATATCATGTTGTGACATCTGCATCAAATTTTGGACTTAACTGTAATTCTATTTTCATATTATTTACTACATCCACTCCTGGTTCTATACTTTGACTTACTACATATCCATTTCCATTAAGAGTAGACTTAATATTACATAGTTTTAATAATTCTTTTGCCTCTTTACTTGAATATCCTTTTACATCTGGAACTTTAACATTATTATCATTTGTAAGTAAGAATACTCTATCTTTATTTACTATAGTTGTATTTTTAACTGGATATTGATTTACAACTTTATTACCACTACCTATTACTACAACATTATTAATGTTATTATCTTTAAGTGTTTTTTGAACACTTTCTAGGCTTTTATTTTTAAATGATGGCATTTTATATGATGTAATCTTTTCTCCTTCTGTATCTGATACTTCAGTACCATAATATTTAGATATATTACTTACTATTTCTAATACTGCAGTAGATACTGCTCTTTGATTACCATTACCAGGTCTTTTTACTGATGCGTAAATTATAAATTGAGGATCACTTTTTGGATATACTCCAGAAAATGATGAAATTATATCAGACTTACCAGATAAATAACCTCGTCCATTATCTCCTGCTATTTGAGCTGTACCTGTTTTACCAATTAATTCCCCACTTTCAAGTCTATAAAGTGAACCGGTGTTACCTATACCATTTACTGTATCATCCATTAGTTTTAACATTTTTTCAACTGTCTGAGTTGATGCAAGTCTTTCTTTTTCTTTTCTTGCTCCACTAAATACTACTTCACCTGTATCATGATCTACTATTTTTTCGACTATATATGGTTTTAATAACATACCATCATTAGTAAGTGGTGTCATAGCTTGAACATTTTGCATTGGAGTTGTTGTAATACCTTGTCCAAATCCTGCATTAAGTATTTCTGTTTCATATTTAAAATTAATTTTACCTGCTTGTTCATTTGGAAGAGTTATACCTGTTTTCTTACCAAAACCAAGTCTTTTATAATATTGTCTTAACATAGTACTATTCATGTTATTTTGAATTAAATTAATAACACCTACGTTACTAGATAAAGCATATCCTCTGTCATATGAAATATAACCCCAACCAGCTCTATTCCAGTCACCTATTTCAGTACCATCACTTGTTACATATGTACCAGATTTATATGTAGCATCCCCATTATAAACATTATTTTCCATCGCAGCCATATAAGTATAAGTCTTCATTGTACTTCCTGGTTCATATGGAACAGATATAGTTAAATCTAAATAACTTTCTATATCATTTCTTGTATTAAGATCAAAATTAGGATTAGAAGAAAGTCCTAAAACTTTACCAGTTTTAGCATCTAATATAACTATTGTAAACCATTCATAACCATAATTAGCTTTAGAGTTAGCTAGAGCTTGTTCAATAAAAAATTGAACGTTACTATCAATCGTTAAATAAATATCTTTTCCTTGAACTGCATCTTTTCTTATCTCATTAGTACCAGATATTTTATATCCTTTTAAATCTTTTTGATAAGTAACATATCCATCTTCACCTTTTAAAATATTATTATAGTATTGTTCAAGACCCATCTTACCATTAATAACTGTATCACCATTTTTATCTTCATCTGGTGTTGCGTATCCTAAAGTATATGACAGGAAATTACCTTTAGGATAGTATCTTTTATAACTTTCTATAAAGTCAAGACCTGGTAATTTTAAATTTTCTATTTCAATTTTTTGTATTTCTGTTAGGCCTTTTCCTTTATTACCAAACTCAGTTTGATAAAGATTTTCTTTATTTAAGTATTTTAATACATCTTGTTTTTCCATACCAAGAATAGGTGCGAGTTTTTCAGCAGTTAAATCTTTATCTACTACATGTTGTGGTTTATTTTTATTTGTTGTTCTCTTTGAATCAAGATAAGCAATTAATTTATATGAAGTAACATTTTGAGCTAGTACATCTTTATTAGCACTATAAATAGTACCACGATTAGCTTCTAGTTTAACAGTTTTAGTTGTTCTACTATTGGCAAGTTTTTGTAAATTTGTACCATCTATTTCTTTAGCTGTAGAAAGTTGTACTAATCTTATAATCATTACTCCAACTAAAAAAAGAGAAGCAATAATTAAAGATTTACTATATTTAATATTATTTCTTCTCTTTTTATTTTTCAATTAACTCACGTCCTTCAGTTAGTTATCTTACAACCTTTATGTTAGCATTATTATAACTCAATCCTTCACTTTGTGCAACTTGTTGAACTGTAGTTAAGCTTGCTAATTCATCAATAGCCATAGCAAGACTATCATTTTCTTTTTGTTGTTTTTCAATTTCTCTTTTCTTTTCTTCTACTTCGAAGTTAAGTTTTGAAAGTGTAGCCTTAGAAAAAACAACAGAAATAGGTGCAAGTAAAAGTAAAGTTATCGCAAGTGTATACAATAATCTTTCAGTCTTTGACATTTTTACTACTTTCTTATATTTTTTCTTTTTCATAATAATCACTTTCCTTATTTTATTTTTTCTATTATACGAAGTTTAGCACTTCTTGATCTATTATTATTTTCAAGTTCTTCTTCACTTGGAATTATTGCTTTATTTACTACTAATTTGAAATCTGGTAAATATTTAGGATCAATATTAGGCATTCCTTTAATTTTTTCATCAACTTCAGTTAGTTCTTTAAAATACTTTTTTACTATTTTATCTTCTAGTGAATGAAATGTAATAACTTCAACTCTTCCACCAACTGTAAGCATACTTAATGCTTGTTCAAGTGCTGGTTTAATAACATCTAATTCATGATTAACTTCTATTCTTATAGCTTGAAATATTTGTTTAGCAGGATGTTTTTTTCTTTTTTCTTTTTCTGGTACTGCACTTTTAATTATTTCAACTAACTCTAGAGTTGTTTCAATCGGTTTAGATTCTCTTTCTTTTACTATTTTTTTAGCTATTTGATAAGCAAATTTATCTTCACCATAATCTCTAAATATTCTTGTTAAATCATTAAGTGAATAGTTATTAACTACATAATAAGCATCTAACTTATTATCTTTATCCATTCTCATATCAAGTCTTGCATCTTCATGATAACTAAATCCTCTTTCTTTATTATCAAGTTGAGGACTTGATACTCCTAGATCAAATATAGCCCCATCAATTTGTTTTATTCCCCTCTTATTAAGTTCTTCTTTTAAATTAACAAAGTTACTTTTAATGATAGTGAAGTTATCACCAATACTTTCTAATTTTTTTCTACTATATTCAATTGCTTCACTATCTTGGTCAAAGGCGAATAAAAACCCCTTTTTTATTCTTTCTAAAATGATACTACTGTCTCCCGCATAGCCTAAGGTTCCGTCTACTATAATACTATTTTCTTTAAGGTTTAAATTATCTATTAATTCATCTTTTAAAACACTAATATGCATATTATCACCTACAAATTAATATCGGTATTAAATAAACCTTCAGCTATATCAGACATACTATCTTTTGTAGAATCCATAAAGTTATTCCAATTATCACTAGACCAAATTTCAAGTCTATCGCCTGTTCCGATTATTATGCATTCTTTTTCAAGATTCGCATAACTAATTAAAGGTGCTGTGATATTGATACGTCCTTGTTTATCAAATTCTACTAGCGTGGCACCAGATAAGAAAAATCTCATAAATTGTCGTGCATCTTTTTTAGTAAATGGGATTTGTTCAAGTCTTTCAACGATTTTTTTAAAATCATCTTCAGAGTATGCAAATAAACAATTTTCAAGTCCACGAGTAATTACGAATTTATCCCCTAAATCAAATCTAAATTTAGAAGGAATTGTTAGTCTTCCTTTGTCATCAATATTATGATGATACTCTCCCATTAACATAATTATTCACCACTTTTCCCCACTATTTGCCACTGCTTACTATAAATATACATCAAAATCTATTATTTGTAAACAAAATAAAAAAAATTTATAATACTTTACATAGTTTACAGACAAATAAAAAAGAAGTGATTTATCGCTTCTTTTGTCTTATTATAAACTACTATTATATTGTCTTTCTTGATTCATTCCGTAACACTTTACTGGTTTAACATTGTTATACATATCTTTTACATATACATTGGTAAATCTAAAAAAATTATCATTTACATTATCATAAAAAACAAAGTTTATATCTCCACTTGGGGTAACTAAACAACTTGTAAGTTCAGCTTGTTTGCTTCTAAATACTTGATTATTTTGATTCATTTCTACATAAGATATAAAATCACCATATGAAAAGTTTTCATTAAAGTCACCAAGTGGTGGATGTGAATGTCCATGACATACGACAAGATTACCACTTGTATTATTATTAATTTTATTTTCTAAGTTATTTATCATATTTTGATCAAAGTGAGCTTGAGCATTTTGTCTATTACTACTTGATGATACAAATTCATCAAATAATATAACATTATTGCCTACTTCTTTACCATATAAGAAAAATGGAAATTCTTGTTTTGAGTCATTTGTTACATCATGTATAGCTAAAAGGCTTTCATAAACTTCTTCACTAAGTACTACTGAGGCATTTGGCATATTATTTATAATGCTAGAATTAATTGGTGTATTTTCGCCATATAATCTTTCATACAAGTCAAAATTTTGTTTATGGTATTGTCCGTATGGATTCTTATTAATCATTATATTTTTTACTTTACCAGCACATTCATCTCTTGTCATAACATAACCCTTTCTTTTAGCATCATTCTACTTAATATAAGTTTACTATGTAATTAAAATGTTTGTCAAATAATAAAGAAACCTCATTTGAGATTTCTTTTTTTGTTATTGTCTTACTTTATTTTCTACTTCTTCTTTTAGAAGTTTAATAAATTCTTCATTTGTAACAGTTACTTTTTCTTCACTACCATGTCTTCTATAAGTTACTGTTTTATTATCTTTTTCATTATCTCCAATTACTAGTGAGTATGGTATTTTCTTAATTTGAGCTTCTCTCATTCTATATCCTAGTTTTTCATTTCTATCATCTACTTCTACTCTAATACCATTCTTAGTAAATAATTCTTTTAATTCATAAGAATATTCTCCTTGATGTTCACCTGATACTGGTATTAACATTACTTGAGTTGGAGCAAGCCATAGTGGTAAGTTACCTTTAGTCTCTTCAAGTAGGAAAGCAATGAAACGATCTAAACTTCCAAGAATAGCTCTATGAATTACTACAGGTCTTACTTTATTACCAGCTTCATCAACATAAGTAAGCTCAAATCTTTCTGGAAGTAAGAAGTCTAACTGACAAGTAGAAAGTGTTACATCATGACCAATTGCACTCTTTACTTGAACATCTAGTTTAGGTCCATAGAATGCTGCTTCTCCTTCAGCTTCATAGAATGGAATATCTAATTCTTTAAGAACTTTTCTTAATTCATTTTCTGCTTTATCCCACATTTCATCATTATCAAAATATTTTTCTTTATCATTCTTATCTCTTAAAGAAAGTCTAAATTCATAATCTTTAAATCCAAAGTCTTTATAAACATCAAGTATTAACTTAACAACACCTTGGAATTCATCTTTTATTTGGTCTGGTGTACAGAAGATATGTGAATCATTTTGAGTAAATGCACGTGTTCTTTCAATACCACATAAAGATCCACTTGATTCATATCTAAAGTCACTTGCTATTTCTGCAATTCTTAATGGTAAATCACGATATGAATGAAGACTATTTTTAAACATCATCATATGATGTGGACAGTTCATTGGTCTTAAAACATATGCTTCATCATCTAACTCCATAGCTGGGAACATATCTTCTTTATAGTGATCCCAGTGTCCACTAGTTTTATATAAATCAACATTACCTAGTGATGGTGTTAAAACATGTTTATAACCAAGTTCTAACTCTTTATTCATAATATAATCAGCTAAACTACGTCTTACCATAAATCCATTAGGAAGCCACATAGGAAGTCCTCTACCTACTAAATCAGCAAACATAAATATTCCTAAATCTTTTCCTATCTTACGATGATCTCTTTGTTTACATTCTTCTAAGTATTCAAGATGTTTATTTAAATCTTCTTCATTTTCAAAACATATACCATATATTCTTTGTAACACTTTATTTTTAGAGTCACCCTTATAGTATGCACCACTTACTTTAAGTAGTTTAAAATACTTAATTAATTTTGTATTTTCAACATGTGGTCCACGACAAAGATCAGTAAAATCTCCTTGAGTATAACAACTAATTACTTCATCATCACCTAAGTTTTCAATTAATTCTATTTTATATGGATTGTCTTTAAATAGTTCAAGTGCTTCTTTTTTACTTAATTCACGTCTTACTATATTTTTAGCACTCTTACTACACTTCTTCATTTCTTTTTCGATATTAGCTAGATCTTCTTCAGTAATAGTTACATCACCTAAATCTATATCATAATAGAATCCTTCTTCAATAGCTGGCCCTACCCAAAACTTAGCTTCTGGATATAAATGTTTTACTGCTTGAGCAAGTAAATGTGCACATGAGTGATTTAGAACATTTAATTTTTCATCTTCTTTAATATTTATCATTATTTTACCTTCTTTCTTTGTTCTATTAAACTTTTCTTAAACTTTCTTCTCAATTCTTCTATTTTATTATGAATTTCTTTTCTTTTTTCTAAATCTTTTTCATTTAGTTCATCCATCAACAATTTTTCTTCTTGTTCTCTATACTCTTCTTTAGTCATAATCCCTCCAAAATAAAAACTCCTATAATATTCATATAGGAGTCAAAATGACGGTACCATCCCTGGTTTATCTTAATTTATTTTAACGGAAATTACCGGAATTACTTTTCATAATTCTACTAAAAAGGTAGTAACAAGTAACAATTATATTCATTCTCACCAACCATGAACTCTCTTTAATAATAAATTTACTTATCATGTCCTTCATCAATGTATTTAAAGACTACATATAACTTATAACACATTTTTTAAGATTTTGCAAATTCTATTTCTTAATTAAGTATTTATTATAATCATTTGTAAAATATTCTACATTTTTCATTTGATGATTAATGTTATCTATAACAACATCTGTTTTTTTAAATAATTCTTTTATTTCTTTATCACTTGCTTTTTCAAAGCGATATTTTTTATTTAAGTACCTATTCCATAAATCAGCAAATCTCCTGATAGGACTTGTAAAATGACAATAATGTTTAATTCCTAATCCTTCATGAATTCCATTATTACTGTATATTGCAGGAGTACTAGTTTTCTCAAATTCCAAACACAATTTACAAATATCATCGTCTTCTACATCTTTTAACATACTACTAGCCTCCTTAACAATTTCTTTATTACTTAATGTTTGAGTTCTATAAATTAATGGATATCCATTACTACTTGCATACATAGCTTGATATGTATTTTCAAGAAGCATAGTATATAATACTATTTTTGCAGCGTCTGTATTTACATTTAGACTGCTTGCATCAATATTTGAAAAAACTTTATTTTCTAAAATATTAGCTACTTTTTGTAAAGCTCTAATAGTTCTATCAAGTTCTGATTTATCTGAAGTTGGATCACTATTCATATTTTCTAACCTTGAATTAACAAAATCATATGTTACTCTTTTATCATTATAAGTAATAGTTTCCATCATTTTTTCAAAAACAATTTCACCATTCGGTGTTATTTCAAAATAATGTGAATCTGCATATCTAGGTTTGTTTTCTAATAGTGATAAATCATTTTTTGCTAACTGACTAGGAAACATTGGAATAAGTAAGCCTGGTAAATGTATAGCCATTGCTCTATTCATAGCTTCATATATAACAGAATCATTTATAGATAATTCTCCAAAAACATCAGCAATATGTATACCTAATAGATAATTACCATTATCTAACTTTTTACAAGAAAGAGCATCATCAACTTCGCTGGTATTTTCTCCATCTATAGAGATAATATAATCTTTTGTTAATAATCTTTTTCTATTATCCAAAGAATATTTGTCTATAATTATTTCCGGTACCAAAATATTATCAACCTCATCAACCGGTACATCATATAGTATAGATAATGAATCAATTCTTAATGCATTATTATATACATCAATTATATCATTTAAAAAACACTTTTTCTTTTCACCATATATAGTATCTTCATAAAAAAATTTTTTCGCATCTTTTAACTTAGAAATACATATTTCTTTTTCTTTTTGACTAATTAGAACATGTTCATTTTCAAGTAATAGTTTTATAACTGCATTATAGTATTTTGCATCATCTAAATTTCTATCTAACTTTTTAACATTATCTATATATAATTCAACTACTTCCATTATCAAAGTATTATTATTATCTAAAACAGAATTACTAATATCAAATATTTCTAGTGATGTTTCAATAAATTCTAATTTTTTTAAATCTTTAATTATTTTTAAAACTATTTCTAGGTGTTCATTATTCTCATATTTATTAAGTGGTAATCTCATTATTTTTCTAGTGAAGTGATAGAAAAATGTTTTATATTCTTTGCGTGTATGTTTAGTATATTTTTCTTCAAGTAAAAAAGAACTAATAGATTCGAGTATTTTCTTAGTTATATGAATACATTTATCAACGTCAATTCTTCTATTCTTAGATAACTCTTTTTCTATTAATTCTAACATATTGTAAACAGCATTTTTATTATCAAATACCATTTCTTCTTTAATCACATTATTAATAACATCTAATAATATTGGTACTATTTCATCCATTTCACAATCAAGACATGATAAAATTTTATCATTTTTTTCATGATAATTATCAAATACTGATAGTAATTTATCTCTATTTTTAGATGAAATATTCATAGTCTATACTCTCCTATTTTCACTTACTAATTCTACTTGTATAGTTAGTTGTTTAATACGTTCAATTATTCTTCTTGATTTAACTTTTTCTACTCCACTTGAAGTAGTAGCTAAATGTTTTTCTAACTCTTCTATGGTTAAGTTTGATGTGAAGAATGTAGTTAAGTGTTGTTCCATACGATATTGTAGAATAGAACCTAGTATTTCATCTCTAGACCAACTACTACAGTTTTCTGCACCTATATCATCAATAAATAGTATTTCACTTCTTTTAGCACTTTCATACTTTTCATTAAAATCATCTCCAAAAGAAGATTTAAGACTTCTTAAAAATTCTGGATAGTATACAACTACACTCTTAACTCCACGTTTAGCCATTTCATTTATAAGAGCAGATACTAAATATGTTTTACCTGAACCAAATGATCCAGTTAAATAAAGACCTTTAACATCTTCTTTACCATAATTCTTAATAAAATCACTTATATATTTTATAATAGGAAGTCTTCCTTTATCATCTTTATAAATATTTTTTATACTTGCATCTCTTACATCTTTACTAATTTCAAAGTAAGTTATGTTATCTTTATATAATTCTTCTTTTTTACGACTGCAAGCGATCATAGAAAATATTATACGTTTCTCTTTCTTTTCTGGTGTTAAAACATATCCTTTAACATCAAATGGACATTCTTTTATTCCAGGACAAGCACGACATATTTTTCTCATTTCTACACATTCTTTTAAAGAAGAAGTATATTTTACTAGTTCTTTTTCTTCTATTGGTAATGTTTTAACATAATTAGAAAAGTCTTTATCACTACATGCTTTATGATAATTTTTTTCTAAATTATTCTTATATGAAACTTTTACTAAGTCTTTAACATTTTCCATAAAGAACACCTCTAAATAAATTTTAACAAAAGATAATAAAAAAAACTACTATTTAAGTAGTTTTTATTAATTTTTTTTAGAAATGGCCTCCGCCACCTGAAGAGTGACCTCCACCTGAAGAACCTCCAGAAGATGAGAATCCTCCGCCACCTCCGTGTCCTCCAGAAGATGATGAAACTGTATGACTTGTAACATACGATCTTATAAATTGATCAGTTTTTACTCTATAGTCAGCTCCATTTTTATTAAAATATGCATTCATTTCTAATTTTTTCTTAACCATTTTATTTTTCTTAACTAATATAATCATAGTAATTAATATAATTATTAAATCAGATATGATTATTGCAAACCAAGGAGGTCTAAAAGGTCTTTTAAAGTTTGGATTTTTTTGTAAATATCCCATATCATCAACATAATAACCTTCTAAATCATATGGGACTCCATCATTCAAATACTCTTTAAAAGATATAATCATACTTTTTACAGCAGTATAATAGCTACCTAATTTCATATCCCCCATAGCTTTATCAATTGGTTCTTGTTTTCTTTTATTATCGAAATATAATTGAGAATCACCAAACATATAGAAATTAAAATATCTATCAGTTGGATTCATATTAATAAAGATAATAATACCATTATATTTATCAAAATCTAATCCAAAATCATTATAATCATAGAAGTCAGCAGCATAATCTTCATTTTCTTTATCATTAGAATAATTAAATTTATCAGTTACAACTACTAAATCCATATTATATTTTTCTATAAATTCTTTTATATCTTCATATAGCCATTCTTCATCTTCTTCTGAAAATATCTCAGCAAAGTCATATACTTTTTCACTGGCATCTACTTTTTTAGTTCTTAATACATTTTGTTTATTACTATCAGTTATTTCCCATTTCTTATTAACTCCATAATTAGAAAGTGAGTATCTATCTTGTGTATTAGTACTTGCGAAAACATTTAACGGAAATAAAAGTAATGCAAAAACTAATAAGAATAATTTAGTCTTTTTCATTATACTCTACCTCCAGTCTTATAAATAATATAGAAAGCTACTAAGAAAAGAGCAAATAGAGAAACAAACATAATTAAGCCTATAATTACTGCCTTTTTCTTATTTACAGGAATATTTCCTATAAACTCTCCTGTTTGACCATTCATTGCAAATGTATACATCTTACCCATATATTTAACATTAACCATATATACTGGAAGAAGCACATATTCAAAAGTATGTTCTTTAACAGCTAAAGTATTAGTTTTAATTACTTTAGCACTATATGCAGGTGCACTATTTAAGAATGTATTTTTAGTTACATCCATTACATTCTTTTCCATTTCTTCTTCTGTATCTTTTTCTTCAACATCATATCTTTCAGCTAAGAAACCTGATAAATATGCATGATTATATGGAACTAATTCTTTATAATCATATGGTTGAATAGTATTCATTAAATCATTATCAAATCTAGTTGATCCATCTATTGGTACTTTATCAAATTTTAAGCTACCTTCTCTTGTTATTTCATATATATTAGTTCTAGTATAACTAGTATCACCACTTCTCCAGTGATCAAATGTCTTACCACTAAATACTAATTGTCCATCTATATTATAGTCATGAAACCAGAAAGGTATATAAATACCTCTAATCTTTTCGATATTTTCTTCAGCATTAAAAGATTTGGGTACAAGAGGTCTTCCTTTTGCTATATTTCTAAATGCTTCTTTAGCATCATCTTCTGTTTTCTTAAAAGGAATAATTTCACTTGGAGCGAACTTACCTGATAATTTATTTTTAAGTATTGCTGTATTACCACAATATACACAGAAAGTTGCACTTGTTTGAGCATCTGTTATGATTTCAGCACCACAATCTGGACAGTTATATGATATATATTCATCATATGTATCTACATTTTCTTCAGCTACACTTTTATTATTTTCTTCATTACTGGCATTCTTGTGTTTTTTCATTTCTTCTAGAGTTAATTCACTACCACAATGTTTACAAGACCATTTACCAGTTTTAGGATTAAAAACAGCTTTAGCCCCACAGTTAGGGCATCTGTTATCTAATACTGTTGTTTTTTTAGCCATAACACACCACCTTACAAGAAAAATTATATCATACTTTTTATAATTTCCTATAATATATTATATAAATTTTTCTAAAATTATGACTAAGCAAGTGTTCCCATTGGATCCCAAGGATCTAGTTCTTTTGGAGATTCATCTAATAGTTTCAATTCTTCTTTAGTTAAGTATTTTTTATCTATTACAGCTTGATAAACATAGTTATTAAACCAACTAGTTGTTGCAACATAATAACCTTTATCAGCAACCTCATCTCCCCAACTATTTTCGATTTTCCATTTAGTAGGAATACCATTATCTATATTTACACCAGTAAAGACCATTGCATGATTCATCGCACTTTCTCTCATATCAAGCATCTCTTCTTTACTCATTTTTAAATCTATTTGTAAAAGACTTCCTTCATCATAACTATTATCATCCCAAATACCTTCATCACGATCTCCATATTTACTACAGTCACTACCAAACCAAACAAGTTTTTTATCAGTTAATTGGGTAACTATTAAATCACGAAATCTATCCATAGAAACATTTAAATGAAGTATCTTATCCCCTTCAATTACATTACCAAGATATTTAATTGTATATGTTTTATTAAATGGTTTATCTATAGTTGGACTGTTAATGATACTAACATAATTATCTAAATTAAAGTCTACAAACTCTTCTAAGAATTTTAAAGGAGTAATATCTTTTATAAGATGATATTTTTCTTTTTTATCTACATATTCAAAAGAAAACTCTTTAGGTGGAATTCCAAAAGCACTACAAAGTATCTCATATATTTCTTTCATAACTTTATCTTTTAATTTTTCTATTTCATCTTCTTTATTATTTTTATAAAGTCTTCTTATCATATATGTAGTTTTTCTTAAATATCTATTTAGAATATTATCTATTTCTTTTGTATTTTCACTTTGAAAAGTTTCTGGATATGTATTTTTTGGCACTACTCCATATTTTTTAACAACATTTACAAACATATCCCATTGTCCACCATCTTCAATACCACGCATTAAAATGAATGATAAAAGTCTATCATCTATATCTCTACCACTAAGTTCAATAACAGAGTTTAAAAAGTAATTACACTTTTCTAATTTGTCATAAAAAGCAATATAGTTTTGAGAAAGTTCAAAGTCTTCTATATCATATTTTTTAGCTACTTCTTCTCTTAAAATATTAAGTCCTGCAAAAATCCAACATCTACCACTTTTCTTTTGATTAGCTACTTTCATAGTTTTAATATCAACAGAAAAGTTATTTACTAAATTACTACTTTCTTCTCCTACTCTTACCAAATCACTTATCTTTGTTTTATTTAAAGCTAGTCTACTAAGTTTATAAATCTTATTATCTTTATACTCATTATCTATTTCATTTAAGTATTCTTTTGTTAATTCTTTCATCTAAAATCCTCCCATTATTTGGAACATTTAGTTACTGGGTGTCTACCTCTAATCTTCTAGAAGAAAGGAGGTTTGATAAAATGACGAAAAGAGTTTTTGTAATAAAAATTCTTAGATATCTTTCTATCATTTTGTTGCTCCTAATCATTATGATTATCGTAATAAAAAAATGACACTTAATATCATAAGATATTAAATGTCTTACCAACAAATAGGTAGACATTCAGTATGCGAAACTGAATGTTCCCTTTTTTATTTTATGAAGTTTCCTTCACTAAATACATATTATCATAAAATACTTATTTTTTCAAGTTTTACCATAAATTGCCAGTACTTTATAGAACAAATATTTGATATAATAAATACTGGAACATTTAATAAGTTGGGTGATTGCCTATTTTCCAAAAAGGAAAGGAGGCGATAATATGTTTAAGAAAGATTTACTAATCTTTTCATTAATCATACTCATCTTCCTATTAATATTATTACTATTCGTAGTATTGATATGAAAAGAAAATCACCTAACTCAGCAATGAATTAGGTGAACCCAATCTAATTGGCAACACTCAACACTGCAATATTAAGTGTTCCTTTTTTATTTTATGAAGTTTCCTTCACTAAATACATTATATCATAAATATGTTATTTTTCAAAGAATAATATTCTTTTTTCAATATTCTCTTTTCCTAAAATACTTAATATATTAGAAAGATTAGGAGTTTGATTTTTACCAGTTACTACATGTCTAATCATTTCACATATATCTCCAATATGTCTGCATAATTATTTTCTTCTGCTAAAACTTGTATTTTAGAATACCATGTTTCATTATCATCATTTTCATCAAATACATTTAAGTATTTCTTTAATAATTCTATATCAACATTTTCTTTATCTATTTCAGAATATGTTTTTTCTTTATCTCCAAAGAAATATTCATCAAACATATAAATAGATTCTGTTTTTACATCTTTATATGTAGCAATATCTTTACGAGGTCTTTTACCATTTCTTTCTATATCTAAGAAACTAATTAATCTATCTTTATTATCAGTCATTACTCTATAAAACTCTTCATCATACTTTTTGAAGTAAGGAAGACTATCATCATATATCTTTTCAGCACTTTCTCTTGAGAAATATGTACGACAAATATTATTTAATTTTTCCACATCAAATAGTGTTCCACCAGTAGGCATTTTCTTAAAACTGAAATTAAAGTCTAAATAACTTTTATCAGTATTTTGTAAATACCATTCTTCAAAGTTAGTATTAACAATAGTTGATAAGAATAGTTTTACTCCTTCAGCAGGAATACCTTGTTTCTCATAATATTCTACTGAGAATTCTGGATCTTTTCTTTTACTTAATTTTCTAACATTACCTGTTTCTTCATCTTTCTTAGTAAGTGGTGCATAATGTGCATACTTAGGTACTTTAAATCCAAGTATTTGACAAAGTTGTAAATGTTTAGGATAACTTGGTACCCATTCATCTCCTCTAATTACAACAGTTGTATGCATTAAGTGATCATCTATTACATGTGCGAAGTGATATGTAGGAAGTCCATCTTTTTTCATAATAACTTCATCTATCATATTTTCTGGCATAGTAATATCACCTTTAATTAAGTCATGAAGTGTAACTGTGTTATTTACTTCTCCTGGAGATTTAATTCTAATTACATATTCATCACCATTATCTAAATGTTTTTTAATTTCATGAAGAGATAAATCACGATCAGCTGCATATGGTCCATATACACCTATTGCTTCTTTTCTTAGTTCTTGTCCTTCTCTTATTTCTTGAAGTTCTTCTTTAGTCATAAAACAAGGATAAGCAAGTCCTTTAATAATTAAATCTTTAATATAAGTTTGATATATTTCTTTTCTTTCACTTTGAACGTATGGTCCATAAACTCCACCATTTAATGCTCCTTCTGTTGGAAGTATATCAAATGTTTCAAGTGAAGATTTAATTAAGTCAGTTGCTCCTTCTACATATCTTTCTTGATCTGTATCTTCAAATCTTAAATAAAATATACCTTTACTTTGATTTGCAAAAATATAATCTAAGAAAGCACTTTCTAAGTTACCAACATGCATAAATCCAGTTGGAGATGGCGCAAAACGAGTAACTTTAGCTCCTTCTTCCAAACTTCTTTCAGGATACTTTTCCTCTATTTCATCACGTGTAGTTTTAATACTAGGAAATAATATTTCTGCAAGTTCAACTCTTTCCTCTTCATTCATATTTATCCCTCTTTTCTAAACATACATAATATAACATATTTAGGTATTAAAAAGCAAATAAATATTACTTATTTACAAGTTTTTTTATTTGCTTTCTTTCATTTATTATTCTTGAAATTGTTTTATAATTAAAATCAAATCTTTCTTCAATATTCTTTCTTAATCTTGATGGTATTCTATTACCATCTAATCTCTTTTCTACATTAGTTAATATTTTTTCTACATTATCTCTATTTATTATCTCTTTTCTTTTATTTATAAAGAAAGTATAATCATCATTATTATCTAAAAATTTCTCAAAGATATGGTAAGTTCCAAGACTTGATGCATAATAGTCTTGACGATTAACCCCAAATGAATAAATGTTTTCAAATAGATAGTCACTTCCTAGCATTTCTTCATTATCGTAAATAGGAGCAAGTCTTACTGTTTTATCAGTTTCTAAAACACCATAATTTTGAGAATGTCTATCTCCATTACCAATTAATACATCAAATAAAAACATTTTAGTAATATCATCTTTAAAATCTTTTCCATATTTTTGTTTCAAGGCAAAACTTACATCTTCTATATTATTATATAAATCAGTATCACTTACTTGATATACTTCTTTTAAAATATCTTCCATCTTTATAAACTTTTTATTTTTAACAAAATCTTTACTTAGAATAACTATATTATTATCAATAGTACCAATATCAGTAACTGCATTCTTTACTCCAAATTCTTTAGCTATTTCTTCTGCGATTAATTCATTATAAATATTACTAATATTACTTACATATTTAAAATAATATAACTCACATTCAAGATATATTTTGTTTTCACGGTGATAATAACTATCACAACGTACAAAACCTTTATCTCTATACATTATAATCCCCTCACAACTCGTAGTATTATATCATAAAAATAAAAAAGAGTAAATAATTACTCTAATTTTTCTTTGGCTGCTCCAGTTAGATTCGAACTAACGCATCGTGCGGTCAGAGCGCACTGCCTTACCACTTGGCTATGGAGCAATAAGTACATATACATTGTAATTCAATTATTAAAATTTTACAAGTATATAATACTTTTATTCTAATTTATCTAAATTATCTATATATTGATATTTTAATGAATTTGCATTAGTTATCGCATTAAGTCCAGTTACTTCTTCATAAAAGTCTTTTGTTTTCTTAGCTACACTTCCTCCTCTTTTAGCTACTTGTCTATTCTGTTCTAAGCCATGGGGTTTCTCATTTTTAGCAATATCCCTAGTAGTTAGTTCACCAATATCAATAAGTGCCATTTCTATATCTGTCATATTATCCCTTAAACTCTCTTTTCTAATACCTTTATACTTTTTATATTCACTTGCTGTCATACCTGAATATTCTTTATAAATATCATTAGTTAATATTGCATACTCCACTCCTTCACTAATTCCATTTTCTTTCCAAACATTAGTTAATTTCTTACGATTAATAATAGCTTTTATTCTTTTTTCTATCCATTCTAAATCATAACCCTTCTTTAAATAAAAATCTATCATCTCGTCAATTCCTTTTGATGGATCAAATACTTCATCTACTTTTTCTCTACCTAGTTTTGCAAGCCATAATTTAAAAGGTTCAGCTTTAGGTGATGGAATTGATTCAATAAGTCTAAATATACCCTCAGTATCTAATGTATCAGTCTCTCTCATCTTTCCATCTTTTGCCATCATTTTCAACTGTACACATATTGTGTACAGTTCACTTCCTTCATTATTTAATCTGCTTTTTAACATATTCCAATAATTTCTTGGATTACTACTGTTTGTTAATGCATAAATAACATCAACCACACTGAAATAATAATCTTCTTTTTCACTATCCCATATACTTCTTATTTCTTTTTCTTCAAATAAATTTGTAATCATGTCTATTTTGTTTTTCATATTTTCTCCTCCTTTAAACAAAAAAGAGCATATTTTCCTTTCGGAAAATACACTCGCATGCATGCAGTCTTTCTACTTGCCTTAGAAAGAAAACCCTAGTCGACCAAATTGTCATCAACACATGGCAAGTCAATTGATATATTTATATTATACCAAAAATAATACTATTTAGTTATCTTTTTAGTTAATTTTTTACTTTTTTCTTTATTGGATAATTCAACTAATGTTTCATCTAAAATATTCTTAATAAATTTAACAGGAATATCTTTATCACAAAAATGCAAAATCATATTAGATAATGTTGCTAGATCATTACTTATTTCATCAACATTTTCTTGCTTTTTATTGGTCAAAACATCATTAAAATCTATATACTTTTCTTCTTGATTTTCTTTTATTCTAATACAACTGTAATCTACTCTACTACCGTATTCTTTTCTTATTGAAAAACAAAAATCATTAAATTTAACATTATAATAATAAATTAAAGTATCACAATAAATAGGATGTGGAAAATTTGCTTGCATGTGATTTGTTTCTAATTGTGGTATGAAATTACTTTTAGCATATTTGTCAATAGAATCAAAGAATAAATAAAGCATTTTTCTATTAGTTTTATCATTTCCATTCATTGCTTCTTCATAAGGTTCACAAGACCACTTTTGATAAACAGGTTTTCTTTTCTTAGTGAATTCATCAAGCCATTCCACATATTCAGTATCAGATATTAACTCATTTTGTATCTGATTTAGAATATTTTCTCTTATAGAATAGTGTAACGTAGAATCATTTGATTTTTCTAATAATTTTTCTATTTTTAATTTATTCATAATAGGCCTCCAAAATATAGTTATTAATATAGCATAAACCTTAATAATAGTCAATTATCTTTTTAACATCTTATTTAATCTTTTTATACTGTCATTAGCTGATTCTTGTTTAAGTTCTTCTTCTTTAATTCTTTCAGATTTATTGTCTATATTTTCTATAAATAGAGCCTTATAACCTTTATCTTTCTTCATAACTATTTTTCTTAATCTTACTATATCTGCACCTTTTACATAGAGAGCAAAAAGATAACAATATTTTGGATTTTTACTTCTAATTACTACTTCTTGTAATGCTTCTATATCAGCATCTTCTATATCTTTTGCAAATAAATAACAGTACTCTGGATTTTTACTTTCTATTACTATTTGTTCATGTGCTTTTATATCTGCATTTTCTACACCTTTTGCAAACATATAACAATAACATGCAATTTTTCTTTCTAATACTACCTGTTCAAGTTCTCCTACATCTACACCTTCTATATTAAGTGCAAATAAAGTACAATACTCTGCAGAATTACTATTTAATATTATTTCTTCTGCTTTCTTTACATCAGCACCTTTTATATGAAGTACAAAAAGATAAATAAAATTCAAATTCTCACTATTAAATATTACTTCTTCATGTGCTTTTATATCTGCACCCTTAATATTAGAAGAAAATTTATAACTATATTCAGGATTTTTACACTCTAATATTATTTTTTCATGTTTTTTTACTTTTGCTTTCTTACATACAACTGAAATAATATAAGATAGTTTAGCATTTTTTAATTTTAAGATTTTATCTTCATATAAATCTAAAACTTTTTGTTCACCATATTTACGTTTAATCTTATTAAACATTTCAAACAATTCATATTCTTGATAATTTTCCATGTATTTTCACCCTTTTTCATAATAACTAGTTACTTATATTAACATTATTCTCATAAAAAAGCCAGTTAAAGAGTTAACTAATTTTTAAGTTATCCTACTATAAAGATTTAATGGATAATAATATTACACAGACAATTACACCTAATATCATAAACCATTTCTTTTTAGAAATGGTTTCTTTTAGTATAAAATATGATCCTATAATCGTAATAATTATAGAACTAGAATGTATAGGTTGTGCGATAGCTACTGGTCCATCTACTAAACATAATCTAAAAGATAAATTAGCTATTAAATCAAACAATATATATGAAAATAATAAATATAATTTATTTATTTTTCCCATTTTAAAATGTTTCCAATTTCTTGTAAAAGTACAATAAATACTAACTATAATAACACCAACTAAACTATAATAAAATGTTACAATAAATGGATTAATATACGTATTTATGTAGTATTTATTTAACATTGAAGATATACCATTAAATAGTACAAAAAGCCATGCAAAAAAGATACCTTTTCTACCATCTATATCATTAGTTATTTTATCTTCTTTTACTATAAATATTGTCAATAAAATTAGAATAACAGATATAATTAGTTTTAAAATAGGTATTGATTCATGTAATATTAAGATACCCAAAATCAACGTAACTATTGCATTACATTTTCTTATTGGTATTACTGTTGATACACTAGCATACTTAACAGATAATATTCCACATATATAACCTATCATTTGACAAATTGTAAGTGGTGCAATTTTTAATAAGTTGTTTATATTAAAATTTGATAAAACATTAGAAAATATAATTGATAATATTATATATGATGTATGACTTATCATTAATCCAATTAAGGCTATAGATTTTACATCATTATTCTTTGAACATTTTTTCATAATAATAGATGCAAATCCTGAAGTTATTGCAGAAATCAAACACAAAAAAATCCACATTTTATAACCTCCTAATATTAATTAGTAATTTTATTGTATCATTTAACATTAAATATTTCTTTAATCTCTATATTATCTTCTATAGTACTATTTATTAAACCTTTTTTTATTAGATTATCTATTAAATACTCAAGTATAAAATCTGCATATTGACATTTATCCACTATAGGATTACTAATTAAATCCATAATAAGTTTTCTTTTTTCTACTTTTCCAAGTTTATTTAATCTTTCTAAAATAACATTATCAAAATAATTAATATCTACTGATTGTACTACTCCATTATTCATAAATCGTAATTCTTTATTTGAATTTATAATTTTAATCCATTCTTTATTATATTTTTCTTTTTCTAAATCACTTAAAATATGTTCTTTATTATATATTTCTTTTATTTCATCTTTATCTAAACAATTAATTCTATTAGCATCTCTTATTTCATTTGAAAATATTACACTTATATTCTTATCTTTAAAATGATGACAAATAAATAACAATAATAAGTATTCTTCTGTATCATATATGCTTGACCAAACTCTAATTTTATTTGACTTACTTACATATTCGCTTAACTTATTAAATAAATCTTTAAAATCATAATTTAAATCAAGTTTAAGATATTCTTTTAATTCAGATCTATCAAACTCTTCTATTTTATTTAATTTACCTATATCAAGTGAAAAAGGAAAACAAAACTTAATATTATTATTGCCATTTTTTTCCAGTAAAAAACTTATAGAAAAGCTATCTACTATTTCTATAGTATCAATATTTTTACCTGAAATATTCTTATCACTAAACATAATTTATCTCCTTCAAATCAATAGTTATTGTAATTATTATATCTATTATTGTAAAGAGTAGTTATAATAATTATAATATTTTTTCGTAAATGTATACTTCTGATTTTGAGATAGTTTCTAATTTACCAAATTCTTTATTTTCTATCTTTATACCTCATATGACACCTTTAATAATTCTTATTTAATTTCTTTTTTCATTGCCCAACTATCAAAAACAAATCCAAATTTTTTATATAGTGAAATAGCATTATCAGTATTAGTTGATAAATCTAATTCACATAAGTCATTTTTAATAGAATAGTCTATTACTTCCTTTAACAGTCTTGTCTGTATACCTTTATTTCTATATTCTTTTTCAGTATATACATTACATATATATCCCTGTCTACCATTATCATTACATTGAGGTAAAAACTCTATAATTTGTAAACAACAAATAGCAATTATATCATTATCTTTTTCCTCAACAAAAGCAAAAAAATCATTATTTAAATGTTTTTCTAAATAAGATTTAGTTGTATTTAGTAAATCATATTTATCTTCATATTTATCTTGCCAATCATCTTTTTGTTGTTTAACTCTAATTATTGATATTTTATCTATATCATCTTTAGTTGCTATTTTCATAATCTCACCTACTTTAAAATTTATAAATTCTCTTTTATTTCAGGAAATAAATCATATAAATTAAATCCAAGTAAATTATCAAAATATTCTTTAAGTTTCATAGTTTCTTCTATATGATAATGAGTCTTTTCAAACACTCCATGTCTTAATAATAAATCTATCATTCTTTTTTCTACAGTTAATATCTTTGTTGTACACATCAAATCACATAAATTAATAATTTTTTCTTCTATTGTATATTTACTGCTTATATAATCTTTTACAAAATTATAATTAGGATTTGTTTTATCAGTTTCATCTCTATCATTTGATATGCAATCAATATCATTATTCAAGAAAGAATGTTTAATACAAATACCTGCATATTCCTCATCATATTCCAATTCTTTAATATAATTATATCCATTTATTGCATGAGGAAAAACACCACCATGTTCATTAAATTTTTTACCAATATCATGAATGTATCCTAAAGTAATTGCTTTATCAACATCTACATCTATTCCTTTATCCTGTAATGCTTTTGCAATTCTACCAGCAGTATTACCAACACAGATAGAGTGATTTATCCATCTATCATCAGTTTGATTTTTTCTTTCTTTTTCTAAAAGTTCTCGTGCTTCTTTACTATTTATCTTCATAACTATTCTCCATATATCTCATATTCCTTTATGCCACAATTATCTGATCCAAATTTTTCTATCATTCCATCTTTTGGTATTTCATTAAAATAAAAATATATTGCTCTAGCTACTCCACCATGTGTTACAAGTAATATATTTTTATCTTTATATTTAATCTTAATTTCATCTAAAAAACTCCTTACTCTATCGAATAGATGTGGTACACTTTCTAAACCTTCAACATCTACATTAGAATAATAATTCCAATAATCTGTATAATAAAAATCACCTAACTCTTTACATGTAAGACTACCACATTTCCTTTCTTTAATCCTATCATCATAAATAACAGGTATATTATTAATATTTATAATGTCACAGGTGTGTTTTGTTCTTAATAATGGTGAACATATTATTAAATCTATATTTAAATCTTTAATTATATTGCTTGCTTCTTGTGCTTGTTTTATGCCTTCTTCAACAATATCTTCATCAAATGTTCCATTATACTTTCCTTCTTTATTTAATTGTGTTAAACCATGTCTTATTACATATATTTTCATAATTTATTCACCTAATTTCTTAAATAAATCTTCATATATTTTATCTCTATCTATATCTGTAATCATAGCAATCTTATGTCTATCTTTAATTAATTCATAAGATGTATCATCATTTACATTAGGACAACTTATTATTTCTTTTTTAAACCAATTTTTATTTATCATATAAGCAATAACAGATATATCCCAAATAACTCTTTCTTCTTGTATTCCATGATAACCATCATTATAAAATCTATCTATTAGATAATTGCATAGTTCTGATTTATTACCAATACTTTCCTTTAATGTATTTATATCTATTCTTAATTTAGAAATAACATCTTTACATGGCAATATAGTTAATCTTACTTTAGAATCAAAAACTATTCTAACAGCATTAATATCTTGTCTGAAATTATATTCTAAGTTATCCTTATGACTTAAATCATTACCACCTAACCATATTACTTCTAATTCCTAATATATAAGTTTTGTCATTTTTTAAAGCTACTTCTATTATTTTATTTACGGCATCATTATCTTCATCATAACCATTACAAATATAATCGATTGAACCTTTAAACACTTTATCAGTAGTATCAAAATTAAGCCATTTACATATTTTAAATATTTCATTATAACTTAATTCTTGTCCTTCAGGAACGGACACATTTCTTGTTTTGTGAGAATAAGGTGCAACAGTAATTGCTTCTATATTAAATTTATCTTGATTCTTTATTAAATAAGATAAAGCAAATTGATCATCACACTCATTATATGTATCTGTATCTAATATAATATTTATCTTTTTATTAGTTATGTACTTATATATTTCTTCCCAACTACCTAATCTATTAAATCTATTCTCATTTTTGTTATATGGAGTTTCAAATAAAATAGAGTCTATATTATTATCTTTACATTTCATACATACCCTAATAGAATCATCTATCATAATATCAATGCCGTATTTCTTACAAATATCTGCTTTTTCATGATGTTTATATGCATTAGTTAGTATAAGTTTATCATAAGCTATATTATTATATTTTAACCAATTTATAGTCATATTATATGGATCAGAATATTCTCCATTATCTCTACCAGTAATAATATATATTTCATTACCATCTTCTTTTAATTTATTAATATATTTAGAAGAATCTTTAATTGGTTTAAATAATGAAGCAAGTCTTTCAATATTATTTTTATAATACTCTTGTTCATAATTAATATCCCAATCAAACATTTTTCTTATATACTCATCTTTATGTATAATACCACTATTATTTAAAGTTTTATCATGTTCTAAATAATCATTTAATAATACTTCATTAAAATTACTAATAACATTATCTATATCAATACCAATTTTCATTAATTTAATTCATACTCCTTCATCTCACAGTTTTTTAATCCTCTATTTAAGAACTTACCATCTTGTATTCCTTCAAAATAACCACTAAAAGCTTTTGATACTCCACTATGAGCAACTATTAAAACACTATTGTAATCTTTAGTTTTAAGTTCATCTAGAAAATTATAAACTCTTTTGAAGAAATCTTGTATATTCTCATTTATTCCATACTGAATTTTACTATAATAATTCCAATATTCTTCTCTATCTGTTACAGAATTTGGTTGTCCACTTAATGTACCACAACCTCTTTCTCTTAATCTTTCATCTGTAATAATACTATCATCATAATTAGTTAATATGTATTCAGTATGTGTAGCTCTTAAAAGTGGTGATGAAATAACTATATCAAAATGCATATCTTTTATTTTTTCTCTTAACTGTTCTGCCTGTTTTATTCCCAATTCTGTTAAATCTTCGTCTTGTGAGTTATATTCTTTTAAAGCATTATGTGGAACTTGTCCATGTCTTACTATATATACCTTCATTTTATCCTCCTATTTATTATCAAACAATTTATGTTGCATAGCTTCTCTATCATCTAAATACATTTTATATAAAGAATAAATATCTGTATCTTCATATTCTATTTCTTTAAAATTATTATCTAAATCTAGAATAATACCATCTCTATAACTTATTAGAATTGGAGAATGAGTTGCGATAATAAACTGACTTCCTTCTTTTACTAGTTCATCAATTAAACAAAGAAGTGATAATTGTCTTTGTGGTGACAAAGCTGCTTCTGGTTCATCTAAAATATATAAGCCATGATCAGAAAATCTATTTTGTACTAACTGAATAAATGCTTCTCCATGAGAACATTCATGTAAACTCCCTCCATAGTAACCTTCTGCTCCTATTTTATCCACTTCAGTAGAAAAGTTATAAAAGCTTTCTGCTCTTAAAAAGAATTTTGTTTTTGGCTTATTATAGATTTCTACTCCTAAATAATTAGATAACTCTGAAGTAGTATTTTTTGTTTCATATCTAAAGTTTTCTGTACCACCTTCAGCTGGTAATCCTAGTGATACTGCTAAAGCTTCAATGAAGGTTGATTTACCAACTCCATTCTCGCCCACTAAGAAAGTAACTGGTGATTTAAAGTTTAATTCATGAAAATTTTTAATACATTCTATATCAAATGGATAGAAATCAAATGTCTCAATTCTATCTCTTTCTAAATAAACTCTCTTTACAATTAATTTACTTTCTAATGACATATATACCACCTATTATAATTTTAACATATAACTGTTATTCTTTCTTTAAAATGACAGTTTTTTACACTAGAAAAGATGGATGAAATCCATCTTATTATTCATCTATCAACTTATACATACAATAGTTAAACTTACCATTTAGTTTTTTTATAATTTCTCTTATATTATTTTCTGAATATGTAATACTTATAATAAGATCTTTTTTATATACATTAAGTAAATCTTTAATTATATCTTCTATTACTTGTTCATTTATACATAATAAACTTCTAATAAATAATTTGTTATCTATCACTTTATAATCTACTATTCCTACTATATTTTTATCTTCTCTATATACTCTATAATAAAATTCTTCAATTTCAAATATTTTATCATTATATTTTGTTAATTCATTATCTAAATTAAGATATTTGCTATTAGCTCTACTAATTTCATTAACTTTTTCTAAATAGAAATTTTTACTCTCATCATCTAAAACATTTGAAATATCATAATTATTATTCATCAAGTACTCTTTATTATCTATAGTGTATTGATAGTTTAATACTCTAAGACCATTATTAATTAAAACATCATCTATAATTGGTGAATCACATAAAGAAGTTACAATACTCAAATCACTAGTTTTCTTTAATTCTTTAATAACATATAGAATAAAGTTTGTATTCATACTTTCATCTATAAACACTGTATCAAAATGATAATCTTCATCATAATGATTAACAACTAATTCTTTTTTATTTAATATATCTTTAAATATTATTTTATTGTCTTGAATTTGTTTAGTATAATTATCCATTTATTATCACCTCAACTATACATACTAAATAGCTATCATTATCTATAAAGATACATAATAAACTATTATTTTATATAATATATATTTAATATAAGTAAATACCTATAATTGATAAAAATCCAATTATTATAGCTATTACTTTGTTTAAAGATAATTTATCAGTTCCAAAAGCTATTGATAACATAAATAATAAGAATACTCTTATTTCTTGTATTATTGCATTTATAACAGCCACTTCGTTTACATACCCTATTGTTCCAAATAAATAATATATTGCTTCAAAAAATGATATTAATATAATTAATTTAATAGCTTTATTATTACCATTTTTTGTTTGTTTATTTTTATTCTTTAACATCATAATGAAAAAGAAAGGAAGTGCAAAAAAATAATATCCAAAATTAATACCTATTTCATTAGCCCCTCTATTACTTGCAAATTTAATCAAATATGGTTCAAGTCCATAAAAAAACATTGAACAAAGTAATATTAAAATACCTGACATTTTAATTTTTTTAATTTGATTTTTATCTTTTTCTTTATATGTGTCATATGAAAATATAAATATAGATACTATAAACATAAGGAATAAGAAAAGGAACCATAAATTTATTGATAAGTATCCACAAATAAAATCTATAAATAAATATGCAAATAAACTACCTGACTCTATTAAACCAGTAAGTGCTACTGGAAGTCTTTTTAATGCTTGCACATAAAAAATATAACCTAATAACATACAAAATCCATTTATAAAAATAAAAATCAGTGATGAATAAGTGACTGTTACTCCATTAATGATTCCATAAATTAATTGGAATAAAAATGACCCTAATGCAGTTCCAAATAATATAAAATACATACTATATTTATTAACAGCTATGTCTAATGTAAAATCACAAAAACTATTTGAAACTGTAGATATAATAGCTGGTAATCTTTTATTCACTATATCACCTCCTATATTATTTTTTTATAAAAATACTCTTTCATTTTAATCTCTCCATCTATTAATTATACTATATATATTATAAATTGGTTTTATATCTTTTCTCTTTCCAAAAACGACAATCATCCTGATTTTTTTCATATACTATAGGATAAATTAAATCATTTCCAAATACATATTTGATATATTCTGACTCACATGGATTTGGACAACCTGTAAAATAAATAATTGGTTTATCTTCTAGTATTACTACCATTGAATTTGTACTTTCATATTCACCATGCATACAAACACTACATCCATTTTTCTTAGAATGAGTTCTCATAATTTTAAATAAGTCATTTTCATTTTTTGCAAATAAAAGTTTTTTATATGTTGTTTTTTTTCTAAAATTTGCATTTTCTTTAGGAATATCTGTATACTTTTTTTTGAAATTTTTAACATCATTATAAATATCAGCATTTGAAATTGATAAACAATTTGATATGGTTGCCATTTTTTTCTTTTTAATTGCATAATTTTTCCCAACAGTTTCTAGAACATATAATTCTTGTTTATCCATAACTAGAAATGAATTATCATAGTATGATTCTTTTTTATAACCGCAGTTTCCTCCTTGACCATATTTTTGTAATAATTCAATTATTACATTTACTGCTTCTTTTGCAGATGAGGATCTTTCAAGGCCTAATCTTACTAAATCCATGCCAATTAAAGCCTTTTTGTTATCTTTTGAGGTTTTAGTACTAATAGCTTCGTTTCCTATACATACTCCACAATCATTAACTCCCATTTCTGCTCCCCACATCCAAATAGGCTTTGATATTAATATAGCATGTGTATACTCTACTTGATCTATTTCTATATAAGTAGTATATAGTTTTTTATTCTCATGTTTTTTAGAATCAATAAAGACCATTACTTGTGGCTCATCATATTGTCTATCACTATTCTTTGCAAACATTGAATAATGCTTTTTATTTCCTATTTTACCTACTGTATCACACATAAAACTGTATTCCTCCTAAACATAATTAATCAATATCATTATTTAATACATATTCTAGAAATTTCTCACAACCAAATTTAATATCATCATAAGTTGCATCAAAATTTCCATAATACCAAGGGTCTATAATATCTCTTGGATTTTCTGTAAAATCAAGCAATCTATAAACTTTTTTCTTGTCATCAACTTCTATTATTTTCATAATATTTTTAATATTTTCATCTTCCATTGCTAAAATATAATCATATCTGCAATAATCATCTTTTTTGATTTGTTTTGATATCCGATTGTAAAATGGTATATTATTCTTTTCCAAAATATACTTTGCTTCACAATATATTGAAATTTTATTTTTTTCATTTTGTTCACTAGTTGCAGCTGAATCAATTAGAAACTTATCTTGTAACTTTCTATTTTTTACAATATCTTTGAAAATAAATTCAGCCATTGGAGATCTACAAATATTTCCAAAACATACAAATAATACTTTTATCATATTTTATACATCCTTTCTTTTTTACTAATTGTAGACAAATAGTATTTACTATATATACCGATACAATTATCATTATAAATAACATTAAAATATATTACAAACAATTTATTAAATATTATATCAAATCATCTCAATAAATTTCTTTTTCAAATCAATATTTTTTTAATACCTTATATTAATATCAACTTGATTTTTGATACCATCTATTTTACCATTCTCACATATTTGCCATACTTTATATTTACCTTTGTAATCAGTTTTATCAGTATAATGAGCTAACCATACTGGATAATTTTGTTCAAACCAAATATTCTCTAAGTAATATTTTGAGCTATAAAGCATTCCATTATAACCATTTTTCTTCATATAATCATTAAATGTATTAGCTATTTCTGTTAAGTGATAAAAACTTAAATTATACTCATGATAATCAGTCCAATCTTCAAAGTCATATGCTACTTCTAAATCTACTTTATATTTTTTTAATTGTTTTACTACCCATTTAGCATCCCTAAGTATTTCTTTTTTACTAACAGAATATGAGAAGAAATAAACTCCTACTTTAATACCTGCTTTATTAAAGCCTTCAATATTCTTCTTAAATTTCTTATCAATTACTGGTGTTTTTCCTACTCCTCCACCACGTCCTACTCTAATATATACAAACTCTACCCCTGCTTTTTTAACTCTATCAAAATCAATATCACCTTGAAATTCTGATACATCAAGTCCTATTTTATTATCTTTCTTTTTGTATTTTTTTAATACATCTTTAAAATTAGTATATACTTTCTTTTCTTCAGATGGTTTAGTACTAATTTTAGACTTTTCTCTAACTATTAAAGTAAATTTATTAACTGTCTCATTTCTTGATGAATCTACTGCTTTAAAAGCTATATTATATTCACCAGGAGTATTAACATCATATTTTCCTTCTATACTACATTTAGGCTTATCATCATAATTATCTCCACAAAAGAATTTTTTATAAAAGTCTTTATTTCCCACTTCTATTCCATATCTTGTAATACTTTTTATTACTGGTGGAGTTTTATCAACTACATTTATTTTAATTGTATAATCTACTTTAATATCTTCATTATTAATAAACTCAAAAGTAATCTTCTTTTTACCTGTTTTAGTAGTATCAATTCTTTTATCTTTAACAAGTTTTCCATTAATACTTCCTATTACATCACTTACATATACTTTATCAAAAACTTCTACTTCATTAGTTTTTAATACTACTTTTTTAATCGCATGCTTTACCCTATAATCTTTATATAAAATGTATCCAACTATACTTGATATTATTAAAATCAGGGGAATAACAATTAATAATACTTTCTTCTTCATATACTTCTCCTTAAATTAAAGAGCTAGTAATATCTAGCCCTTAATTTGTTACTTTTTCGCGTTTTTTTCTATTTTCTACTGCCTTATAAGCTTCTTCTACATCATTAAAATAGATTGTTTCATTCTTTAATTTTTGATATGTTTCATTACCTTTACCTAGCACTAAAACTATATCTTTATCTTTTGCTAAATCAACTGCTCTTTGAATAGCATCATGTCTATCTACAACTATTTCATAATTATCATGTGTTTCTTTAGCAGTTGATACTAATTGATCAATTATATCTCTTGGATCTTCACTTCTAGGATCTTCATAACAAAATACTGCATAACTAGCATTATTAAGTACAGTTTCACCCATAATAGGTCTTTTTAAATAATCTCTTTCACCAGCTGAACCAATTACTACAATTGATCTATTAATATCAAGTGTATGAACAAATTTAAGTAAATTACTTATACCATTAGGAGTATGTGCGTAATCTACCATAACATAGTATGGTGTGTTCGTATCTAACATCTCAAGACGACCATCTACATATATATCTTTAAAATTCTTAACTAAGTCTTCAAACTTAAATCCTAAAGATAGGCATGTAAGAAGTGCACAAGCTAAATTATATACATTAAATTCAGCAAGTAATGGACTTTTTATTTTATACTCTTTTCCTTCATATTTATAAGTTATATCAGTATGATCTGGATATACTTTATAATCTACTATTTGTAAAGTATTATCATCACCCTTACCATAAGTTACAACTTTACCATTACAAGCTTTTTTACATGTTTCAAATTCACTATCATCATGATTTAATACACAATAACCATCCTTTTTAGTATGTCTAAAAACTTCACATTTACACTCTACATAGTTTTCATAACTACCATGTATATTTAAATGTTCTCTTGTTATATTAGTAATACCTGAAACATCATATTCAATCTCTTCTAATCTTTTTCTAAAATATGCTTCACTACTTGCTTCCATTGCACAATACTTACAATCATTTTCTACAAATTCATTAAAGTATCTATATAAGTTATGTGCATCTGGTGTAGTATTTTCAGTATCTCCTTTAACATCTTTATAACTATATCCATTAGTACCAATATATCCACAAGTTTGTTTACCAATTAAAGCTTGAATAACAGTTGTAGTTGTAGTTTTACCATCTGTTCCAGTAATACCTATCATAGTAAGTTTTTTATCAGGATAATCATAAAACTTTTGACATAATTTAGGAAGTTCTTTATTAGTATCATCTACTTTAATAACAGGTACACTTTTTTCTCCAACATCACGACTAACTACTATCGCACTTGCTCCATTTTTAATTGCTTCATCTATAAAGTCATGTCTATCAGCTTTGACTCCCATTGTACAAACAAATATATCCCCTTTTTCTATTTGTTTAGAATTAATACTTATTCTTTTAATTTCTACATCACTATCTATATTATATAATTCACTTAGTTTCTTCATATTTTTTTACCTCTCTATATCATCATAACACATTTTAAAAAAGATAACAAAAAAAGGATAGAAAAACTTATAAGTTTTCTATCTCTTCTATTATAAGACCGGTTACTTCGCTAATTACAGAATTATCAATTCCTTTTTCTTTCATCTTTTTAGCAGCTTCTAGCTTTGCTAAACGAGTTCCTTGCTCTATTCCTTGTTCTATACCCTTTTCTATACCTTCTTCAAGTCCTTCTCTTTTATACTGACTCTTTAAGGAATTCTCTATTTTTCTATTGTCTTCTTCTGCACTTATATATTCATAAAACTCTGGATCTTCATTTATTCTTTCTACTTCTTCCATATATTTATTTATCACCTTATCTTTCTTTGATAAAATATTTAACTCATTTGGTTTTAAATCTAACATTATTAAATATTTATATTTCTCTATCAACTC
>CADAWN010000016.1 GCA_902791625.1 uncultured Erysipelotrichaceae bacterium | reverse complement strand
CATATTAGTACCATTTTCTATTTCTTGTTTTAATCCATTAATCTTATGTGTAAGAGTAATAATTTGTTGATCACAATTAGAATAGTCTAACATAGAAAGCTTTTTTCTATTCTTCGCATCATCTATTTCTCTTTCACTACTAATTAATTCTCCACTCTTATTATTAAGATTTTTATTTAGTTTATCTATTTCATCTTCTAATATCTTAATTTGTGAATTAATATTACCTTCTAATTCTAAGTTTTCTCTTAGTTTCTTTTCGCTTTCACTTATATCTTTATTCTTAGCTTTTTCTTGTAATAGTAATTTTTCTGCATTTAGTTTTTCTACTTCTTCTACTACTTTAAATAACTCTTCATTAGCTTCTTTTAATTTTCTTTCTTTATTAGTAAGTCTAGTTTGTTCTTCTGTTATTTTAACATCGCTATTACTAGATGTAATATTTTCTTCTACTAATTTTTGTTCAATTACTTCTAATTTTTGTTTTAGTTTTTTCTCTTCTTCACTATCATTATAAATATCATAAGCAAGTAAGGCTATTTCTAAATTTTCTAAATTATTTTTATTTTCTAAATATTCTTTAGCTTTTTCACTTTGTTCTCTTAGAGGTTCAACTTGTTGTTCAAGTTCTAATATAATATCATTTACTCTATCTAAGTTATCATGTGTTTTATCTAGTTTCTTTAGAGCTTCTTCTTTTCTCTTTTTATATTTAACTACTCCTGCAGCATCTTCTATTATTGTTCTTCTATCTATAGATGAATTAGATATAATCTTATCTACTTCTCCTTGAGAAATAATATTATATGATTCTTTTCCAATACCACTATCTATAAGTAAGTTAACAATATCTTTTAATCTGCACTTCTCATTATTTAAAAAGTATTCATTTTCTCCTGTTCTATAAGCTTTTCTTTTTATAGATATATCAGTATATGGAATATTTAAATAATGATCACTATTATCAAATACTAATTCAACAGTAGCTACATTAAGTGGTTTTCTTGACTTACTTCCTGAGAATATTACATCGCTCATAGAGCCATCACCACGTAATTGTTTTACTGATTGTTCTCCAAGTACCCATCTAACAGCATCTACTACATTACTTTTACCACTACCATTTGGTCCAACTATACATGTAATCTTATTATCAAGTTTTACATCTATCTTATCAGCAAACGATTTAAATCCATAAGCATTAATTTGTTTTAAATACATATTATCACCTTACTAACTTATTTAATTATACAATAAATACTTAAGAAATAAAAGAAAAAATTAATTTTGTCAAAATAAAAAAAGAGACCTAAGTCTCTATTTAACTTTTTCTACACTTACAAACTTATAATCTCCATCTTTAGTTTTAGTAAATGTATATTTATACTCACTAAATGATTCTTTATTTTCATCAGTAAAGAATTTCTCTCCATCCCATAAATTAGCTTTGTCTATAGTTCCATTATATGTATTCGTTTTCGCATAATCAGTATATGCTTTTTCTCCACCTTCAATAACTGCTAATTTAACATATGCATAATAATTATCGCCTTTTTTAGTAAATCTATCTGCTTTAGTTAGAATCCAAAAACCTGAAGTTCCTCCACATGCAGAAAGTCCATAGTATTTTTTTGTTGTTGCATCATATTCATATGTAGGACAATTATTTTTCCCAAAATCATTAGTTTTTGCATCTTCACCAAAAACGCTCTTATATAATTTATTAATCTTATCTGCATCTGCACTCTTACGAGAATCGCCTTCAACTTTATGATCATCAACAAAGTAATTACTATTATCATAATATACTGAGTTTAAAACTGCATATAGTTTAACTCCATCTTTTATTTCTTCATTTTTTATATTTTTATAATAAATATCTCCTTTACGAGAATAATGATTAACATCATCACCTAAGAATTCTAGTTTTTCTAATATATTTATACTAGTTTTTAACTGTGTTTCAATTGCACTATCATCAAGAGCAACTTCTTTCTCCTCTTTCTTTTCTTCTTTCTTCTCTTTTTCTTCTGTTTTCTTATTATCTTCTTCTGGTGCGATAAATTTATCGTATATTAAATATCCACCTAACCCCAATAAAGCTATTAATAGAGCAACAATTATAATTAAAAATCCAGCTCCTTTTTTAGCCATATTTACATTTTGTTCATTATTTTCCATAAATTTTCCTCCTATTATTAATTATAACTTAAAAGATTGTTAATAAAGCAAAAATCAAATAACTTTGTTATTATTTGACATTTGTTTTACAATTATTTTTCTAATTGTTCTAGTAATAAGTTTTCTAAAGTTACTAAATTATAACCTCTTTGTTTAATATAATTAATTATAGTATTTAAGTTATTAGAGTTTGACTTTAAACTAATAATAGATCCACTTTGTAGTTTATCTTTTATTAAACTAAATGAATTAATACTAGTATTTATTGTAGGAATAATAGTATGAAGTCCTAATCTATCACAAAGAAGTAATACTTCTTTTCTATCATAATCTGCATAACAAAACTTAGGTTCTTTTTTTGTCAAATTAAATAGTTTATGTAGGCTATCTTCAAAAAAAACTTTATCATAACTACTATCATAACTTAGTACTTCTATTTCATTACCATGTTTAATAGCTTTACTAATTATATCTTTATTATTATTTAAAAATACTCCATCAAGAAAGAATGCTGCATTAACATTATTATTCTTTAGTATATTTAGAACATCTTCTAAAGAGTCATTCTTCTCTACTTTAAAAACTATACTTACTTTATTAGAATCATTTCTACCTAAACTAATATATTTATCATAATAGTCATCCATAGATACAGTAGGTTCTACTTCATCAAATACATATAATTCATCATTATATTCTCCATAACTTTTCATTTTTTTAAAACTTTCACTTTCATTTACTACTTTACCATTTTTACCTGGTATAACATTTTTATTATCTACTTTCGCATTAACTGCTTTAACTTCATAATTTTCTTTTTCTTTTTCTATTTTAACCATTATAGGATCTTTACTTTTTATTAATCCCACTACTTTATTAGTATAATAAAAACTAAAATATATAAGTAATAAAGTAAGTATAACTGGATATATCTTTTTCATCTAATCACCTATTAAAATATATTAAAAAAAACTATTTCTTATGACTTATAATCATATATAAAATAGTTCCATATATTATATTAATTATTATTACATGAGTAATCCTGTAGATAATATCACTATAACTTATACTTATTACTCCAAATAATATATAAATTAAAATACTAATTAATTCATAAAATATAATTATAAATAATAAATATATAATATTTAAATATATATTATTTTTTAAATACTTATATATTAGTATCGTTATCAAACTAATAATTAAGAATAGTATTCCATTAAAAAATAATAAATTAGTATATATTAAATCATAAATAATACCTATTATAATACTTATTAAAATATATATTTTTTTATCTTTAAATCTAGGATATAAAAGATATATTAGTATCGGAATAAATAATGGTGTTAGATAAGATAAATTATTTCTTTCATATGGTAAATAAAGAGATAAGAAGTAATCTAGTATAAAAGAAATAATTATTATTAATGTGTTAGTCATTTACTTTTTTTACTACTGCGACATAATGTATTTTATTAAGATTTTGTTTTATTTCTACATATACTATTTTACTTAGATTATTCTCATCTTGTTTTACATCTTTTACTTCTCCTATATATATTCCTTTAGGAAATACTTTATTCATTCCACTAGTCATAACTTTATCTCCTACTTTTATATTACTATTTTTATCTATATCTTTTATAACTAGTTCTTTTTTATCTTTATTATATTTATCTATGTATCCAACAACATCTCCACCTTCTGTTTCAATATATATAGTTATCTTATTCTTATTATTTGTAGTTATTAATCTTACTTCACTACTACTAGTATATACTTTAGAAATAATTCCTATTAAACCATTATCAGTTATAACAGCCATATCTTTTTTTATACCATTCTTTTTTCCTTTATCAATAATTAAATTATCTAGCCAATAACTTTTATTTCTTACTGTAACACTAGCATTTTCTAATTCATAATTAGTATAAGTGTCTTTTAAATCTAATATTTTTTTTAACTCTTTTATCTCACTTTTTAATACTTGTTTATTATTATTTTTTTCTTTAATAGTACCATTTGAAGTAATTAATGATGAAGCATTTAAAATAGTATCTGAAAAGTATTTTAAAGAGTATTCTATTATATTAGTATTTCTAACTATATTTAATGAATATGTTAAAAGAACTATAAAAGTTGTAACTAATATAATTGTTGTAATAAATCTTTTATCTTTTTTATTTTTCTTTTTCTTTAACATAAAAATTCTTCTTTCTCTTCATAAAAACTATAATATCCATTATCTCCTACAATAATATGATCCAGTATTGGTATTCCAAATGTATCTCCTATTTCTTTAATAGCTTTAGTAAATCTTATATCCTCTTTACTTGGATATACATTTCCTGATGGATGATTATGAATACATACTATAGATGATGCACTATTTAAATATGCATACTTAAATATTTCTCTTGGATGTACACAACTTCTATTAATTGTTCCCATAAATAATAGTCTCCTTTCTATTAACTCTTGATTATTATTAAAGTAAAAACAATAAAAACATTCTTGTTTCTTATCTATAAATAAATATTTATTATCTAGGTATATATCTTTAGGATTACTCCATTTCTCTTTTTTTATACTTCTTCCACTTATAAATATTCTTTTACCTAATTCAATAGAAGAGATAACTTCAATTGCTTTTACTTTCCCTATTCCTTTAATCTTTAATAATTCATAATAAGAAATATCTTTTAGATTATTAACATCATATTTATTTAATATTTCTAAAGCTAAATCTTTAACGCTTTTACTTTTTGTACCATTTTTTAAAATAATAGATAACAGTTCTTCATTAGATAAATTTTCAACACCTACTTCTAAAAATCTTTCTCTTGGTCTTTCTTTTTCTGGAATATTTTTTATTTTCATAAATTCACCTCAATTATATTATTCCAAAAAAGTTTTTAAATTATATAATTAAGTACCATTTCTTGATAACTTGATAATATTACAGCCATTATTTTTTTAGATTCTTCTAAATCTTTAGTATTTTTAAGTAACTTATCAAATTGTTCTAAATTAATACAAAACTCTTCATTCATTATTATTTTTTCTTTTATTAATAAGTTATATCCATAATCTTTATATAAATTACTAATTCTTTTTAAATTATCTTTTTCTTTACTTATTCCTACATATACATAGTATTTATCATTTTCTTTTAAAACAAGTTTATCATCTATATTTTTAGTATCTTTACTTAAGCTATCCATATCATCATATACTCCTAATTGAAGAAAATAATAAGTATTCTTTTTATTAATATTTTCACTTAAACTATAAACACTTTTCGCACTTACTATTCCTAAAACAATAACTACAATTATACTTATAATAAATTTCTTATTCATATTATCACCAAAATTATCTTAACAAAGTGATAAGTCGTAATATGTCGAAGCATAATTTATATTAGTAAAATAATGACAAATAACGTATAAAATATCTGTTTTTATTTTTTTATTATTATAAAATATAGTAAAATTATACTAAGGAGAGGATGTTTATGAAGAAGAAAGCCTTCGCATACACTCTATTAGGAATAAATCTAATTGGACTTATTTCTATTATAGTAATTCAAGTTTTAAAGAAAGATTTTAATATATTAAGTATAGGTAGTTGTTCTATATTAATTTTATTTTGTATATTTTTATGTATTTATCTTAAGAATGAAAAAATGAAGTTTTTAAATATAGGTATGGTATTTATAACTTTATATAGTTTTATACTTTTTAATAACCAAACTAATTTAATTAATCTATTTAGTAAGATGCCAGACTTTACTGATAAGAGTTATATAGAAGTAGTTAAATGGGCATCTAAAAATAATATTACTTTAAAGGAGTTATATGAATATAGTGATTTAACTAAAGAGAATAATATTATTTATCAAAGTGTTAAATCTGGTACTGATTTAAAAGATGTTAAAAAGATGAAAGTTGTAATTAGTAGTGGTATTAATCCTAGTAAAGAAATAATGATTCCTGATATGACTAATTACGATTTAGAAAAAGTATTAACATTTATTGAAAAGAATGGTTTATCTAATGTAAAAATAGAATATGAAGAAAATGAGACAAAAGAAGATCATTTAATTAGACAAAGTAAAATTGGAAGTACTAGAAGAGATGAAGAAATAGTATTTACCTTCTCTAGAGGTAATATGGAATTAACTGATGAGATAACTATGGTTGATTTTACTAATCAAACTAAATTAAGAGTACTTGCTTTCTTAACTAAGTATGAGATAAAAAATGAGTTTACTTATGATTATAGTAGTTCTATTAAAAAGGATCATGTTATGAATCAAAGTATTAAGAAAGGTACTAAGATAAAAAGATTAGAAGATAAAATAACTATTACTCTATCTAAGGGTTCTAAAATTAAACTACCTGATTTTAAAAAGATGTCATTAGAAGAAATTACTGAGTGGAGTTCTAAACATAAGATTAAATTAGCTCTTAATATGAAATATGATGATGCTATAAAAGAAGGAAAAGTAATTAGTGTTAGTGTTAAAGAAAATGATTTAATATCTGAAGGAGATACAATAACAGTTATTATATCTAAAGGTCCTTTAAAAATGCTTAACTTTGATAGTGTTAGTAAGTTTGAAGAATGGGCTAAAGAAAATAATATAATGTATTCTATTGAACATGAATTTAGTAACGATGTTGAAGCTGGTAAGATAATTAAATTCACTCATAAAAAAGGTGATGTTATAAAGAATAATGATACAGTTAGTGTATATGTATCAGATGGTAAAAAAACAGGTGTTCCTAACTTTGTAGGAATGAGTAAAAGTGAGATTAAGTCTAAATGTAATAGTATAGGTATTAATTGTACTTTCCAATATCAAAATAGTGATAAAAAGAAAGATGTAGCAATAAGACAATCTATCGCAGCTGGTAGTGAAGTTGCAAGTAATACTACTGTTTCTATAATACTTTCTAGTGGTACAAATAAGGCAAGTACTTCTAAAACAAATACTAATAGTGGAAATAATAATAACAATAATAGTAATAATAATGGTAATAACAATCAACAACAGACAACACCTACTCCTACACCTACTCCTGAACCAGAATGTGAAGTAAAACAAATTACTATAACTAGAGATTTAAATAATATATTTAGTAATACTGAAAGTTATAATTCTACAGTTTCACAATTAAATAGTTATTTTGGAGCAAAGAATGTAAAAATCAATATTGAAGCTGTAAGTGGTGAACATCCAGGTAGTTATGTTGGTGGTATTGGACCAAGATCTGTTGTTACTACATGTTGTCCAAATAACTGTAAAACATATACAATTAAAATTGAAAAATAAGATAGTTAATTCTATCTTATTTTTTTATGAATATAATAATTATATATTTGACAATTATATATTTTTATATTAAAATTAATATTGTCATATGGGTCTATAGCCAAGTGGTAAGGCATGGGACTGCAACTCCCTGATCGTTGGTTCAAATCCGACTAGGCCCTCCATAAACAAATAAATTCGAGTATTAACTCGAGTTTTTTATTTTTTTATTAATTCTTTATCTTTTTCTTGTACATTTAAAATATTATTAAAATCTATAACACTATCATTTTCTTTAATTGTATCTATATTACAGAAGAATACGATTCCATGGTCTAATCTAACTCCTACATCAAAACAAAAATCATTATATACTACTTTATAATAGTTTCCATAATCACAATTATTTAAATTTATATTATTCTTTAATGCATACCCACTAACTATTTCATATAATAAACATATTTTAGCCATATTTAATCTATCATGATTTTCAAACATATCTAAAAAATACATCCAATCTTCATCAGAAAATGATTTTTTATCTTCTAAAAAGTTAGAAAGCCAATCTATATAATCAGTACTTGAAACTAACTCTTTCATTTTTTCTTCTTTCTTTCTTAATTTTTCAGAATTTTCTTTATACCAATTATCTATTTTTTCTTTTATATCTACTTCTTCATTCATTTTAAAACCTCCCTACATTAAAATGTTTTTTCTTTTTCAAAATCCAATTTGATACTAGTTCCTTTATTATTTATTTGTGATTGTATTAACATATCATAATTATAGTCTTCCAGTGGGAAACCATTTAAAGCTACTTCTCTAACATAACTATTATAATCTACTAAGAATTTCGCACTAGATATTCTATCTATAAATCTATTAATTTCTTCATCATATATAATCGCATCACTAGATTTAACAGAAAATAAATAACATATACTAACTAAATTATTATCTATAAACATATTATTATTAAATGAATCTTTTTCAATACTTAAATCTTTTCCACTGTTATTTAGAAGATTATATTCCTTCATAAAAAACGATGGGCATATAAGAACTTCTATACTATCATATGAAATATTTTTATCAGCTAAAAGTCTCATAATTCTTTCAAAACTTTTTTCTAAAAAAACTACTGAATCTTTGTCATTTTTATGCTTATAAGAACTTATAATATTTTCTTTTAAATATGTATGATCACTATATACAACATCTAAATTAATATAATTATTTTCACTATCTTCTATGACAACCATTTTATATTTTTCACTATTAATTAATCTTTTTCTTAATTCATACAATTCATTTTTACTCATATTAATCTCCTATATATGTTATACCATACATATTACTTGTGTGATAATTAAATTCATCATATTTAATTAATGGTTTAAAACCATAATCATAATTGTATGCATATAAAGTATTTCCTATTATACCAAATACTGTGTCATTTTCAACTATCCATTCATTCATAGATGCTCTATTAAATAATAAAATTGGATTTTTATAATCATTATTTAATACTAAGTAAAAATTACCATCACTAGTTTTAAAATAATAGTGATTATTGTTCTTCTTAATTTCTGATGTATTATATAATTTTGTTATTTGTTCATTAATTATATTATTATTAAAAACTATATTATTATTTGCGACATCATCAACAGATTCATTAACTAAATTCTTACCATCGTAGTATTTTATTAATCCCTGTGAATCAATTTTTTCTACATTATCTTTTCCTTCTGTAAATTTATATTGATGATTACCATTACAATCTGTAAAGTAAACTATATTATTATATATTCCATTAAAATAACTATTAGAAGATATATTCTTATCTATTACATCTATTATTGATGTTTTACCATCACTTGTATTAATCGCATATATTTTATCAAAAGATGATTCTTCACCTTCTACATCCATAACATACATATTTTTATTGCTTGCTTTTATATATTTAGTATCATATATATCTTCTTTAAGAAAATCATTTACTGATGCTTCTTTTTTATTAATAGAGAAAACTCCTTTGTATCCCCAAACTAAAACATTGTAGTTAGGAACAAAATCCTTATAGTAAGTCACTTTAGTTACTAAATTATTTATTTCTTTTGTTTCTTCATTATTAGTAAAAGCTGGAACTTTATATTTCTTGTTAATTAATTTATTTTTTATTTCATTAATAAATTCATTATTTTGGTCATTTAAAGAAGTATAACTATAAGTTTTATCGTCTATATTACAAACTAGATTAGATATTACTTTATCTTTAAATACTGGAAAAATACATTTTGTATTATCTTTTTCAAAGATTAATAAATCTTTAATAATCTCTTTTTCTTTATGATAATTATGATTTAATAAATACATATATTTATGATTATCTTTATCTTTTATTGTAATATCATAATTATGTTGACCACTTGAATAACTATATTTTTCATTAATTGAATATTTTTGTTTATTTTTTGTAAATGTATAATCATAATCATAACGTTTTACAAATAATAAAACACAAAATTCATATATTAAACATATTAAAAGAAATGCGACTATTATAGAAATAACCTTTTTCATACTATCACCTATTATAATTATAAAAAAAAGAAATCTTTATTGCAAGATTTCTTTATTTTTTTCTGTTTCTTTCATATATTTTTTCTTCATAAAAGTCATATAATTAGATACTTTAGCATATATCTCAGGAAGTGCTCTTTTTGATATATCAGTTAATATAACTAATTCTTTAATTGTATCAATCTTAACTTTTCCAAATAAAAGTCCACTAGATACTTTTAAATCATTAAACATATCAGGAGTAATTGAATCTATAAAATAACCAAATAATACTCTTTTTCTACCAATTAAAATTCTTTCAGTTGTAAGTGCGACAACAGCACTTTCAAATATTTGAAATAATTTATCATTTTTTTGTGCGATAAATGCATATACAACTTCTTCACCTGGATTTAAATGTTTTTCTACAACTGCAGAATTCTTTTTATATCTCCATCCTATAGTTGCAGGATATTTTCTTTTAAATCTGGCAACAAGTTCTGTAGTAGTTGGAAGTCTATCAGCCATGAACTCTCACTCCTTTTTTATTAATTTTTATTTAATTAACGAATTCCTTTTAAATAACTCTACCATTTCATTTTTACTAGTTTCTCCAACTGCTTTATCAACAATATCATTGCCTTTAACAATTAGAGTTAATGGTGTACCAAAACCTTCACTGAAGTATTCATGTGATGATACTAATTTATTTATACCTTCATCGTCTAATTCATCTGTATTTAAATAATTAATAGTAACTTTATATTCAAATGCAATATTTTCCATAATTGGTTTTTGTTTAACACAATGACTACATGTAGGTCTGCCTATATAAATAATCTTTGCTTCGTCACCTTTTAACATTTCTAAATATTGATCAATATTAATTGAATTTAATTCTGCTCTTTTATCTTCTGGTATATTTTCATCTGCTGGTGAATTTGTAACAGTATTACCACCAGTACTATTATTTTCATTTTTATTTTCACCACTATCACTTGGTTTTATAACAATAGTTAATACTATTACTATTGCTAAAATAACTAAACCAATAATTGTATATAATGTATTAGTTGATAAAGATATTTTCTTTTCTTCTTTTCTTTCTAATTTTTTAGGTTCTTCTTTTTTAACAGGTTCAACCACCTTTTTAGGTTGTTCCTTTTTTACTGGTTCAACTACTTTCTTTTCTACTTTTTTAGGTACTGTTTTATTTACAATTTTCTTTGGTGTAGTCTTCTTTACTGGTGTTTTACCTTTTGTAGTATTAACTACTTTTTTTGCTGCTTTTTTAGTAGTAACAACATTAGCTTTCTTCTTAGCTGTTGTTGTTGTTTTCTTTTTTGGTGTAGCTTTTGTTGTATTAGTTTTAGTAGCAGGTGCTACTTTTTTAGTAGGTGTAGCTTTCTTTGCAGTAGCATTCTTCTTTGGTGCTGTCTTTTTTGCAGGTTGTTTTTTATTTGCTCCTACTGTTTTATTATTTGTTTTTGTATTTTTGTTTTTATTATTAGTTACTTTCTTATTTTCATTTGCCATTTAACTATTTCCTCCATCAAAAAAATTATAACACACTTTTAATAAATTTAGCAATTTTTCTCTTTATTTTATCAAAAAAACTACTAATATTATCCATTATTTCTTCACTTATTTGTTCTTCTGTACTCCAAACTCTTAATTTCTTACTTTTTGCAGTTTCTTCTGCTTTCCTTATTTCATCAGTATATAAATAATCATCATATAGATATGCAACCTTCGCATATCCTTTAGATACTAAATCTTTTTGAAGTAATTTTCCATCTACAAATACCCAAGCAAGTACTCTTCCATACTTATCTTTTTTATCACTTTTAGGATCATATTCTAATTCTATTTTTTTCGCATTTTTTAACTTCTTACAAGTATAGTTACTTGCTTCTTTTCCATAAGATTCTACTTCACTATCCTTCTTAACTGATTCAGGAGTATTAATTCCTAAAAATCTCACTTTCTTTTTTTGATTTTTCACAACAAAATTAGCTGTATCTCCATCAACACAACTATCAAGTGTTACTTTAACTTTTCCACCTGCATAAACATTAGTTGAAAAAATAAATATAAATATAATTAGTAAAACAAATACTTTATTTTTCATATCTTCACCAATTATATTATAACAAAAGAAGTAATTAAAACAAAGTTAATTACTTCTTTTTTCTAAAAATTCATCATATTCAATATATTTATCATTAATTGTTCCATCATCTTTTATCTCTATTACTCTATTTGTAATAGTTCTATTTAACTCATGATCACGACTAGTAAATAATATACTTCCTTCAAAATTAATCAATCCTTTATTTAGAGAAGTTATACTTTCAAGATCTAAGTGGTTTGTTGGTTCATCAAGTATTAAGAAATTTGGATTTTCTAACATACATTTACTTAACATACATCTTGCTTTTTCTCCACCTGATAATACATTTACTTTCTTAAATACATCATCACCTGAAAATAACATTCTTCCTAAGAAACCTCTAAGTACTGTTTCATCATCTATTTCATAATATTGTCCAATCCACTTCATAATATCTAAATTTCCATCTTTAAAGTATGAAGTATTATCTTGTGGTAAATAACTTGGATTAATAGTTTTACCCCATTCAAAAGTACCTTTATATTCTCTATCTATTCCCATTAGTATATTAAATAGAGCTGTTTTTGGTATATCATCTTCTGCTACTATATTAATTTTATCTCCTTTTAAGACTGTAAAACTAACTTTATTAAGTATCTTTTTACCATCTACTTCTTTAGTTAAATTAGTTACTTTTAATATTTCTTTTCCAGGAGCTTTATCTATTTTAAAATCTATATATGGATATTTACGAGAAGATGGTACTATTTCATCTAGTACTATCTTATCTAACATTTTCTTTCTAGATGTTGCTTGTTTACTCTTAGAAGCATTAGCTGAGAATCTCGCAATAAAGTCTTGTAATTCCTTTATCTTTTCTTCTTTCTTCTTATTAGAATCTCTCATTTGTTTTTGTAGTAATTCACTTGATTCATACCAGAAATCATAATTACCAATAAACAATTTTATTTTATTAAAGTCTAAGTCTGCAATATGTGTACATACTTTATTTAAGAAATATCTATCATGTGAGACTACAATAACTGTATTATTAAAGTTAATTAAGAATTCTTCTAACCAACTAATTGCATCTACATCTAGTGAGTTTGTAGGCTCATCTAAAAGAAGTACATCTGGATTGCCAAATAAAGCTTGCGCAAGTAATACTTTAACACGTAGTTTTACTGGAATTTCTTTCATTAACATATAATGATATCCTTCTTTTACTCCTAAACTATTTAAAATAGTTGCAGCATCGCTCTCACTTTCCCATCCATTTAAGTCCATAAACTCACCTTCAAGTTCAGCAAGTCTCATACCATCTTCATCACTAAATTCTGTTTGACTATAAAGTTTATTCTTCTCTTCAATTATACTCCAAAGTTTAGGATTACCCATTATAACAGTATCAATAACTCTATATTCATCATACATATAGTGATCTTGTTTTAAAAATGATAAACGTTCTCCTTTACCTAGTATTACTTCTCCAGTAGAAGTTTCTTGTTCTCCTGAAAGTATCTTTAAAAAAGTTGATTTACCAGCTCCATTAGCTCCTATTAAACCATAACAATTACCTTCAGTAAACTTAATATTAACATCTTCAAATAATACTCTTTTTCCAAATCTTAAACTAACGTTATTTACTTGTAACATAAGTATCCCCTCCGCCTTTAAATTTTATCATAAATTAAAAACAATCGCAATTACTAATATCATAAATACCAATTTATGGTAATTAGTCTTGTTCGATTGTATTTAAGTTCACTTTTTGTTAATCTTATTATGGAACATTTAATAAGTTGGGTGCTACCTTCAATCATAAAGATATGGAGGTGATGCATATGAGTAAGAAAGATTTTCTAATCTTTTTCTTAATTCTAATCATCCTTTTACTTATAGCATTACTTTTTGTAATACTAAAATAAAAGATGCACCTAACTCAGCAATGAATTAGGTGCTCTACCAATTTGGTAACACTCAACATGCGATTATTAAGTGTTCCTTTTTTATTTTATGAAGTTTTTCTTCACTAAATACATAATAACATAAAAATGATATTTTTGCAAATTACATAGTTATTTTAATCTTTTTCTTTTACTATTCTAAACTTATCTAGTTTATTCATTAAGAATGTTAAATTTCTCATAACTGATATTTCTGCTATTGCAAATAATGCACATAATGAACCTGCTTTTAGTGAAATATTTTGAATATCAAATAAGTGATAGAAGTAATTACATCCAACAATGAACCCTAAAATACAGATTACAAATACCATTATATGATATTTATTAAGTGGTCTAATCATATCCCAAAGGATTAAGAATCCTACTACTGATAGTAAATATGTACTTGCAGTACCTATATCACTCTTAGGTATATCAAATAATAATGCAAATAGAACTAAGAACATAATTGCAAAGAATGATGTTAAAGCAGCTGGTAATGATTTAAATAATGTTCTTCTAATAAATCTTCCTTTTTGTCTTCCTTCATTAGCCTCAAGTGCTAGTAAGAATGCAGGAACACCTACATTAAACATTGATATAAGTGATACTTGTGTTGGTTGAAGCGGATACTCAAATGTTGCAATAATTGAGAAAATTGCAAGAAGTAATGAGAATATATTTTTATATAAGAATAATGTTGCTGATCTTGTAATGTTGTTTATATTTCTTCTTCCCTCTCTTACTATTTCATTCATATGTGAAAAATCAGAATCTAAAAGTACTACTTGTGCAGCTTGTCTTGCAGCATCACTTCCAGTACCCATAGCAATAGAACAATCTGCTTCTTTCATAGCTAAGATATCATTAACTCCATCACCTGTCATAGCAACTTTTAATCCTTTTTTCTTTAGAGCTTGTACTAAATATTTCTTTTGTTCTGGTTTAACTCTTCCAAAAACCGTATATTTACTTACTGCTTCTAATATTTTTTCATCAGTATCAAGCATAGTAGCATCTACATAATTTTCTGCTCCGTCAATTCCTGCTTCTTTTGCTATTTGTGAAACAGTTACAGGATTATCTCCAGATATAACTTTTATATTAACACCTTGTCTTGCAAATGATGCAAAAGTTGTCTTAGCATTTTCTCTTATTTCATTATAAAGTGCTACAAAAAGTAATGGTTTAGCTGTAGTACTTCCTCTTCTTTGTTCAACTAGAGTAATAACTCTTTTTCCTGTAGTAGTAAACTTAGATATTATTCCATCATTATCTCTTAATTGCTTTTCTGTAAGTAAATATTCTGGTGCTCCTAGACGATATGTATAATCTTCAGTTATTACTTCTGAATACTTTTTCTTTGAATCAAATGGTCTTATTTCATCATAATCAAGAGTTTCTTTTTCTTTGAAGTACTCTCTCATAGCTATCATAGTTATATTGTTATCTGGAAGTGTCATAATGTACTTAGATAAGATATTCTTAGCACGTCTTACATCATCACTATCTTCACCATCTGATCCTACTACATCAAAAACTTCCATAACATCACTAGTAATTGTACCTGTTTTATCAACACAAAGTACATCTACTCTAGCTAATGTTTCAATACTTTTCATATCATGTAATAATACTTTTTTTCTAGCAAGTCTAAGTGCACTTAATGCAAGTGCAACTGTAACTAATAAATATAATCCTTCTGGTATCATACCTATTACTGCTCCTACCATTGAAGTAACTGCTTTAGTATAAGATGTTCCATTTACAAATACTGCTTGATAAAATAAAGCAATACCTACTGGAATAATAAGTATACCAGCTACTTTAATAATAGTTTCTATATCTTTAATCATTTCTGATTGTCTTTCTTTTATTTCTTTTGCTTTTTGAGTTAGTTTTGCAACATAGGAATCTTCTCCTACTTTAGTTAGTTTTGCAAGTAATCTTCCTGATGTTAAGAAACTTCCTGATTTTAATTCAGAATCTTTATGTTTTTGAACTTCATCTGCTTCTCCTGTAAGAAGTGATTCATTAACTCCAGCATAACCAGAAAGTACAATTGCATCTGCTGGTACTTGGTTACCACTTTCAAGTTTTATAACATCTCCTAAAACTAATTCATTTGAATTAACTTTAACTTCTTTTCCATCACGAATAGCAACATATTCACTTACATCAAGTAAAGCAAGTTTATCAAGTACTTTTTTAGAACGTAATTGTTGAAAAATACCTATTATTATATTGGCAAGTACTACTGGTAAAAAAGTTAAATTTCTAAATGCACCAGTTGTAATTAATAAAACAGTAATTATTGCAAATATTAAGTTGAAATATGTAAATATATTAGATTTTACTATTTCTCCAGCACTCTTACTAGCTTTATTTTCTATATAGTTAGTCTTACCTTTTTCAATCATTCTTTCTACTTCTTTAGAAGTTAATCCATTTTCTTCCATAGTACACCTCCAGCATCAAAGTTCTTTACTAAACTAGTATAACATAAATGTTATGTTATTTATAGAAAAAAACTATCTTTAACAGATAGTTTGACATTATTTTTTCGTTAATACTTTTATATTTTCTAAATATTCATCAAAAGTAATTTGATGATATTCTTCTTCAAACAGTTCTTTTTCTATTTCCTCTATATTTTCTGGAAAATTTCCAATAAATAATTCATAGTAAGCATCTTCACTCATTATATCTGGATCATCTTCTGTAATATAAGTAAAAATATTTTCATTTTCTTCTAATCGAATATGTTCACCAAATATTTGTTTTAGAATTTTTGGACTAATTAATCTATTATTTTCACCATAATAAATCTTCTCAGAAACATGACCTCCAAATAATCCTAATGATATATTTTTAGATATACTACACTGACCATCCATATCAACTAATGGTAAATAGACATAACCACTATCAATAAATGTTGGATAACTAAATATTTCTCTTGCTACTTCATAAGTATCATCTATTACTTTATTCAATAACTTATCTGAATAATCTCTTTCTAAGTTTTCTCTTCTTACTTCTTTAGTAGTTAATATATCATCTGAAAAAGTATTAACTATCATTTCTTTATATTCTTCTAATGTTATCATATAAACCTCCCTATTATTTAAATCCTAGTTTTGCTAGAATAATACCTACTCTATGTACAATAGCTGTACTATTCTTTATTGCAAAACCTTTGCATATTGCTTTACCACCTATAGTAAGCATTGAAACAAATGCAGTTATTAAAGCACTAACAAGTAATGTATTCATTTTTAAATCTAATATAAGTATTGTTGCAATAGCAACTCCACTTGAACCACTAATAACTCCACATACATCTCCTACTACATCACAACAAATTGATGAAACTCTATTTTTATTATTAATTAGTTTTACAGATGTACTTGCTCCTTTTACTTTTTTAGATGACATACTATTAAACACATGTATATCAGCTGCAGTAGTTGCAACTCCAATAACATCAAATATTATACCTAACATAATAAATATTAAGGTAATAATAATAGATATTAAAAGTCCTACATGTGAAAGAATTACTTCACCAAACAAACTCATTATAAGAGCAATTATAAATGCAAGAATTGTAACAATAACAATCCATTCTATATCACTTTTTCTTCTCTTCTGTTTTTTCATATTCCTCCAAAAAAATAATGGCTCTAAATGTGATAAATTCTTAGCCTTAGGTCAAGCAGGCTTTCCCCGATTCTTGCATATTCGTTACCAAATATGTGGTTCCCCATTAAAAGAAAAGGTATGATGTTACCATTCATACAGCTTGATCACCACTTAGTACCAACTTTAATCTCACAAATAGATACACTCTAGGGAATTTCTCCACCAACTCTTCGTTATTAATCCTTTTTTGCAAGAGCAATTTCATAGTATGATTAATTTGTTTTGGCCTAAACTACTTAACCTTTACCTAATCCCAAAACTCTCACTCAAGACAAGCTACGCTACTCATAACTTTCGCCACAAAGTAGGTTTACTCCTAATTCATAATAAGTCCATCAGAAGATGTTCGTATAGGCATATTACAAAATTAGGTCTCCGCGAAATAAGGGTCACATAATGTATGCCATTACATTTGGCCCTTAATTCTCATCTCCAGCATTCACCCCCAATTGGGCATCAAAAGCAAACACCAGAGGTTTCATAGATGTGCTCTTTAACGATAGTTTATCCCCGTCCTCATAACGATTTTATTGACTAGAATAATGTGCCATTATATTATTTTAAGTTATATAATTTTTGAACTTCTTTTGGATTTAGTCTTCTATATTCTCCACTCTTTAAATCATTTATAGTTAAGAAATCAATTGATTCTCTTTTTAATTTTATTACTGGATGATTAACAAATTCAAATAGTTTTTTTACTTCATGATTATGTCCTTCATGTAATATAACAGTTGCAAAACTAACATTAGATGATGAATCATATTTTCTAAACTTAACTTTATCTGGTCTTAAAACTTCTCCATCTACTTTAATTCCTCTTTCTAATGTATGAATATCTTCTCCAGTAAGTTTACCTTCCATTTTTACATAATAACTTTTAAGTATTTCATTTTTAGGATGAGTAAGTAAATTAGCAAGCTCTCCATCATTAGTAAGAATTAAAGCTCCCGTTGTATCATAATCAAGTCTTCCTACAGGATATATTCTTTTATTAGTATCAATTAAATCTACTACTGTTTTACGACCTTTATCATCACTAGAAGCTGATATAACTCCACGTGGTTTGTTTAATAGATAATATTCTTTTTCTTCTCTTCTAATTAATTTACCATCTACACTAATTATATCTTTAGAATCTACTTTCATTCCTAGTGTTGCAACTTCATTATTAACTTTTACTTTTCCTTCAGTTATTAACTCTTCTGCTTTTCTTCTTGAACATATTCCAGCTTGCGCTATTACTTTTTGTAATCTTTCCATCAAAATCACCTACAACAATTATACTTATTTTACTAAAAAAAGTAAACAAAGATAGAAAAGTTGTAAAATATAAAGATAAATTATTATTTTTTTGATAAAATATATATTGAGGTGTTTAACATGAATATAATTGAAAATATTAAAGAAAGAGCAAAAAAAGATGTTAAAAAAATAGTTCTTCCAGAAGCAGAAGATGTAAGAGTATTAAAAGCTGCAAGAACAACTACTGATGAAGGATTTAGTAAAGTAATACTTGTTGGAGATAAAGAAAAAGTAAATAGTATTGCAAAAGAAAATAATATTGATATAAGTGATATAGAGTTTATTGATCCAAAAGAATTTAATGATACTGAAAAACTAATTAATGAATTTTATGAACTTAGAAAACATAAAGGTATGACTATAGATGAAGCTAGAAATATAATTATGAATAATTATTTATACTTTGGTTGTATGTTAGTAAAACTTGGGTATGCAGATGGACAAGTAAGTGGTGCTATACATAGTAGTAGTGATACTTTAAGACCAGCTTTACAAATAATTAAAACAAACGAAAATATTAATACTGCATCATGTTTCTTCTTAATGGATTTAGAAGATAAAGAGTTTGGTTCTAACGGAACATTTATTTATTCAGATTGTGGAATGAATCAAAATCCTACTAGTGAACAATTAGTTGATATTGCAAAATCATCTGCTGATACATTTAAGTTACTTGTAGAAGATGAAGCTCGTATTGCTTTCTTATCTCATTCTACATTTGGCTCTTCAAAATGTAGTGATGTTGAAAAAGTACAAAATGCTGTAAATATGTTTAAAGAAAAATATAACAGTTATACTGCTGATGGTGAATTACAATTTGATGCTGCTGTAGTTAAAGAAGTAGCTAAAATCAAAGCTCCTAATTCACCTGTTGCAGGACGTGCTAATGTACTTATATTTCCTGACTTAGATGCAGGTAATATTGCTTATAAAATAACAGAAAGAATTGCTCATGCTAAAGCATATGGACCAATTACTCAAGGACTTAAAAAACCCGTTAATGATTTATCACGTGGATGTAATTATTTAGATATAGTGGGTGCTATTGCAATAACTTCAGTACAAGCACAAAAATAAGGCTAAGCCTTATTTTTTTTGTTAGAATAATATTCAAATAATTCTTTAAATCTAGCATAATGAACTATTTCTCTTTGTCTTAACCAAAGAAGTGGTTCTATAACATCTGGATCAGTTGCTAAATCTATTAAGTTTTCATATACTGCTCTTGCTTTTTGTTCAGCAGCCATATCTTCACTTAAATCAGCTAAAGGATCTCCAGTAGTTGCAAAATAAGTCACAGTAAATGGTACACCATTCGCATCAGTTGGGAAAAGTGCTTTTCCATGTTCTGCATAATGTTTATCAAGTCCTGCCTCTCTTAATTCATCTAATGTTGCATCTTTCATTAATTGATATAACATAGTTGAAATCATTTCAACATGAGCAAGTTCTTCTGTACCAATATCAGTTAAAAGAGCTTTACCTCTATTATCAGGCATAGTATATCTTTGATTTAAATATCTTAAAGCAGCAGCAAGTTCTCCATTAGATCCACCATATTGAGTAACAATATACTTTGCCATTTTTAAATCTTTCTTTTTAATATTGATTGGATATTGTAAACTTTTTCTATATGACCACATTAGTTATTTCCCCCTTCCCAAGGAAAACTTCCTTCAACCCAGTTAAATGTAGTATTATTATTAGTTTCACTTAATGTTGTTAATGGACCATACTCTCTTTCATATTGATCCATTAGTTCATTAGCTTTTCTTCTATAATCACTAAATAACTGTATCATTGACTTGTCATTTTGATTAACATCTAAATACAAGTTTAATTCATGTAAAGCAAATAATGTTCTATTCATTTCAAGCCATAATCTAGACTTGTTATCCTTTCCTTCTAAATTCTCTGGTTTATAGTTTTTATAACCAGTATATAAATTTGAAAATAAATTTCCCCTATTGTATCCTTCTGATGGTGTAAATAAAGACATAGAATTACCTTTACTTGAACTCATATTTGGAATCATATTCATATTTGGATTCATATTCATTCCCATATCCATATCCATGTTCATATTAAAGAATTCATCAGGTAAATTCCTATCAAATAAATCTCTATAATTATACATAATTTCCTCCTCAATTTTAAGTTATTCATCTAATAAAAGTTAGTATAGGCAATTATGTATATTTTTGTAAAAAAGACATATAATTATATTAAGTAAATATATTTTTAGCACTCTTACTTGACAAGTGCTAAAAATAGTGATATAACTAAAAATGAAAGGAAGATGATATTTGTGTTAATACCAAAATTATATTTTGATGATTCAATTAGTAGTTTTTTAGATGGGGATAATAAAATGAAATGTGACATCTATGAGAAAGATAATAAATATTTCGTTGAAATGGATTTACCTGGATTTAACAAAAATGAAATTAGTGTTGAATGTGAGAAAGGTAATCTATTAATTAAAGCTAAAAAAGAAGAAAAAACAGATGAAGAAGATAACAGAAACTATATTAGACGTGAAAGAGTTTATAATGAATACTCTAGAAATTTTTATCTAGGTGATATTGAAGAAAACGAAATAAGTGCTAAATTTGATGGTGGTACATTAACTATTGTTATTCCTAAAAAACAAGAAATTGATACAAAGAAACAAATAGAAATAGAATAAAAAAAACACTTCTTAATGATGTGAATCCTGTTTAGTAGACACTAATAAAAAAACAGTATATTAAAAAGAGAAAAGTTATTTTTCTCTTTTTGTGTAATTTTTTCTCTTTTTC
>CADAWN010000015.1 GCA_902791625.1 uncultured Erysipelotrichaceae bacterium | reverse complement strand
TAGTATAATGTTAGCGTTAGTTCTTTTACGAGTTAAATTAACATGAAAGGAGAAAATATAAAAATGAATAATAAACCTAATGGAACAAAGATTGTTGTTTTAGGAGGTTTAGGAGAAGTCGGAAAAAATATGTATTGTGTAATGCATAAAGACTCTATTGTTATTATTGATGCCGGTGTTAGTTTTCCTGAAAGTGAATTGATGGGAGTTGATTACGTTCTTCCTGATTTTTCTTTCTTAAAAGAAAACCAAGATAAAATTAAAGCTTTACTTATTACTCATGGTCATGAGGATCATATTGGTAGTATTCCCTTTTTACTTCAAAGTATTAAGATACCAGCTATATATGCGCCTCGTCATGCAAAAGAGTTAATAGCAGTAAAACTAGAAGATCGTAATATTCGTTATGATTCTTTATATGCTTATGATGATACAACTAAGTTAAAGTTTAATGACATTGAAGTAGAATTCTTTTTAATTACACACTCTGTACCAGATTCACATGGTATAGCTATTAAGACTCCAGATGGTAGAATTGTTACTACTGGAGACTTTAAATTCGATTTAACTCCTATTGGACCTATGGCCGATTTATATAAAATGGCTACCCTAGGACATGAAGGTGTTGATTTATTAATTAGTGATTCTACTAATGCTTTAAATGAGGGATTTTCAACTAGTGAATCTAAAGTAGATACTGCACTAAATGATATGTTTGATCAATACCCATGGCAAAGAATTATCATTGCAACATTTGCATCCAACATCTATCGAACATCTATCGTGTTAAACATATTTTTGAAACTTGTTATAAACATAATAGAAAAATATGTGTATTTGGTAGAAGTATGGAAAATAACATTAAAATATCTACAGAAGGTGGATATATAGATCATAAAGAAATATTAATACAACCTGAAGAATTAAATAATTATAAACCTGGAGAGGTTGCAATATTATGTACTGGATCTCAAGGTGAACCACTAGCAGCGCTTTCTCGTATGTCTAATGGTAATCACAAATATGTTAAGTTAAAACCAGATGATATTGTTATATTCTCATCTAGTGCAATTCCAGGTAATGCTTTAAGTATTTCTAAAATTATAAATAAACTATGTTTAAATGGTGTTAGTGTTTATACTAATAAATCATTAAGTGGACTTCATACTTCAGGACATGCGAATGAAGAAGAGTTAAAATTAATGATTAGATTAATTAAACCTAAATACTTAATGCCATTCCATGGTGATTATAGAATGTTAAAACATCATGCTAACTTAGGTATTGAATGTGGTATTCCAAAAGAAAATACATTTGTACTTAAGAATGGTGATTCACTTGATCTTGTTAATCATGAGATTACTAAGGGTGAAAGTATGCCAGGTGCTGATGTTTATGTTGATGGTAATAGAATTGGTGAGATTGGTGGAGCTGTAATTCGTGATAGAAAGATTATGGCAAATGATGGTATATTAGTTGTTATTATAAACGTTGATATGAAGAAGCGTGAACTATTAATAAAACCTAATATTACTACTAGAGGATTTATTCAAGTAAATGAAAATGAAGAATTAATTAAGAAAATTGAAAATTTTGCTGAAAACATCGTAAAAGAACAATTAAAAGATCCTCATGCAACATTTGCTATTATTAAATCAGAATTAACTAATGGTTTAATACCTTTTATAAATGATTTAACAGGAAGAAAACCAATTATCTTACCTGTAATACTTGATATCAAAAAAGAAGCTAAAGTTGAAGTTGAAACACTTTAGTCTTTTTTTTTGCAAAAAAAAGAAGCTTATTTAGCTTCTTCTTGTGCTCTTGTTTCTCTTACAACAGTAATCTTTATAGTACCAGGATACTTCATAGTCTCCTCTACTTTTTCTTTTATTTCTCTAGCTATTGTATGAGCTTTTAAATCATCTACTTCATCTGGTTTAACAATTACACGAAGTTCTCTACCAGCTTGAACAGCAAATGCTTTATCAACACCATCTATATTTTGTCCAACTTCTTCAAGTTGAGATAATCTCTTAATGTAGTTTTCTAGTGAATCATTTCTAGCACCAGGACGTGATGCACTTAAGCTATCAGCTATTGCAACAATACTTGCAATAATACTTTCAGCTGGTTTATCACCGTGATGTGATTCAATAGCATTAATAACTACTTCATTTTCGTTATACTTTTTAGCTATTTCAGAACCTAATTCAACATGACTACCTTCTACATCATGGTCAATTGCTTTACCAATATCATGTAATAGTCCAGCTCTTTTAGCTAGGTTAACATCTTCATTGAATTCTCCTGCTAAAACTCCTGAAAGTTGAGCAACTTCAATTGAATGAGCTAAAGCATTTTGACCAAAACTTGTTCTAAAATGTAGTTTGCCAACTAATTCAATTAGTTCAGTATCCATTTTAGTAAGTCCTAGTTCAAATAAAGCTTCATTACCATATTCCATGATTTTTTGTTTAAAATCTTTACTTGTTTTATCATATAACTCTTCTATTCTAGTTGGATGAATTCTTCCATCTTTAATTAATGTTTCAAGAGTTACTCTTGCTATTTCTCTACGTAATGGATCAAAGCTAGAAAGTACTACAGCTTCAGGTGTATCATCAATAATTAAATCTACTCCTGTAATAGCTTCTATTGTACGTATATTTCTACCTTCGCGTCCAATTATTCTTCCTTTCATTTCTTCATTAGGAAGTTCTACAACTGTAATAGTTTGATCATTTGCAATATCAGATGCATATCTTTGCATAGCTGTTACTATTAAGTCTTTCGCATTCTTATCTGCTACTAATTTTGCTTCTTGTTCTTGTTCTTTTAGGTAAGCAGCAATTTCTTTTTTCATACTAACTTTAACTTCATCCATTAAAGTCTTTTTAGCTTGTTCTTTAGAAAATTTTGATATTTTTTCTAGTAATTCGATTTGTTCATTTTTTATCTCTTCTACTTTACTTTTTTCTTCTTGAATTTCATTTAATTTATTATTTAAACGTTCTTCTTTTTCGTCTAAAAGAGTTTCTCTTTTTTGATACATTTCATCTCTTTTATCCATATTTTTTTCTCTTTGAAGAAGACGTTCTTCATTTTCTTTGATTTCAAGTTTCTTTTCTTTTATTTCTTTATCAAGTTCTAATTTTAATCTGTGAGATTCTTCTTTTTGTTCAAAAATAACCTCTCTTTTAGTTTTTTCAGCATCTTTTTTAGCCTTTTCAATCATATCTTTGACTAATTTAGATGTTCTTGTTTTTCTAAGATAATTCACTAACATACATAGGAAAAATCCGACAATTAATCCAATAAGAATAAGTAAAGCGAAAAGAACAATATTATTATCTTTCATCTTTTCCTCCACTTTTAGAATATATTTAAAATATTAAAAATATTTAAACCATAATCTAATTCTATTGTAGATGTGATTTTTGTCTGTGTCAAGGTAAACATCTAATTATTAAAAAATGACTTTATGACATCATAATCAGAATACTTTATTTTATGGTCTTTTATAGCCATATAGTTATCTCTTCCTTTTCCAAGTATTACAACAATATCTTTATCTTTAGCTAAAGTTAACGCCTTGTAAATTGCTTCTTTTCTATCTATTATTTTTAGATAGTTATTTTTTTTAATATCTTTAGTCATTTCACTAATTATGTCATTTGGATCTTCAAATCTTGGATCATCCATTGTAAAAATAACTAAATCTGATAAATCTGATGTAATTTTTCCCATTTTTCCTCTTTTTTCTTTTTCTCTTCCACCTGCACTACCGGTAACTGAAATAATTCTAGAATTTTTATCAACAGATAATGTGGATAAAATATTTTTTATACCATTTTCTGTATGTGCATAATCTAAAACAATTGTATAGTTTTGTCCAAAATCTAATTTTTCTGCTCTTCCTGGTATAGATTTAATATTTTTTATTTCTTTAATTATATCTTTAGGTTTAATATTTGATAGCAAAGATGTTATAAAAGCTGATGTTATGTTGTAGACGTTATATAGACCTAATAAATTAGTTTTAATTTTATATTTATTATTTATAGTAAACTTAGTCTTATTATTTTTTATAACTACATTACTGATTACATAGTCTGCATTTTTATTCATTCCATAAGTAATAACTTTTCCACTACTCTTATTTTTAATTCTATCAAAGTATTTATCATCTATATTTAGAACACAATAATTAGTTTTTTTAAATAGCTTACTTTTAGAATTAATATAATTTGACATAGTCTTATGAATATTTAAGTGATCTTCTGTAATATTAGTAAGTATTCCGACATTATATTTAATGTTATCTAGTCTTTTATGTAATAGTGCTTCACTACTTACTTCCATAGTTATATATTTACAGCCTTTTTTATTAAGTAAATATAAGTACTCATATAATTTTTCTATAGTTGGAGTTGTGTTATTGGTATCGATATGTAAGTCTAAGTAATCAACACCATTTGTCCCAATATTTGCGCACTTATAATGTTTAGATAATATCTCATAAATAATTGAACTAGTAGTAGTCTTTCCATCAGTACCTGTAACTCCTATGAAAGTAAATTTATCTTCTAAATTATCATAAAATTTCTTAAGTAATTTAGGAAGTACTTCATTTGTATTTTTAACTATTACTACTGGCACATTTGTATCTATTTCTTTTTCCGAAATAATAGCTACAGCTCCTTTATCTATAGCATCTTTAATATACAAATGATGATCTACATTAAAACCATGAATAGCAACAAATAAATCGCCTTTACATACTTCTTTAGAATTAGTTTTTATTCCATAAATAGGAATATTATATTTACATTTTATTAATTTATTTAATCTTTTCATATAGTAGTTTATGAAGAAAATAAAAAAGATGAAGTCTAATCTTCATCTTTAACATCTATTCCATAGAATTCTCTAACCTTTTTCTCTATTTCATTAGCAAGATCTGGGTTTTCTTTAAGTAAAAGTTTTACATTTTCTTTTCCTTGTCCTAATTTTTCACCTTGATAACTAAACCAAGCACCTGATTTTTCAATTACACCAGCATCTACTCCTAAATCAACAAGTTCTCCCTCACGGCTTACTCCTTCACCATACATTATATCTACAACTGCAGTTTTAAATGGAGGAGCAACTTTATTCTTAACTACTTTAATAGTAGTTCTATTACCTACAATTCCATCACCCATTTTTAATGCTTCATTACGTCTTACATCAAGTCTAATTGTTGAATAGAATTTTAAAGCACGTCCACCAGTAGTAGTTTCTGGATTACCAAACATAACTCCTACTTTTTCTCTTAATTGGTTAATAAAGATTGCAATAGTATTTGTCTTACTAATAGTTCCTGACAATTTTCTTAAAGCTTGTGACATAAGTCTTGCTTGAAGTCCAACATGTGAATCTCCCATCTCACCATCTATTTCAGCTTGAGGAACAAGGGCAGCTACTGAATCTATTACAATAATACTAATAGCTTCACTTCTAACTAAAGCATCACATATTTCTAATGCTTGTTCTCCTGTATCTGGTTGAGAAAGTAATAATTCATTAATATTTACTCCAAGCTTTTCTGCATATACTGGATCAAGAGCATGTTCTGCATCAATAAATGCTGCACGTCCACCTTGTTTTTGAACTGATGCAATAGCTTGAAGAGCAAATGTTGTCTTACCACTTGATTCTGGTCCATATATTTCTACAATTCTTCCTCTAGGATATCCACCTACTCCTAAAGCAATATCTAATGAAAGGCATCCTGAAGAAACTACATCCACTTTCATATGAGTATTTTCTCCTAGTTTCATAATTGAACCTTTTCCAAATTGTTTTTCTATATCACTTAATATCTTATCTAAATCTTTTGACTGTGTATCTGTTTTTTTCATGTAATCCTCCTAATTTTTTCTTACATATCCATTGTATCTAACTTTTTCTAAAAAAGCAATACTTTTTCGAACAAAATTTCGAATTTTGCAATTTTCCCTGTCAAATATACATTTTGAGGATACTTTTTACAAATTTAAAACTAAAAAAAGAAGCAATTATGCTTCTTTTGCTTCATGTAATAAATCTTTATTCTGAATATAGTATTGTACTCCACTTACTAGTGATAATACTGTTGCAATTATAAGTAGTATATCAGAAATTCCTATAGACCATAATTCAAATGGCAAGTTATAGAAGAATGCAAGTGTTGTTCCTACCATTAATGTAGCAGTCTTAAGTTTTCCACTTTTTATAGCTGCTACTACTTTTCCTTTACTAGCAGCTTGCATCTTAATAGCATCAACAAATGTATCTCTAAATACTGTTACTACTGGAACAACTATAGGTATCATTCCTTTATAAGCAAGTATAATCAAAACTGTATTAACTAATACTTTATCAGCAATAGCATCTAACATCTTACCTAAATCTGTTACTTGATTATTTTTACGTGCTAAATTACCATCTAAGAAATCAGTAACACTTGCAACGATAAATAAAAGTCCCGCAATAACATATTGTAAACTTATTACTATATTATCTACTTTAAATGTTAACCATTGTATTCCTACTGAATGAAATGGAAATATTAAAAGTATTATTATAATAATTGATAAAAATATTCTTGATACAGTTAATTTTGTTGGTAAATTCATACTAACTCTCCTCCTACAAATTCTTTTTCTTTTAACTCACTAGTACGTGGTGAAGTACTAGAAGCACTTAAAAGTAATGCTAAAGTAATAATAATTACAATACCAATAATTGCTCCAATAGCTATAATAATTGGTTTCCAATTTACTTTAGGTTTATGTTCAATAGTATAAGGTGATTTTATTTTATTTTTTTCTTCTTGTTCTTCATTCTTTTCTCTTGCTTCCTTTATATCATCAAGTGATAATTTTGAAGTATGTTCGAATAAAAATTCATTAAACTCATCATTTACTTTATCCGCATCTAATCCAAGATACTTCGCATATATTCTAATTATTTCTTTCATTCTATAAATATCTTTAAAGGCCCTTGTATTACCTTTTTCAATATTCTCTAGTTCAACAGTACTAACTTCAATATCTTTTGATGCTTCCTCAATGCTAACACCATTCTCTATTCTTGTTTTTTTTAAATAAATACCTAGTTCTTTCACCTTAAACACCTCTATAATAACAAATAATATTTATAAGCCATGTTCTGTTCTCCAGCTCCCCTACCATAATTTGGGTTTCTCACTTGCGGAGTTTACCTCGTTTCATTTCCAGCTTTCGCCTTATTCGTCTCTGTGGCACTTTATAAAAAGAAGTCATATTTAAAAAACTTAGACTTCCTTTTTGTCGTTAGTATTAACTACCTTAGGTTATTTTTTTCCTAAGCACAAACACTACAGACATCACAGTCTGTGTGAGCATGGACTTTCCTCAACTTTTCAGACATAAATTAATATGGAAAAGCAGCGTTTGTCAAATATTATTCACCATCAAAATTTGATTCTTCTTCATATTTATCAGAATTATAGTTTACTCTTTCCTTTTTATCATCACCATAAACTAATTTTTCAAGTCTAGCAAGTCTTCTCATAATATCAACGTTTGTAACTTCTGGAGCATCACTTCTTTTAACAATTTCAATATTCATCTTTGCATTACGTAATTCTTGTTTTAATTGCATATTTTCAGAAATTAGCTCATTCTTTTCACGTTCAATAGTATTAATAATTCTGTAAAATTGATCATAATCAGCAATAATTTCGTCAAGAAATTGATCTACTTCTTTAGGACGATACCCTCTAGTATCTATCTTAAATGATTTATCTAATATTTCTTGAGTAGTAAGTTTTATCTTATTTTGATACATCTTTTATCACCAATCCCTTACAGTATTATTATTACAAATAATAGTTATTTTGTCAATTGAGACATTACTTTTTTAGTGAATTTATAGTATTATATTCTAACTTTATTAAGTTTACTTCTTCTATCATTTTATTAATCACAAATATAGTTTCAATTGATTGCATTCCTATCACCTAGAAAAAATTATATAACTTTATCTTAACAATTCAAGCAATACTACAAAACTAGTTATTTTTCTACATTTTTTGCATAAAAATAATGGAAAAATTTTTTTAAATATAGTATAATATAAAATAGGTGATTGGATGAATTATCCGGGTGGTATAAAACATAATAATATAAGTAAAACTAGTCAATCTACTAATTATGCTAATAGAGGTATGAATTTAGAAGAAGAACTTAATATTACTAATAAGTATTATAGAGATTTGGATAAAGCAATAATATATAAAAAACCTACACCTATTAAAGTGGCAAAAGCTAATTTTATTTCAAGACAAAATGTCAAAATAACAGAAGCTTACTTTGAAATGCCATCAACTACTGATTATAATGGTATTTATAATGGAAAATATATAGACTTTGAAGCAAAAGAAACCACTTCAAGTACTTCATTTCCACTAAGTAACATTCATAAACATCAATTAACTCATTTGAAAAAAGTATTTGATCATGGGGGAATATCTTTTATTATAGTAAGATTTACTCATTTAAATGAAACATATTTATTATTTGAAAAAGAATTAGATAGTTTTATAAATAGTAATAAAAGAAAATCAATACCAATAGAATACTTTAAAGAAAAAGGATATATAATAAAGGATAAGTTTAATCCTAGAGTTGATTACTTAGAAATAATAGATAATATTGGAGGAATAGATAATGAAAAAAGGAATTAAAAGGTTAAAAATAAAGAAAACTAGTAAAAGTTCTAATTCTTCAAGTAATAGAACTATAGTAAAAAGACCTACTTCTAGTTATAAAGATAGTCTAAAGAATTATTCATCTAATCCTAGAAGTGCAAGTGAAAAGAAAATGAACTTAATAGTAAATGGAGCAATATGCTTAATAATGCTTATAATAATGATAGTATTTTACCTTATATTTGGAATATTAGCTGCAGGATTATTATTTGCAGGAGCATTTATTATATTTGCTGTACATTTAATATTATCAAATAAAAATAGAAGTCGTAAAAAGCGAAGGATTATAAATGGTATATTTATTTTTATCTTAGCTATGGGTATTATGGGACTCGTTGCTTTCACTGCTTTCCTTATTTATATAGCAAGTAGTGCTCCTACATTTAATCCTAATAATTTGGATACGCAAGAATTATCAATTGTCTATGATAAAGATGGAGAAGTAATTGCAAAACTAGGTGCTGAAAAGCGTGAAAAGGTTACTTATGATGAATTACCTCAAGTTCTAATTGATGCAATTATTGCAACTGAGGATTCAAGATTCTATCAACATAATGGATTTGATGCACCAAGATTCTTATCTGCTACATTTAAACAACTTCTTGGACAAAGTAATGCCGGTGGTGCCTCTACTCTATCAATGCAAGTTGTTAAAAATAGTTTCACAGATTCAAAATTAGATACTGGTGTTAAAGGTATTATAAGAAAGTTTACAGATATTTATTTAGCAGTATTTAAACTAGAAAAGAAATATTCAAAAGAACAAATAATTGAGTTCTATGTTAATAACCACTATTTAGGTGGAAACATATATGGTGTTGAAGAAGCAAGTCAAGCTTATTTTGGTAAGAGTGTTAGTGACTTAAACTTAAGTGAAGCAGCAATTATTGCTGGTATGTTTAAAAACCCAGGTGGTTATAGTCCAACTCTTCATCCAGAAGCTGCTAAAAATAGACGTACTACAGTATTATATTTAATGAGAAGACATGGTTATATTACTGAAGAAGAACAAGAAATAGCTAATAACATTCCAATTGATGTAATATGTAAAGATGCAACAGGTAAATCATCATCAAGTGGAAACAATGAATATCAAGACTATATTGATACAGTAGTTCAAGAACTTGATAAAAAATACAACGTTAATCCTTATAAAACATCTTTACTTATCTATACTAATATGGATAGATCAAAACAAGATGGAGTTAACAGAGTATTTAGAGGAGAAAGTTATCACTGGGTTGATGACAAAATCCAATCAGGTGTTTCTGTATTAGATACACAAACAGGTAAAATACTTGCAATAGGTGCTGGTAGAAATAGATCAGTTGGTGGATATAACTTTGCAACTGATATTAAACGTCAACCAGGATCAACTGCAAAACCATTATTTGATTATGGACCTGGTATTGAATATAATAACTGGTCAACATATGAACAATTTGTTGATGAGCCTTATACATATAGCGGTGGAAGACCAATATCTAACTGGGATAATGGTTATATGGGAAAAATGACTTTAAGAAGAGCTTTAGCACTTTCTCGTAATATTCCAGCTCTTAAAGCTTTCCAAAAAAATGATAAATCTAAAGTTATTGAATTTGTTACTTCTTTAGGTATTAAACCAGAAATAGAAAATGGATCAATCCATGAAGCCCATGCAATAGGAGCCTTCACAGGAACTAATCCACTTGAAATGAGTGCTGCATATTCAGCATTCTCAAATGGTGGATACTATAATGAACCTTATGCTGTTTCTAAATTTACATATCGTGATACAGGTAATACTGTGGAACATAAATCTCAAAAAACAAGAGCAATGAGTGAATCTACTGCATTTATGATATCTAGTGTACTTCAAGATGTTCAATTAAATGGTGGTGGAAAAATACCAAATTATTCAGTTAAAACTGGTACTACAAACTTTGATGATGCCTATGTTAGAAAAAAAGGACTACCTGGAGATGCAATACGTGACTCTTGGGCAGTTGGTTATTCAACAAAAACAGCTCTTGCAATGTGGTATGGTTACAATGAATCATCACCTGAATATTGTATGAGAAACTTACCTTCATCAATTGAAAAAGATAAATTATATAGAACTTTAGTTAGTGAAGTAATAGAAAAAGATAGAGAAGAATTTAGAATGCCAGATAGTGTAGTTAAATTACCTATTATTTCAGGAAGTGATCCTGCAAAAGTTGCTCCTACTGGTTATAGTGGAAATGTCACATATGAATATTTCAAAAAAGATGCACAACCATCTGCTAAAACAACTGAGGATGAAAAACTAGCAACTCCTGAAAATGTTAAAGCATCATTTGCTAATGGTTCAGTAACAGTTTCATGGAAACCAGTTGAAAATAAGTATTCTGAATATGGAACATTTGGTTATAATGTATATTTCGGTAATACACTACTTGGATTTACTGAATCAACAACATTCACAAAACAACTTGCTAATCCATATGGTACATATAAAGTTGTTGCAACATATCAAAGTTACAGCGGTGCAACAAGTGCTGCTGGATCATATACATTAAAAGAAGATGAAAAACCAAAAACAAAAGAAATTAATTACTCAATTAAATACTACTGTGATAAAGATCTTATTGAAACAGCTAATAAAAAAGTAGAAACAACATCCGATGGTTATTACTTAAAAGCTGATGACATAGCTGATTCATCTAAAATACCTGAGAAATGTACAAAAGATGGTAGAACATTAAGTAATAATATTCCAGGAACCATTACTAATGGTGGATCAATTACAGTAACATATAAATTAGCAACACCATAAAAAAACAAGGTATAAATTACACCTTGTTTTTTTTACATATATTATTAAGCTTGCATTGACTACAAATAGGATTAATAGCTTTACAATAATATCTACCAAAAAGAACAAATTGTTTATGCCTTTTTCCCCATTCTTCTCTAACAAACATTTTCTTTAATTTCTTTTCTGTATCTAACACATCATCTTTACTAGTTGTTATACCTAACCTCTTTGATACTCTATAAACATGTGTATCTACTGCAAATTCTTTATAATCATAATACTCACATAAGAATACACTCGCTGTCTTTCTACCTACACCAGGTAATTTTTCTAATTCTTCTCTTTTGTTTGGAACAATACCATTATACTCATCTAATAAAATGCTAGCTATTTTAGAGACATATATAGCCTTTTTTCGAAAAGAACCTAAAGGTCTAAGTATTTCTTCAATATCACTTGTTTTAGCCCTAGAAAGCTTCTCTAATGACTTATACTTACCAAATAAAACTTTAGTTACTTCATTAACTCTTTTATCAGTAGTTTGTGCACTCAAAACAATAGCAATTAAAAGTTCATAATCGTTATTAAATTCTAGTTCACACCATGGTTTAGGAATTAATTCATCTAAATAGTCTCCAATAACTTTACTATTCTTCATCATCATCAAACCAATTATAATCAAATATTTCTTCGGGAGTTTCTTCCTTTTCTTTTTTTCTATGATTTTCTTTATTCTTTTCTACATCTTGTTTAGTTTTAATACCTTTCTTTTCCCATTCAAAAAGTATCTTATCTATATATCTTAAATTACTAACACCGTTAAATATTGCCTCTTTAACAGCTTCTTTCACTATCTCTTCACTATTACCATTTTCTAACCAAGACTTAATAATCTCACTTTCCATTGGACTAAGTGTTCTTCCAAATTCTTTTTCAATAAAACTAAAAATATCACTTTCTGTTTTCAAATCTTCTTTATTTAAATTATCAATCATAATAAGTGAAGCTTTTTGATAGAAATCACTTAAATCAATTCTATCTTCCAATATACCCTTTTCATTTTTTTCAACTGCTACTCTAATACACTTTTTTTCAGTTAATACATTTATATAATTCATTACCTCTTTAACTGAAAGATTTAACTCTTCACTAATCTTACTAGGATCAAATAATGCTTTATCACCATTATTATATAAGTACATAAGAAAAACAAATTGATCTAAATCAAGTTTGAATTTATCTCTATTTTTTAATAAATATATAGGAATTGTTAAATTTCCATATTTATATAAGTCAATAATTTTTTTATCCATATGTACCTCCTTTCATTATATTATACATATAAAATCTAAATATCACTAGAAAAATTTTCTAAACAATATTTAAATATATCTTCTTTATTGTTTTTTAAATTACCCTTCAATATTTCTTTTTCTAATTTTTCATATATTTTATTAATCTTAGGTCCTGGTTCTATACCTAACATATTCATAATATCATAGCTAGTTATCTCTATATCTTTTCTTGAATGAATATATAAAGAATGATAATTAGATGTTATCTTTGATCTTGATATACCTTTTATAACACCAGCTATTCCATTCGCATATAATCCATATTTGTATAAATTATATGAATCTAAATTATCCAATTTCATAGCCTGTTTAATATCATTAATTTGTTTTTTCTCACTATTAGAAAATGAATATGTATTTTTAGGTATATCTAGTAATGCCCACATACCTACAAGAGAATCAAGTATAACAACATCACCTAAATTACTTATTTCTAAATCCTTATCTAGTCCAAATTTAATTAACAAATTAATACCTCTCTTAGCATTTTTTGATAATAGTATTTTATCTAGTTCCTGTTTTTTTCGATCATAAGAAATATTTTTAAGTAAATGTTTATTTTCTTTTATAGCATCTAAAACTTCATCACTAAGTTCAAAATCTAAATTAGTTGCAAATCTTATTGCTCGAAGTATTCTTAGTGGATCATCATGAAATTTATCATAACTATTTCCAACTGTTCTAATAATTTTTTTATCTAGATCTTTTATACCTCCTAAAATATCAATAGTTTTACCATCTTTATCAATACATATAGTATTAATAGTAAAATCACGTCTTAAAAGGTCTTCTTCTAGACTATCTATATATTTTATTTCTTCTGGATGTCTATAGTCAGAATAATTGATTTCTTTTCTAAATGTTGTTATTTGAAAAACTTTCTTCCTATAAATAACATTAACTGAACCATAATCTTCTTTAGGAAGTAAAGTTTGTTTAAATATATTCATTATTTCTTTTGGTTTTGCACTAGTACATATATCTACATCAGTAGCACTAATACCTAATAAATAATCTCTTACAAAGCCACCTACTATATATGCTTTAAAACCATTTTTTTCTAATAGTTGAACAACATTTAATGCTGAATTTAACATTTAACCATCTCCTAAATTCTTAATTATATTATACTACAAAAAAGACTAACTTCTAGAATTAAGTTAGTCTTTAGACGCTTATTTTTTTAATATATACTGTTTATTGTCATCTGTTTTTAGTAAAATAACATTTTCATCTGAAGAATCATCTCTTAACTTATAAACACCATATGAAATTTCTTTAATTTTTGATTTAGTATTGTATTTAACAGTTGTTTTTTCAAACTCTTCACATTCAGTAATCAAGTTATATTTATCATCATATAAACTAATAGAATATACTTTACCATCTTTAGTTACTACAAATACACCTGAATATTCTAAAATACCTCCCATATTAGCAACAACCAATCTGTCTGCTTTAGAAATTTTACTTATTTTATATTCATTTGAACCATCAGAAGCAACTACTCTTCCATCTTCAATTCTAAATTCATAATTAATACTTTTATTAGTATCATTATCTCTTAAATTAATAGTATCTATTATAGAATTATTTTTTAATATTTTAAAAATATATGATTCTTCATTATAATCAGCTAATTTATATTTAATAGGTCCAGAAATAACATTACTTCTATAAGTATTATCACTATTATCAAAGAATATATATCTAATACTTATCATAGCTAGTAATAAAACTAGCATTGCAGCAAAAAATAATTTAAATTTATTCGTATTAACAGAATTTTCCTTACTATTATCTTTTATTTCTTCTTTAACTACTTCAGTTTCTTTTTCTACTTCTTCATATTCTTCATTATCTTCATAATTTGTTGAATACTCTTCTTGTTTTTCATCCTCTTCATTTTTTATTATATCTTCGAAAGCTTGTGACTGTTCAACTTCTGTATCTACGTCATTTGCTTCTTCTTCATCAAAGTCTAATACTTCTATTTCATCAATATCTGTATTATTATTTGACATGTCATTGTAATCATACCCATTTTTATTCTCACTGACCATATCACATAGCCTCCCTATTTTAAGGATAACACTTTTAAACTATTTGTCAAGGAAACAATAATAATTATTTGTACACAAATGACAATAAAAAAAGGTAACCATAAGGTTACCAATATATTATTTATTACTATTTGTTTACAGCTTCTTTTAAAGCAGATCCTGCTTTGAAAGTTGGAGCCTTACGAGCTGGAATTGAAACTTTAGCTCCTGTTTTAGGATTACGAGCTTCACGAGCTGCTCTTTTAGAAACACCAAATGTTCCGAAACCAACAACTGGTACTTTATCTCCTTTTGCTAATGCACCTGAAATAACAGAGAATGTTGCTTCAATAGCACGAGTAGCGTCAGCTTTAGTTAATCCAGTTTTTTTAGCAACTGCTTCTACTAATTCAACTTTTTTCATTGTAATAAATACCTCCTATAAATGTTTATTAAGCATACTATGCTTACATATATAACTTATCATACCTTAAATGAAAAAACAATAAAAAAAGTGCAATTTTTACACTTTTTTTCATTATTTAGCAACGCTTTTACTGATTTTATCTAAAATATTTATAATATGACCCACTGAATAAATTAACATACATACTATGAAACTAATAAACCAAAACATTAAAGTTAAAAAAACATTAAATTCAGTTGTAGTACAAGTAGTACTATAAAGACCTCCAGACATACATGATGGAAATAAGTTTCCTAGAATTATTCCTACTATAATACATATAACCATTGTAATAATAGCTACTACTTGATAGAAGTTAAACTGATATTTTCTAACACTCTTAATAGTTTTATCTATTTTAGGTACATCCTTCTTTTCTTCTGTTATTTGCTCAAATAAACCTTTAGCCATTACTTTTCACCTTCTTTTTCTCTCCACCGTCAACATATTCTTTATATAAGAATATATATCTACCAAATAAAATAGTATAGAAAGTATCAAATATAGTAATCATTACTCCACTAAAATTAGCTACATCTATTAAGCTAACTAATAATAAAGCAACACTCATAACACATACTACATAGAAAAACCAATCATTTTTAATTTCAGTTAATGGTAATTTATTTAATTTAAAATCTTTCCATAATCTAGTCTCAGGTAAAAATGTATAAACTAAATAACAAAGTATTATCACATTTAAAACTAAACCAATTATTGCAGAAAGTCCAAAAGACTGAAATATAGTAAATATAGATGCGACTGTAATCATAATGTATAGAAGAATATAAATAACATTTATTAAACTAAAATTCTTTCTTCCAACTCTTGTTTTCAATAAAGTAAAATATATAATACCTGCTATATAAGTTAGATTGTGATTAAATAAATTTCTAATCATCGCACTTGCGGATAAATTACTATTAACCGCAATAGCTTGTGAGATAACTATAATAACTATTGCTGTTATTAAAATAATAGTTGTTAATATATCAGGATTGCTATACCAAACTTTCTTATTTTCTTTCTTCATAATAACCCTCCTATCTATTAAATTATAACACTTAAGAAAAACACTGTCACTTTTTTAAGGCTTGTAAACTGTCATATAGTGTACACTAAAATGTTATACTAATTGAATAAACATTTCAATTTTGATAGAATTTTATTAGAAAGTATGATAAAATATATCAACTAGGAGGGGATATTATGTTACCAACAGTTGCCTTAGTAGGTCGTCCTAATGTAGGAAAGAGTACTCTATTTAATAAGATAGCTGGTAAAAAGATATCAATTATAGAAGATACACCTGGTATTACAAGAGATAGAATATATCAAAAAGTAACATATGAAAGATATACTTTTAATCTTATTGATACTGGTGGAATTGATCTTGCTAAAGAACAGTTTAATAAAGAAATAAAGATGCAAGCAGAAATAGCCATTGATCAAGCTGATGTAATTGTATTTGTTGTAGATGGTAAAGAAGGTCTTACTGAAAATGATTATGAAGTACGTAATCTTTTAAGAAAAACAAATAAAAAAGTAATCGTTGCTATTAATAAAATAGATGTTAAAGAAGCTAAAGATAATATTTATGATTTCTATGAACTTGGTTTTGATACATATATTCCAATAAGTGCAATTCATAATACTGGTTATAATGATTTACTTGATATGATTTGTATGGACTTTAATAAAAATGAAGATGAGACAGAAGACTCAAGACTTAAGTTTTCTATTATTGGTCGTCCTAATGTTGGAAAAAGTAGTTTAATGAACGCTCTTTTAAACGAAGAAAGAGTTGTTGTTAGTGATGTAGCTGGTACTACTCGTGACTCAATAGATTCAGTTGTAAGATATAATAAAGAAGAATATGTAGTTATTGATACAGCTGGTATGAGAAAAAAAGGTAAGATTTTTGAATCAGTTGAAAAGTATAGTTTAATACGTTCAATGAGAGCTATAGATAGAAGTGATATATGTTTAGTTGTAATTAATGCTGAAGAAGGAATAACTGAACATGATAAACATATCGCAGGTTATGCCATAGATAGTGGTAAAGGATTAATATTTGTTGTTAATAAATGGGATAAAGTTAAAGATACTACTATTAGTGATTTTACTAAATTAATGAGAGCTGAATTTCAATTTGCAACATATGCCCCTATTGTATTCTTATCTGCTCTTACTAAGAAAAGAATATCTACTCTAATGCCAGAAGTAGTTAGAGTTGGTAATAATATTAAAAATGAAATTAAGACTAGTGTTTTAAATGATGTTATAAATGATAGTTATCAATTAAATATACCACCAAGTTATAAAGGTAAAAGATTAAAGATTTACTTCACTAGTCAAACAGGTATTAAACCACCTAAGTTTACTTTTAGAGTAAATGATAAAACTTTAGTACATTTCTCTTATGAAAGATATTTAGAAAATAAAATAAGAGAAAACTTTGACTTTGTAGGTACACCTATAACACTACAATTTAAGAATAGAAAGGATAATGATTAATATGTTTTTTGGATTTGGTAAAACAAAAGAACAAGCAGAAAAAGAGTTAGAGGGATTAGAAAAAGCTTATGAAATGCTTAATGATAGATATCAAAAGAAAACTATCTCTCTAGAACAATTCACCAAGCAATGTGAAGAAATAACTAAAAAAATTGAAAAGTGTAGAAAAATAATAGATAAAAATAGTTAATAAAAAGCTTCCTAAACATATAATGTTTTAGGAGGCTTTTATGTTTGGAGATAGTTTTTTTAAAAGCGTTGAAAAAAAGACTAATATAGATAAAGATACAATTATGTCACTAGCTAAGAAAATACAAGATGGTAATATGAAAGATGAACAAACTATTAGAGATGTAGTAAGTGAATTAAGTGCGATGACAGGAAGAGAAGTAAGTAAAGAAAAAGAAGATAAAATAGTAAATACTATAATAAATGATAATGTACCAAAAGATATAGATAAGATGTTTTAAACATCTTTTTCTTTGTTCTTTTTTAGAAATACTAATCATATATTTAATTGAATAAAGGAGAGACATATGGAAAAATTAGAAATTATAAAAAATATTGCCGAAAGATCTGGCGGTGATATATATTTAGGAATAGTTGGAGCGGTAAGAACTGGTAAAAGTACATTTATTAAACGTGTAGTTGAAACTCTAATTGTTCCTAATATGGAAGATGAATATGAAAAAAGAAGAGCTTTAGATGAGATACCTCAATCTGCTCAAGGTAAAATGGTTATGACTACTGAACCTAAATTTGTTCCTAATAATGCAGCTAAAATTAAGATAGATGACTTTAGTTGTAAGATTAGATTAATTGACTGTGTTGGATATGTTATTAATAATGCAAAAGGTTTAGAAGATGAAAATGGTCCAAGAATGGTTAAGACACCTTGGTATGATGAAGAAATACCTTTTGTAGAAGCAGCTGAGGTTGGTACTGAAAAAGTAATTAAAGATCACTCTACTATTGGTATAGTAGTTACTACTGATGGATCAATTGGAGAGTTTAATAGATCAGATTACTTAGAGGCAGAAGATAGAGTTATTAAAGAATTAAAGAGTATTAATAAACCATTTATAGTTGTTTTAAATACTACTCATCCTACTTTACCTGAAACAGAACGTCTAGCAGAATCATTAAAAGAGGAATATAATGTACCAGTACTTCCAATGAATATAGATAATATGACTGAAATAGATATGTATAAAATACTAAGAGAAGCTTTATATGAATTTCCAGTAGTAGAAATAAAAGTTAATATGCCTGAATGGATTGCAATACTAGATTATGATAATCCACTTAAAAAGAAATATGTTGAAGCTATAAAAGAAAGTATTGTTGAAGTAGATAAACTAAGAGATATTGAAAAAATTACTACTCACTTTACTGATATGGAAGAAATAGAAAAAGCATATATTTCTAGTGTTGAACCAGAAACTGGTACAATTACAATTAATATTACTGCTCCTAGTAAACTATACAATAAAACATTATCTGAAATAATTAATATTGATGTTAAGAATAAAGCTGATTTATTAAAGTTATTTCAAGACTTCTCTACTGCTAAAAAAGAATATGATAATATTAAGTATGCCTTAAAAATGGTTAAACAAACTGGATATGGAGTTGCTGTTCCAACACTTTCTGATATGAAACTAGAAAAACCAGAAGTAATTAAGCAAGGACCTAGATATGGTGTTAAACTTAAAGCTATCGCTCCATCTATTCATATGATTAAAGTTGATGTAGAAAGTACTTTTGAACCTATTATAGGGAGTGAGGTACAAAGTAAAGAATTGATTGACTACTTAATGAGAGATTATAAGAAAAATCCACAGTCTATTTGGCAAAGTGAAATATTTGGTAGAAGCTTAGATAATATAGTCCAAGAAGGAATTCAATCAAAAATAAATCTTATGCCAGATAACATAAGATTTAAGTTACAACAAACTTTATCTAAAGTAGTTAACAAAGGATCAAGCAATATGATTGCAATTGTTTTATAGAGGGAAACCTCTTTTTTTATTCATCTTCTAATACAATAGAACCATACTCTATATACTTATCTATATTAGTAATATCTTCAACATTAATATAATAACTATCCTTATATGTATATGGTAATCTATCTATAAAAGATGAATCTTCTATTTTTAAATATACATCTTTATTAAAAATAACTATTATTCTTAGATCTAAATCTATATTAGAATAATTCTCCTCATCAAGTAGTAAAACATATAGAATTACTCCTATTTTACTTGGATACACTTTTACTCGATATAATCCTTTTATTTTAAGATTATATCTTTTTTTTATTTTAGTAATTATCTCCTTTATTCTTTCTATAACACATTCTTTATCATTCCAATTAATATCTTTAAAGTAAATATTTTGAATAAATAATTTATAACCATCTTCTATCTTTTCAATCTTCACTTTATCACCTATGGTATGATATGAAAAAAAGCTTAAATAGTTTCTTCTATTAAGCTTTCAATTTTCTTTAAAACTTCATCTCTTCCTAATTTAGTTACACTTGAGAATACAATAATATCATCACCTACAACTAAATCTATACTATCCATTATTTGTTTTAGACATTTTTCTTTCTTACTACCGCCAATTTTATCTGCTTTAGTAGCAACTATTGTAACTGGTAGATTATAATACTTTAAGAAATTGTACATAAGTAAATCATCTTCAGTAGGTTTTATTCTAAAGTCTACTAACATAAATACTCTTCTTAATTGTGTTCTTTTTTCTAGGTATTCTTCTATCATCATACCAAATTTACTTTGTGTTTTTTTATCCACACTAGCATATCCATAACCTGGAACATCTATTAAATAGAATTCATCATTAACTTTATAAAAATTAAGTGTTTGAGTCTTACCAGGTCTTCCTGACGTATGAGCTAAATTTTTCCTATTTAATAATGTATTAATAAAACTACTCTTTCCTACATTACTACGTCCTACAAGTAAAAATTCTGCATCATTATCTTCTGGATATTGACTTCTTCTAGTAGCAAGTACTTCTAAGTCTGCACTTTTAATTGTCATAACTTTCCTCCAATTTATTTTCTTTTATATATTCTAAAGCAGCTTTATCAAGTTCATTAATAAGTAAGTGTGCTTCTTCAAAAGTTTCTACCCTTGCCCCACTTGCCATTTTGTGTCCTCCACCATTAAACTTTTCAGCAACTGTATTAATAACTGGACCACGAGATCTTATGGATATTCTTATAAGTCCTGCTTTAACATCTTCTGTAATAGTAGCCCATACAAGTACTTCATTAATAAAATTAAAGTTATTAATCATATTACCTGGAGCTGCACTATCAACTTTATATTTATTGATAATATCATCTGTTACATCAATGTAACCTACTCCATTATCAGTAATAATCATATTCTCTGCAATATATCCTTCAAATCTAACTTCATTTAATGGTCTTGCATACATTTTCTTATAAAGTTCAGCTATATCAAATTTATACATATCTAAATATGTTGATACTAAACTAAAAGTTTTTGGTGAACAATTACTAAATAAGAATCTATTCGAATCACTTATTAAACCATAGTAAAGTGTTTCAGCTATTTCTTTATTACACTCTAATTTAGTATTTAGAATTATATCCATAAGTATTTCACAAGCAGAAGAAGCTGTATCTACAATATACTCAAGTCCTCCGAAGTCTTCTACAAATGGATGATGATCTATTTTGATAACAAAATCAAACTTTGAAATATCAACACCATCTATTCTTTTTTTATCTGGAATATCTACAAGTATAAGTAAAGCATTTTCCATATCTTCATACTTATCAAGTTTACCAATATAGGAAAACTTTGTACTTCCATTTCCAACTGCAAGTACTTTCTTTTCTGGAAAAGTAAGTTTTATTGAATCTCTTAGTGCAATCTGACTAGCCATTGCATCAGGATCTACTCCTATATGTCTTGCTATTACTATATTATTATATTTTTTTATGTACTTAAATATTTCTTTGTACATTTATATCACCCTAACTATTTTTTGTAAGAAATAAAGTATCTCTTGCTATCATTAATTCTTCATCTGTTGGAACTACGTATACTCCAATTGATGAATCATCTGTACTTATTTTTGCATATTCTCCAATTACGTTATTTTTGTCTATATCTATTTTAACTCCTAAACAAGCTAAATTTTCACAAATTTTTCTTCTTGTTGGAATACTATTTTCTCCTATTCCTGCAGTAAAGCATATTGCATCTACTCCACCTAATAATACATAGTATTGTGCGATATAGTTAGTAACTGAACGACAATATTTATTAAATGCAAGTAGACATTTTTCGTCTCCTTCATTCATTCCACTAATAATATCTCTCATATCACTACTTTTTTCACTCATTCCAATAAGACCTGATTGTTTATTTAAAATATCTATAGCTTCACCAATATTTAGTCCATCTTTTTCCATAACATAAGGTAAGATTGATGGATCAATATCTCCAGTACGTGTTCCCATCATAATACCAGCAAGTGGAGTAAATCCCATTGAAGTATCAACACATTTGCCATCTTTAACAGCTGTAACACTTCCTCCACTACCAATATGACATACTATTACTCTTAAATCTTTTTTTCCAAGTTTATTGCTAATTTCTTCGCTAACAAATCTATGAGATGTACCATGAGCTCCATATTTTCTAACACCATAATCTCTATACCATCTCATTGGTGTAGGATATATATATTGTTCTTTATCCATAGTTTGATGGAATGTTGTATCAAATACACAAACCATTGGAGTATTTGGTAATACTTCTCTAAATGCTTTAATAGCATTAGCTTGATGAAGATTATGAAGTGGTGCAAAATCCTTAATTTCTATTACATCATTTATAACATCATCATTAACTAACACTGATTCTTTAAATTTTTCTCCACCAGCTGTAATACGATGTCCTATACCATCTATTTCATCAAGTGATTTAATTATACCTAAAGATATTAATTTTTCAATTAGTATTCTAACAGCATCTTGATGATTATTTAATTCTACATCTTCATGTATTTTTTCACCATTATATTTTATTGTATAGCCACTATTTTCTATTGCTATTCTTTCAAATAATCCACTTACTATTACATGTTCATCATCCATATCAAATAAACTAAATTTAAGTGAACTACTTCCTGCATTAATTGACATTATTTTCATAAAATACCTCATTTCTTTTTAACTATTATATTATATCAATTTTTTAAAATGTTTTCAATGAATTTAACAAGAAAAAAGCTTAATAACCCTTATCTTTTAAATAGGCTATTAAACTTTCCTGTATAACTAATATATTATTGTAAATTTTAACTAAATTATCGGATTCACTATCTACTGCATTTTCATCATATTTTACTAATCCATTACTCACTGGACTAGTTTTAAATTGCAAAACCATATCTAGTAATGATTCAGTTCTTTCTAGTTCATCAAATATTTCTTTCTTCTTTTTTTCAACATCTAAATCATAAAATTTAGATATTAATGCTTCATATTCTTTATTTTCCATATATTATCACCTATTTAAACTCACTTAAATTAGTCATTCTATTTTTTATAGACATCAAATATTCATCTTTTGCTTTTTCAAAACTTATAGTATCATAGCTCTTATCATCTATTTCTTTATTAAAGATAGATAATAATAACTTTTGTTTGGGACTCATACTCTTTCCACTAATATCAATCTTTTCATTAATAATCATTTTATTATTATTTCTTTCTTCTTCATTATATATTCCTAATTCTTTTTGTTTTTCAATCATTTTTTCACGATAATTAGCTTGATAAATCTTTTGACTACAATAATTTCTTATACATAAATTAAGCCCACTAGCTATTCCTTCTTCGTTTATTTCTCTTGCCAAATTATTGCCTACTAAAACATAATTATCTTTTTCTGATATTTTTCCATCAGGGCTTTTAGAAAGCGCTACTAATCTAGATTTTCTAACAATACTATCCGCTATTTCAACTTTTGCTATTAATAATCTAGTAACTTGTTGATTAATATCATTTATTACTTCTTCTAATTCATCAATAGTCATAGTATTAAGATCAGACATTGTATAAGAATTAACGATTTTATTAAAAAATTCTTTTATTTTAGCTGTTTTAACTTGTCTTTTTTCTAATTCTTCAATTACTATATCAAAACCTGCACTTTTAATAGCATCCGCTTTCAATGATGATTCTTTAATTTGCTGCTTATAACTTGTAATTACAATATCTTCCATTATATCACCCTTTTATTCTAACCTAATTATATAATCTACAATAATTATAATATAAAAGTTAAAAAAAAGATAGCACTATTTTGCTATCTCAAATCAATTTTATATATATTATCAGTTGCTGATATTCCGTATAATTGGATTTTACCATTTACTTTAGCTACAGAAACTGCATTAAATCTTAAATCAGTTTTTAAAAGATAAAATTTATTTTCTATATCTTTTACATCTGAAATTCTTGTTATATCATCATTTGTATAGTATATTCTTCCATCTCTAGTTAGAACTATATAAATCTTTTCATCACATTCACCTGTATATGAAAATTGTGTTAAAACTTTGGCATTCATAAACTTATCTATTTGAAAATTCTCCATAGTTTTATGATTTGTAACTATAGCTTTTCCATCAGTCATTTGAATAGAATACTTAGTATTAATTGATGACTTTTTACAAGTTCCAGTATATATATAATCTGAAATTGAGTAAGTCAATTTTAGATTCTTAGAATCTTGAACTAAGCTAACAAGATTTTCACCATTTTCTTGTTTACCAACATTACTACTACCTACTATAAAATATTGAAAACATAAAAAACCTATCAAAAGTACCATTATTGAACCAGCTGCTATAATTAATACTATATTAAACTTCTTTTTGTCTTCTTTTTTCTTTTCTATTTTATTTTCTTCTTTTTCTTCAAATTGGTTTTCTTCTTTTGTTTCTTCTAGTTTATTATCTTCCATACTATCACCTATTATAAGGATACAACTTTTTTTGTTTTTTTGCAACAAAAAGATAGGCCTTTAAGCCTATCAAGTAAGTTATTTAATTACTATTTATTTGAATAACTTCCACTAACTTGGTTTAATCCATTTTGAACAAGTCTACGTGTAATTTCACCACCAACAGAACCATTAGCACGGCTAGTAGCATCTGGTCCTAAATTTACACCAAATTCATTAGCTATTTCATATTTCATTTTATCAATAGCTTGTTTAGCACCAGGTACTTGCATTTTCATTGAAGAATATCTATTATTGTTATTATTTGTCATTTTTTTCACCTCCTACACTTATATATTGCGTAGGATTTAAAATTTAATACTTTATTTTAATTGGTAATTTATAGCAATTCATTTTCTTGTTCTTTATCACTAATCTTAATTGTTTCTATATTCTTAACTGCATCATATATCATTTGTTCATAATTAAAACTTTTTTCCATTTCTATACATCTTTCTTTATCAGGGTTTATAACTGGATGTTTAGGAACAAAAACCGTACAACAATCTTCATATGGAAGAATACTTATATCATATGTATCAATTTTTTTAGCTATATCTATTATTTCTAATTTATCTAGACAAGCTACTGGTCTAATTACAGGAAGATTAGTAACACTATTAATAACATTCATACTTACTAGTGTTTGACTAGCTACTTGACCAATACTTTCTCCATTTATTATGGCTTTAGCTTTATATTTATATACTAATTTTTCCATTATTCTATACATCATTCTTCTCATAATAGTAATAACATAATCACTATCACAAGTTTTATATATTTCTTCTTGTATAGGAGTAAAATTTACTATATGTAAATTTATGTTATTAGAATATTTACAAAGTTTTTTAACAAGAGAAATAACTTTTTCGCGAGCTTCTAAACTAGTATGAGGTATAGCTTCAAAATAAACACAGTTAACTTTTATACCTCTTTTTAAAGCAAGATATCCAGCTACTGGTGAATCTATTCCACCACTTAACATTAATAATCCTTTTGGTTGAGTTCCAACCGGATATCCCCCTAATCCTTTATATGAATTAAAATAGATATAACTTTTATTTTCTCTAATTTCTACAGTAACTGTAACATCAGGATTATGAACATCTACATTTATATTATTTATATTTTTTAAAACTACTCCACCAAGTATTTTTGAATAAGTTGGACTATCATATTGAAAAGTTTTATCTGTTCTTTTAACAATTACTTTAAATGTTTTAAATTGTTCATTTTTTAATGATTCAATGACTATCTTTTCAATATCGCTAGTATTAGTATCTGCGATATATGCAACATGATACGTATGAATACCAAAAATACTTCCCATAATATCAATGATATCATCTAAATCTTCATCATTGAAATAAATATACATTCTTCCTAAATCTTTGCTTATCTTAACATCAAAGCCTTCTAATTTTTCTACTATATTATTATATAGAGTTTTTATAAAAAAATTTCTATTTGCTTTTTTAGTAGATAATTCTCCATATTTAATTAAAATTACTCGATTCATATTATTCCTCCGAACTACAATAATATACTATTTTTTTAAAGAAAAAACAATAAAAATGGAGTATTAATCCATTTTTATTGATAATTTCTAATCATTTTTTGATATAAACCTTTATCAATTGAAGTAATTATACTTAATGAAGTATCTAAAGATTTTTTATAATTACCCTTATAAAATAATTTTTTAGCTTCGTTTAAATTACTATCAACACTTTGATAACTAGTTCTAAATCTATTTCCATATACTATACTAGCTTCAGCAAGTCTTGCTGTTTTAACCATTTCACATGTTGTGTTATATAGTTTTAAAACAAGATCTCTTGCAGTATCAACACGAATATTAAGTGTTTCAATAACTATTGGTTTCTTTTCTAATTCTTTTATTACTTCTTTAATAGATTCATTAGCTTCACTTAATTCAGTAAAATATTTTTCTGAAATAACTGGTAACTTATAACTTCTAATTAATTTTTTACTATTTTGTAAGAACAATTCTATTTCTATTAATTGTTCTCTCGCACGTTGTTCATCATCATACATATGACCTAAAGAATTAATTGTTACATCTAATTCATCTGATAAATTTTTAAGTCTTACTGTTAATTCTTCTATTTCTTTATGTAATACTGAATATGGTGTAGAATGTGTTTCTAATTTAGCTAATAACTTTCTATATTCATCACTAATTACAACTAAATTCTTCTTATGATTATTTATTGTTTCAAAATCTTCTTCTTTCATCTCATAGTTATTCTTTATAGAATCTAATTGATTAATAAGTTCATCAACAATCTTTTCTGTTTTCGCTATCTTAATTGAAAAATCATGTTCAGACTCTTCATATACTTTTCTACTTAATCTTTCTTTTTCAAAATCAATAAATAGTGAATCAAAATAATCAAGTATTGTTCTTAATTCAAACATACAATCTTCAAGATTTAATACTTTAATCTTATCTAATATAGCATTGATATTCTTTTCTGATTCAGTAACATTATAATCAATATTTAAGTATTCAAGAGGATAACCTTCTTTTTCCATTTCAACAACAACATCTTTTACTTCTTTAATCCTTTGTGGAATAAGTTGTTTTGCCATTAAAATTAAGTCTGGTGTTTCCTTAACCACAAGTTCCATATGACTAGTCATTGAATCAAGAGCTTTTACTATATGTACAACTTCATTATATTCATTATTTTCCATTGAGCTTTCAAAAGCCAAGAAATTTTTTTCAATATTCTCAAGTTGAAGAGCAACAGCTTCTTGAATATCATCATATAATTCTTTGTGATTTTGGTATTCTGTATTTAATTTACGATATTTTGTTTTTAATTTAGTAACAATACTACGATATTTTTCATCACTTAGTGTTATTTCTTTTATTTCAGAAAGAAGTGATTCACTAGACTCTTTTACTTTGTATATTTCAAGTTCTGTTTTTGCTAGTCTATAACTACAACTTTCATAATCTTTCTTTTCTAAGAAAGTATCTATATCAATAAGCATATCATCAATTATTGGAATTCTTTCATTCTTTATCTTATCATTTCTTTCTTCCCACATTTTATACTTACTTTCTAAATCCTCATTTTTAATTATAGGTTCAACTTTAGAAAGTTCTAAAGAAATAGGAATACTTGCAACTAAATTCTTAGATAAATCTAATTGATCAAGTGCATTCTTATATTTACTATATTTTTTCTTTTTATATAAAACTACAGTAATAATAAAGAATATAGCAAAAAATAATATAAACAATATAAATATCATTAGCTTACTCATTATACCACCTCTAGTATAAATATATTTTAACACATACTACACTCTTTTTTCTACATTTTTTGAATATTATTTAAAAATTTATCTAATTGAATTTGTTTCATAGTTGTGATAATATATTAAGTATAATAGAGGTGTTAATATGAAAAAGAAAAAAATTTCGATTATATTAATTATTATTTCAATAATAATTATAATAATAGGTATTATTTGTCTAATTCATAATTCAAAATTAGATACAACTAAAAAAATAGGAACTGAAAATGGATTTCAAGTTTTCTCCACTGATTATGTAAGAGTAAATAAGAAAAAAACAAATATCGTTATTTGGTATGGAAAAGATGGAAAAGTTAAAACAGAACATACCGTTAAAAAAGGAACTAAATTAAGAATAAATCAATTTGGATTCCATTATGTCACAATAGAAGATATAACTAAAGATAAAGTTACAATATCTATGGAAGAATTAGCACCTACAAAGAAAAATGGAACATTCAATATGACTAAAAAATATAATAATGTTGTAGTAAAGAAAAATACAGGTATACAATTAAATGTTCAAGCAACAGATTTATATCAAGGATATGTATATTTCTTCTATATAACAAAATAAACTACTTTATAGTAGTTTTTTTATTTATATATAAAAGAAAACTTGACTTTTTTAAGAAATATTGTATAATTTATATTGCATGTTTACTTTAACAGCTGAGAAAGAGTATTTTAAAGTGTTTTCTAAATAGGTTTAGTAACCTTTTGCTGTTAGGCGAAAAAGTAATGAAAACTCCCTAAAATATAGCTACTCGTTAATTAAATATGTAATTTTAGGAAAGGAGAATTATTATGGCAAGATATACTGGTCCAAGTTATAAACAAGCTCGTAGTGTTAACTTTTCAATTAGTGAAACTGGAAAAGAATTAGCTCGTCGTCCTTATGGTCC
>CADAWN010000014.1 GCA_902791625.1 uncultured Erysipelotrichaceae bacterium | reverse complement strand
TGTTATACATCTATTAGTCGTAGTTTCTTATTTAATAAAAGTGATGAAGAAATATTTGAAGTATTTAAAGATAATAGTTTTAAAGAAACAGATATAGTTAAGCTTGCTAAAGGTTTAAGTAAAAAGATTAAGTATTTACCTTTAAAGAGTATGTTTTATGAAATAATTAATACTTTTAAATATGAAGAAAAACTACTTACAACAACTAATATTTTAGAAAAAGAACATATGCTTGAGTATATCATTAACTTACTAGATTCCTTATCTTTAAATGGTTATACATTATATGACTTATCATACTATTTAGAAACCATAATAGAAGATAATCTAAGTATTAAATATAAACCATATGAAGAAAATAGTAATAGTGTTAAGATTATGTCTATTCATGCTTCTAAAGGGTTAGAGTTTCCTATATGTTATTTCTTAAATTTGGAGAATAAATTTAATCAGGGTGATTTAAAAGAAAACATTTCTTTTGATAATAACTATGGTATTTTACTACCAATAGTAGGTGATGACGTAAAACCAACTATTACAATGTTACTTTCAAGAATTAATAATAAAAGGGAAGATATTAGTGAAAGAATAAGACTTTTATATGTAGCTTTAACAAGAGCTAAAGAAAATATTAATATAATTATTCCTAAAAAAGAAGAAGAATCTTTATTAAAGAATATTGTAAGCAATTCAAAAAGAGATAAATATAATTCATTTAATAGTATTATGAAGAGTATTAATGGACTTTTACTTCCATATACAAAAGAAGAGGTAAGTGTTTCATTAACAGATGAATACTTATATGAAAGAAAAAATAGAAAGTTAGATTTATTAGATGAAAAAATAAATGTTTCTAATTTAGAATTTAATTTTAAAGAAAAAGAAAGTACTAAGTTTTCTAAATCTACTATTTCTCTAGTTAGTATGGAAGAAGAGAAAACTATGGATATTGGTACTAAAGTACATAAAGTACTTGAACAAATAGATTTTAAAAATCCTAGATTAGATGAGATAGATTTAGATAGTTTTCTTCTTAATAAAGTTAAAAAGTTTATTAATAGCTCTCTAATTCAAGATAATTTAAATAGTAATTTTTATAAAGAATATGAATTTATGATTGAAGAAGATAATGAAATAAAAAGAGGAGTAATTGACTTAATGATTGAAAATGATAGTGAAGTTATTATAGTTGATTATAAACTTAGTAATGTTTTAGATGAAGCATATAAAAAACAACTTAATGGGTATAGAGATTATATTAAAACTAAAACTAATAAAAATATTAGTATATACTTATATTCAATAATAGGTGAAGAGTTGACAAGATTGTAAATTGTCAACTTTTTACATTTTAATATATATTTTACAAAAATGATGTACAAATAATTGACTTGTTAATTTACATGTAGTATTCTTGAATTAAGATAGAGGTGAAAATATGAAAAAAACAAAAAAATTATTATTTACTTTAATTGTTACAACAGTATTTTTTGTTTCAACTAATGTTTTTGCGGAGACTACTTATGATCCAGAAACAAGAATAAAAGCTCTAAATACTGAAGGTACAACTATTTCGACAACTGATCATGAGAATGAATTGAGATTTATTGGAGCAAATCCAAATAACTATGTATCATTTAATGGACAAAAATGGAGAATAATTGGTGTATTTGATGGAAAATTAAAAATAGTACAAGATTCAATAGGAAAATATGCTTATGATACATCAAAAAATACAGTTAATAATGGTACAGGGGTTAACCAATGGGGTGGAAATCCTGATGGATATCAAGGCGCTGACTTGATGAAACTATTAAATCCTGGGTATTCTACTAATTCAGATTTAAAATGTAAAACGGAAGTAACTATTGTAGATGGTGTTTCTAAATGTGGAAGTAATACTGATTCAGATTATACAACTGGTTTAGTTAATAATAGTTTATGGTGGAATGCTCAAAGTGGTTATTGCTACAATTGGGGAAATTATTCTACTACAGCTTGTGATTTTACAAATGCTGGTTTAAAAACTGATACTGCTAGAAATATGATAGATGAAGCTACGTGGTATTTGGGTACTACAGATGTAACTAATAATTTTTGGGGTACTGCAGTTTCAGCGTCTACATTTTATAATTTAGAACGTTCAAATGTTAATGGAAAAAAATGTACAAGTGGAGATTCTTGCAATGATACAATTTCTAGAACAACTACATGGAAGGGAAAAGTAGGATTAATTTATCCAAGTGATTATGCTTATGCTACTAGTGGTGGTACTACAAACAATAGAAATGCTTGTTTAGCAAACTTTACAATTAATTCTAACGCAACTGAATATAGTGATTGTAAAGATAACGATTGGTTATCAACTTCCGATTCAACATGGACTATTACACCTATTGGTAGTCAAACATCAGCTTCTCTTACATTTATATTAAGTAATACAAAGAGAATTTCGCTATCTGCTGTTTCTAGTAATAAAGAAACAACTGTAAGACCTACAGTATATTTAAAATCAAATATAAAATTTACTACTGGTAATGGTACTAAAGATAACCCTTTCATTTTAACAGTGCCAGTAGAAGAAACTGAATGTATTCCTAGAATGGGCGGAAGCCAAACAGTTATTAATTTTGAAACAAATGGTGGAATATTAAAAAATGTGGATGGAGAAGAAATAGAACAAATCAATATATGTAAAACTTGCACAGAAAGTGATAAAGATTTAGAATTACCTCAGCCTACAAAAGAAGGATATAAATTTGAAGGATGGTATAATGACGAAAAATTTTCTAAGAAAGTAACAGGTACATATCGTGAAAGTGGCGCTACTCCTAAATTGGAAAATGTAAATTGGACAACTAAATGTGATGATTCAATAACAACTTTATATGCAAAATGGTCACAAGTAGTAAAAACAGGTAATACTGGAATAAACAAAGGATTATTACTTATTATAATTGGAAGCTTAATGATTGGTGCTGGTAGTGCAGTAATCTATAAAAAAACAAGAAATAATAATTAATAAAAGAGTTCTCTAATTTAGAGAACTTTTAAATTGTTAGAAAATTCATTACTAAGTCAACTAGTATATCTTTTTCTTTTGGATTAGACTCTGCAATAAGTAGAGTAAGTGCAACTAGAGTATTATTATCAATTACTTTTTTATTGTTAACATATAACATGTTATTAAAGTCTAGAAAGTAAATAAATAGTGTTGCAGCTATTCTTTTATTACCATCTATAAAAGTGTGGTTTTTTGTAATTAAATATAAAAAGTTAGCTGCTTTTTCTTCTGTAGTAGGATATAAATCAACTCCATCAAATGATTGATATATATTATTTATAATTGATTCTAAACCTTTACCTCTTTCTAAAGCAAATAAGTTACTATCACTACTAAATTTAAGTTTATTAATTATATTTATACAATCATCATAACTTATTTTCTTATCATTTTTTGTTCCTTTAGGTTTATTCATTGATTTATGATCATAATCATCAAGAAGATTTAAAGCTTTTGAATAATTATTTATTACCCTTATTATTTCATGAGCGTCATTATCATTTAGATTATTATCTATTCTTCCAGCTATATCAATTAGTTTAACTGTTTTTTCTAGATAATCCAATCTTTTTTGATTAATAGAATATCCTTTTAAAAGATGATCTTTTAAAACACTTGTTGCCCATTTTCTAAAAATAACACCATTCTTAGATTTTACACGATAACCAACACTAATTATCATATCTAAGTTATAGTAATTAATAAAATGTGCTTGAGTTTTGTCTTTTATTGCGCCATGTTTAGTGGTATTCGCAAATTTTGCGACAACCACTTGATTAGCTAATTCTTCTTCAAGAGCATTCTTAATATGTTTATTTATTGTCTTATAATCTCTATCAAATAATTTAGCCATTTGTTCAGTGCTAAGCCATACTGTTTCATCTTTTAAATTAACTTCAAGTTTTACTCCTTGATTTTCAAATAATACAATTTCATTTTTCATAAATTACCCCCTAACTGTAATTGTACCCTCTATAATATAAATACCGATTTTGTTCCATATTTTCCCCAAAAAAAAGAAAAATTTAATAATTTTTCTTTTAATATAAATCAAATGGATTAAATGATGTTCCTCCATTATAAGGATAACCATGCCAAGTAGAGAAGTGAAGATGAACTCCTGTAGAGTTACCAGTTGATCCTGCTTGACCTATTATTTGTCTTTTTGATACTTTATTACCTTGATTAACATTTCTTTTTGAAAGATGTGCATATAAAGAATATATACCTTTTGTATCCTTTATAATTATATAATTACCATTAGTAGAAGAGTAACTAGAAGTTACAACTTCACCATCATATATTGCATAAATATTAGCTCCATAACTGATACCCGCAATATCTATACCATCATGACTTTTACTATAATATGTAGATATATAATAATTACTATCAGTAGGCCATCCATACTTTTGTTTTTCTTCACGTTCTTTTCTTTCTTTTTCTTGATTACTTAGCCTTTCTACTATAAAATTATCATCAATTACTTCAGTATCATATTCAAGTAAGACTAGTTTTTCATTTTTCTCTGATTTAAATAATTTCTTTTTTAGAAGAACTGAAAGAGGAATTAGTATAATTAAAACAATTAGTAATCTGACTATTAAATTTTGATATTTATCTTTTGCCATAATTCACCTCTAGGGCTTTATATTTTAACAAAAAAGTACTTTTTTGTAAAGTTTTAGTGATTTTCTTTATTTTCACTTAATTTTATGTTATAATTTTCGAGTAGAAAGAAGGAGTTAAAATGAGTAAAAAAACCTTTATATTTGGACACAAAAAACCAGATACAGATTCAATAACTGCAAGTATCAGCTTATCTTATTTAAAAAATCAATTAGGAGATAATACTGAGGCTCGTGCTTTAGGAAGTTTAAACAAAGAAACTAAGTATGCACTTAAATATTTTGGAGTAAAAGAACCTAAATATTTAAACGATGTTAAATTACAATTAAAAGATATAAACTATCATAAAGATTTTATTTTAAAAGATACAGAAACTATTTATGAAGGATATAAGTATATGATTAAAGAAGGATTAACAGGAGTTCCTATTGTAAAAGAAGATAATGACTTTGTTGGACTTCTTACAATGAAGGATTTATCACGTTCATTCTTAAGTAGTCATGATAATGATATTTATACTTCATATGACAATATCTTAAAAGTATTAAATGGTAGTGAAGTAGCAAGATTTGATGATGAGATTAAGGGTAAACTACTTGTTAGTGCTTATTCAACTGAATCATTTAAAGAAAAAGTTTCACTTGATAAAGAGATTATTTTAATTGTAGGAGATAGACAAGATATTATTGAATATGCAATTAATGAAGAAGTTCAAATGATTTTACTTGCTGGAAATGGAAACATTAATGATGAACTACTTAAGAAAGCAAAAGAAAACAAAGTAAATATAATTAGAACAGAATATGATTCATTCCATATTTCTAAATTAATCTCATTAAGTAGTTATTTAAAGACTATGGTATGTAGTTATAATCCAACTAGTTTTGAACAAACTGAATATATAGATAATATATTAGATATTAATAACAAATTACGACATACTAATTATCCAGTAGTAGATAAAGATAATAAATGTTTAGGACTTTTACGTATTACTGATTTAAGTGATAAAACACCTAAACAAGTTATATTAGTAGATCATAATGAAAAAGTACAAAGTGCTGATGGTATTGAACAAGCTAAAGTATTAGAGATTATTGATCATCATAATATTGGTAGTGTTACAACTGATTCACCAATTAACTTTAGAAATATGGCAGTAGGATCTACTTGTACAATCATATATACATTATTTAAAGAAAAAGAAGTAGAAATACCAAAAGAAATAGCTGGTATGATGTTATCTGGTATTTTATCAGATACATTGATATTAAAGAGTCCAACTGCTACTAGCTTAGATCGTGAAGCAGTAAGTGAATTAAGTGTTATTGCTGGAGTTGATTATGAAGTATATGGACTTGATTTATTAAAGGCAGGAACATCACTAGATGGAATGAGTATTGAAGATGTATTATATAACGATTATAAATTATATACAGTAGGAGAAAAGACATTTGGTGTTGGACAATTCTTCACAATGAACTTTGATGAAATTAAGAGTAAAATGAATGATTATATTAAAGTTTTAGATGAAGTAAGTGAAGCTAATAATTATAGTTTAGTAGCTTTATATGTTACAGATATTATTAAGAATGGTTCTTATGTAATTTATAATACTAAAGGACAAGATATAATGAATCAAACTTATGATAAAGAAATGAATGAAGGAGATTTCATAGAAAAATGTGTATCACGTAAGAAAAATGTTATACCACTAATTATGGACGCATTCGAATAAAAAAAGGAGGGATACTTTTGATAACTAAACCTAAAGGAACAAATGATATCTATGGAAGAGATGCTAAAATATGGAAATATATAGGAGAAATAGTAGATGGAGTAATGGAAAAATATAACTATGGTTATATTCGTACACCTTTATTTGAATCTACTGAATTATTCCATAGAGGTATTGGGGATACTACAGATATCGTAACAAAAGAAACATATGATTTTGTAGATAGAGGAGATAGAAAACTAACGTTAAGACCAGAAGGAACTGCAGGAGTTGTTAGAAGCTTTATAGAAAATAAAATGTATGGTAATGGAGATTTACCTGTTAAAGTTTATTATAATGGTACAATGTATCGTTATGAAAGGCCACAATTAGGTAGAGACCGTGAACTTACACAATTTGGTTTTGAAGTACTAGGAACTGATGATCCACTAAGTGATGCAGAAGTTATAAGTATTGCTATGAATATTTATAAAATGCTTGGATTAGAAGATATTACAGTAGAAATTAATTCATTAGGAGATGACGAATCAAGAAAGAAATATCGTGAAGCTTTAATAGAATACTTAAAACCACATAAAGATGAACTATGTGATGATTGTAAAGAAAGATTAGAGAAAAATCCATTAAGAGTACTTGATTGTAAAGTAGATGGAGAAAGTGATATTTTAAAAAATGCTCCTAAAACTATTGATTACTTAAATGATGATAGTAAAGAAAGATTTGAAAAATTAAAATCATACTTAGATATTATGAAAGTAAATTATATAGTTAATCCTAAAATAGTAAGAGGACTTGATTATTATAATCATACAGTATTTGAAGTAAAAATAGATTTACCAGGAATGAGTAATGCTCAAACTATTGGAGCTGGTGGAAGATATAATGGTCTTGTTAAAGAATTAGGTGGACCAGATACACCTTGTATAGGTTTTGCATCAGGTCTAGGAAGAGTAGTTCTAGCACTAAAAGAACAAGAAGTAAAATTACCAATAAAAGAAGATATAGATATCTTTATTATGTATGTTAGTGAAGATGAGAAAAAGTATGCTGCATACTTACAACAAGAACTTAGAATGAGTGGATTTGTTGTTGATACAGAATATACTGGAAGAAGCTTAAAATCACAATTTAAACAAGCTGAAAGACTTAATAGTAGATACTTAATAATACTAAATGATGAAGATCTAAATAATGGCCTTGTTCAAGTTAAAAATGTTAAAACTAAAGAAGAAGATAAAATAGATTTAGAGTATTTAATTTACTATTTTGATGAAAAACTAGCAGATGAAGATTATGACATAGAAGATGGTTGTAATTGTGGATGTCACCACGGAGAAGAATGTACTTGCGATGATGACTGCAACTGTGGAGATGATTGTGATTGCGGTGATAACTGTAAATGTCATCATAAAGAAGAAAAATAAAGTTGATTTTTGTCAACTTTTTCTTTTTTTTTGCTCTTAAAAATGTTATACTAATAATGTATATATAATAAAGGTGAGTCATTATGAATTATAAGAAGAAAAAGTATAGTTTATTAATAGTATTTGCATTACTACTTTTAGTATCAGTAGGATATGCATTAATTAATACTACATTAAAATTAAATGGTTCTGGTAGTATTAAACAAGCAAGATGGGATATCTATTTTGATAAAGTAGAACATGAAAGTGGAGTAACAAGTACACAAACCAAAATCGATAGTAAAAAAACAACTGTAAGTTTTGATATAGACTTAGCTAAACCTGGAGACTATTATCAGTTTAATGTAGATACAGTAAATGATGGTACAATAGATGCGATAATAGATTCAACTGAACTTACTGGATTAAGTGAGACTACAAACGATATAATTGACTATACCGTAACATATAGTGATGGCTCAAGTGTAAATAGATGTGATACTTTAAATGCAGGGGATAGAAAAACATTACTTGTAAAAGTAAAATACTTTGATAATGTAACAGAAGAAGATTTATTAGAAGAAGCTGAAAACTTAAAACTGAAATTTAAAATAAATTATGTTCAAACAGGAGTATGTTCAAGAGAACCGTTACTTGAAATTGATCCAAATGGTGGAAAGTATAATAACTCAAGAAAAGTAACAAAACAAAATGTAACAAAAAATACATCAGTAACAATACCAGAAGCAGAAAGAGAAGGCTATAACTTTATAAATTGGAAGACTTCAAGTGGTGTTGACTTAGAAAAAGATAGTGAAACAAAATTAACAACTATTAATGTTGGAACAAGTGATATAAAAGTAATTGCCGAGTGGCAAGAAGCAATAGATCCAGCACTTGTAAAACATACTATTACAATAGATCCAAATGGAGGACTATATAATGGTAGTGAAGAAGTAATTACATATCAGAAAAAGAAAAATGAAACAGTAGAAGTAAATGGAACAATTGAAAGAGAAGGATATATCTTTAAGGGATGGAATGTTGTTCCAGCTGATTCTAGTTTTGTAGGAAATGTTTTAACAGTAGGATTAGTAGATGTAACAATAACAGCAACTTGGGAATTAGATGAAGAACATGTAGTAGCTAAAATAGGAAATAAATATTATACAACATTACAAAAAGCATTTAATGCTGCAGTAACAGGAGACAAAATAGAGTTGTTAAAAGATATAACAGAAGTATCTACAAATACAAAAGAAGTAAGTTTAGATTTAGGAAATCATACAATAAATGGAACAATCAATAATAGTGGTATACTTACTGTTGATAATGGAAAAATCCAAAACTTGACTGTTGGACAAGCACCAATAGTAAATACAGGAACAATAATAATAGGAACGAATGATGAAAGAGTAGTACAAGATAGTATAATTCTATATGGAAAAACAACAGGATTATTACAAAACGGAAAGTTCTATTTCTATGATGGATATATAGAAGGAGATATCGCATTTAAAGGTGGATATAATGGATGTGCAGAAAACTATATAGTATATGTAGATCATGATAATGTATTAAATTGTCAAAAAGCATATTTAACATTAACATCACCAGATGCTGTAGTAAAAGTAAGAAGTTCTGCAGTTGAACAAGGTGGACCACAACTATATGTTTATTTTAAGTCACTAGGAGATGGAATTAGGTATACAACAAATGATAATCCAGATGTATATGCTTTAAAGAGTTTTGCAGATTCAGAAAACATTACAATAGCTGAAGGACAAGTCTTAAATATCAATCTAGAAGGATTTACAATAAGTGAAGGAGCAAAAATAACAAATAATGGTACATTAACAATAAAAGATACTGAACAAAATCATGGTGTGTTTAAAACAGAAACATATTCAATAACAAATAATGGAACATTTAATTTAAGCAATGTAAATGTATCTCAAACAATGAATAATGTAAATACACTAGAAAATAATGGAAACATGAATTTCAGTAATAGTACAGTACAAGCAACAAATAAATATGCCTTATATAATAAAACAACAGGAACACTAACATTTACAAATGATACATACTTTAGATCAAATAGTGGATACTCATTCTATAATGATTCAACTGAAGTAGTAACACTTACTGGAGGAAATTTCCAAGGAATACATAATAAAGGAAAAGATTTAATACTTGATGGAACTACTATTACTAATCCAAGCGATAATTATGCAATTTATAACGATACATCTTCTAAAATAACTTTAAGAAATTTAACAGCTACTAGTTCAAACTCTAGTTATAGTTTGATAGATAATTATGGAGTATTATATATAGAAAGTGGTACATATACTTCAACAAGTAATATATTAGTTAACGAATCTGGTGCAACAACTAATATAACTGGTGGTACTATGACATCAAGTGGCTCTTCAACAATTTCTGGGGCTGGTACTATTAATATTTCAGGTAATGATACTTTAATAAATAACACTTGTAGTTATGGCGAAGCTATATATATTAATAGGTCAACTGTAAATATTAATGGTGGAACAATAAAGGGTTCAACTAAAGCAATTGAATTATATACTGGTACATTAAATGTTAATGGTGGAAGTATAACTAATACATCAACAAGTTATCCAGCAATTGATAGTGACATTTATTGGAATGGTACAGGCTATATTAATATTCGTGGTGGAGAAATTATTTCAGATAATAATACGGCATTTAAAATATCTTCAGGTGACAATTATGTTAATATTACAGGCGGGTTAATTAAAGGAAAAATTTATGGAGTTCAAAGCAGTAGCTATGATACTATATTAACTATAGGTTCAAATGATGGAGTAATAGATCCTGATTTACCAGATAGAAAACCTATAATTATGGGAGATACTTATGGACTATATAAAAGTTCAGGAACGGTTAATTTTTATGATGGTATAATAAAAGGAAAGAATAGTAGTGTATATTATGGAACATTTGATGATGTGCCAGATGGAACTCAGTTGATTAAAGATACAGAAACAATTGATGATCAAACATATTACGTAGCTTATTTGAATAATTTAAATAACTTTTTACAAGTAGGTACAAAGGAATTTAACTCCATTAATAAAGCAGTTAAAGAAATAACAGATAACTATAGTGGCACAGGAACAATTACTGTTGTAAGAGATGGCTATATATATAATAGTCAGAGTATATCAAGTGGTAAAAATATAACGTTAGATTTAAATGGCAATAAAATTAATTCAACTGCAACTATTACAAACAATGGAACTCTTACTATAGTTGATAATAGTATTGATGATGGAACAGGTAAAAAAGGAACTATTGAAAATAGTACAACTGATAGTATTTTGAATAAAGGTACTTTAGTTGTTAATGAAGGTAATTTTAATTCTTATACTGAAAATGCTATAAATAGTTCTAGTGGTACTGTAACTATAAATGATGGTACATTTACTAGCACAAGTGGTTCAAATGTTAATTCAGAATCAACTACTTTAAAAATTTATGGAGGAAGTTATAATTCAACTTCAGGAAGTACTATTTATATAAGTGCCGGTACAGATGAAATTAAAAATGCTACTATAACAAATCCAGGAGGATTAGCTATTTATAATCGTGGTTATACATTAACAGCTGATAATGTAACAATAACTAATTCAAAAAATGGAATATACAATCAAAGAACATTAAATTTAAATAATAGTACAATTAATGTAACAGATACTGGAGTTGATAATAATACAGGCGGAAGTAGTTATGCCAATCCAATATCTTATGTAACTAATTCTAATATTACTGCTGGAAATATAGGTGTAGAGGTTGACTCACATTCAAGTAGTTTGGTATTTAATAGCGGAACGATAAATTCAGATGTTTATGGTATTTATAGTCACAGAAGTAATGTAACAATTTTAGATGGAACTATATATGGTAAAAATAGTGGTATATATCTTACAAGTTATTATGCTAGTGAAACAAATAATATAGTTTTAGGAAATAATAATGATCAAACAGTTGCGGATGTTACTAAACCTGTTATTATTGGTGATAGTATTGGAATAAATAATGCCTATGGAATAGGTAATATTAGTTTCTATGATGGAATTATTAAATCAAAAGGTACTCAAGTAAATACAACTATTTTTACAACACCAGATGAATATATAACTATAAATGGTATAGATAGTGAAGATTCAAGTTATAAAACAACATATTTAGCTAAACAAGAACCATTTATTGAAGTAGGAGGTGAAAGATTTAGTTCACTTCAACTAGCAATAAATAAAGCAGGTACTAATGGTACAATGACATTAGTTAGAGATGGATTAATAAATAATGATGCAACAATTAAAAATACACAAGATATAATTTTTGATTTAAATGGATTTACTATGTCTACTACTAAAACTATTACAAATAATGGTACATTTAAAATAGTAGATAATAGTAATAACCAAAATGGAAAAATTAATTCAATTATGTCAAGTCAAATAATTACTAATAAAAATAATTTAACAATTGAATCTGGTACTTTACAAGGTAATACTACTATTGTTGGAAATAATTCTGGTGCTACTGTAACATTAGATGGTGGTAGTTTATTAAGTAATGGTGAAGCAATTAGTAATTCTGGAACATTTACAATAAACGGAGGTATTATTGATAACATTACTACAGGTGGTTCTGGTCTAATAACAAATACTGGTACTATGAATATTACTGGTGGAATAATAGGAGAAAATGATAAGTCTTCTAATCAAACTATTTACAATGGTAATGGTACTCTAAATATTAGTGATACAGCAGATATAAGAGGAAATAATGAATGTATTTATGCTACAGGTGGTACTATTAATATTAGTGGAGGTAACATCTATTCTTCAAGCTCTACTGCTGTAGAAATGGTTGGTGCTACTTTGAATATAATAGAAGGAACAATTAAATCGGCTGGTGCTGCTGGAATTTATGTAAGAAGTTCTTCAAAAGTTAATGTAAAAGGTGGAGAAGTAATTGGAAAAACATATGCAATTAATCAATATTCAGGTACATTAACTATTGGAGAAAAAGACTCAGAAATTAATTTTATACCTAGAATTAAGGGTGAAACATATGGTTTATATAAAACAGGTGGAACTACTCAATTCTATGATGGAATTCTAATAGGAAAAAATAGTGACGTATATTCTGGTACTATAAACGATTTAGCTACTGATACTATAATTTCGAGTGGTACTGAAGTTGATCCTGATACAGATGAAACATATTATACAAGATTCTTGACACAACAAGTAGAAATTGTAGAAAATAAAAATACTTCAACAAGGTATAACAATTTACAAACTGCTATAACAGAAGCATCAAGTGGTGATGAATTAGAATTAGTAAGTAATGCAAGTATTTATTATAATGTTACAATCCCAGATAAAACTTTAAAACTAGATTTAAATAACTATAATTTAATTACAACTAAACCAATAATTAATAATGGAACATTAACAATTATTGATGAAAAAACAAGTGGTACTAAAGGAAAAATTTCAACAACTACAGATATTAATTTATTAACAAATAATAAGAGTTTAACAATTAATAATATTTCTCTACAAAATAATAGTACCAATAATTATGTTTTAACAAATGGTAATAATAGTACATTAAACTTAACTAATGTTGATATTAATAGTCGTTATGGTATAAGTAATTCTGGTAATTTAACTATGAATAGTTCAAATATCACAACTAACTATTATTCAATATATAATGATGAAGGTTCATTAATTAACATAACCGGAGGAACTATTAAAGCAACAGAATATAGTTATGCATCAATATATGTTAACAACTCATCTAATAATGTTTGTGATGTAACAATAAGAAATGCTAATATATTTAAAGGTATGACTTTATATAGGTATGCTAATACAAAAATTTATAATTCTCACACATATAGCATTAATATAGATTCAACCTCATCATTATTATTTGATGAAGGAACAGTAGATGGTAATATAACTAATTATGGTAACTTAGAATTAAATAATATTGTTTTAAGTAATAGTGGAAATGATGCTTTAGATAATTATGCTTCATTAGAAAAACTAGTAAAAGTATCTAATAGTACTATTACAGCTACTAATATGTATAGTGGTAATGATAGTATAGGTGCAGTTGTTAATACTGGTAATATTGAATTAAGAAATACAAATATTAATATAAATAATAGTAATTATAACAATGCTGATAGACCAGCATTCTATAATAAAAATAGTGGAAAATTTAAATATATTGGTGGAAGTATTGATGTAAATAATAGTTATTATGGAGTAAAGAATGAAACATCATCAAGTGTTAACAATATAATTGCTCTAGATGAAGTAAAAGTACATAATAGTTCAAATGGATATGGAATATATAATTCAAGTGGTACTTTAACAATTTTATCAGGTGATATTAATGTATATGATAATCAAACTTCATATGGAATATATCAAACTGGTGGAGAAGTAATACTAGGAACATATGATGGATCAGGACTATATTCGGCAGATGTTTCAACAACAGATCCATATATAAAAGCAATAGGAACTTCGACAGGAATAGGTGCAAAAAGAACAAGTGGAACATTTAGATTCTTTGATGGAAGACTTGAAGGATCAACTTCTTCAAATCCAGAAGCTCCAACTCAAATAGAACCTAACTATATTGTTAAAAAATATACATCTGTAACAACAGGTAATGATGTAAAAATAACAGATGATGATATAGTAAAATCAAGAACATTCAGTGTAGATGACGTACCTTGGGTAGATGGAAATAATAATCCAGTTGCACAACTACAGTATGGGGCTATTGGAAATATAACAATTAGAATAGATGGAACAAGTATGAGTAATGATTTTAAATATAAGATAAATGTAACAATGGCAGATGGAAGCCCAATAGAAGTTACAAATAATAATCATGAAGAAATAATGGATATTTCAGAAGAAACGATAAAAAGTTTCACAGTGGTACTTACTTGTTCATCACCAACTGCTGATTATACAACAATAGATAAGAATATTCCAATATTAATAACAATTGAAAAAATAACAGAATAAAGAGAAGAAATTCTCTTTATTTTTTTGTCTATAAGTGTATAGTTTTATTTAAATAAATATAATAATATTCTTTTAATGATATAATTATATTAAGATAGGTGATAATGGTGAAAAAAGTTAAGATTAAAGGAGTTTATAAACATTTTAAAGGTAAATACTATATAGTTGAAGATATTGGAATAGACTCAGAAACATTAGAAGAAAAAGTAATTTATAGAGCTTTATATGGTGATAACAAATTATGGATAAGACCACTTGATGAGTTTTTATCAGAAGTAGATAAAGAAAAATATCCTAATGTAGAAAGTAAATATCGCTTTACATTAGTAGAATTAGGAGGAGAATATGGAAATAAATAGAAATATTAATAGAAAAATATTTAGAGGATATGATATTAGAGGAGTATATCCCTCTGATATTGATGAAAGTGTTGCTTATACAATTGGACTTGCATTTGGTAGTAATATACAAGATTTAGGCCTAAAAACATGCTTAATTGGACATGATAATAGATTATCATCTCCTTCACTTTATGAAGCACTTACTAAAGGTTTAAAAGAAACAGGTGTTGAAATTGTTAGTTTAGGACTATGTACTACACCAATGTATTATTATGCAAGTATTAAATTAGGTATAAAATCTGGTATTATGATTACAGCTTCACATAATCCTAAGGATGAAAATGGTTTTAAATTTTCACTTGAAACACTAAACACTAGAGGTAATAGTAGAGGACAAGAAATACAAGATTTCTATGATTATATGGTAGCTGAAAACTTTATATTAGGAGAAGGTACTGTAAAAGAATATGATATAAAAGATGAATATTTTGAATTATTTAAAGAATCTCTATTTTTTGGTGATAGACATATAAAAGCAGTAATTGATTGTGGTAATGGCACAACTAGTATTATTGCAGAAGAATTATATAATTTGTTTCCAATTGATATAGTTCCACTATTTACTGAAAGTGATGGAAGATTTCCTAACCATCACCCCGATCCATGCGTTGAAGAAAACTTAGAACAACTAAAGAAAAAAGTGATTGAAACTAATGCGGATATTGGAGTAGGTTTTGATGGAGATGGTGATAGAGTTGGAGTAATATCTAATACTGGTAAATTTATTCCAATGGATCATTACTTAATTTTAATGATTAAGGATATGTTTGATAGAGTTGAACCTAAAAAATTCTTATATGATGTTAAATGTAGTAAAGCAGTACAAGATGTAATAGATGAATTAGGTGGAGAAGGAGAATGCTATCGTACAGGTAATTCTTATACAAGAGCTCGTGTTTATGAACTTGGTTTACCAGTAGGAGCAGAACTTTCAGGACATGTATATTTTAATGATCACTTCTTAGGATTTGATTCAGGATTATATGCAGGACTTAGAATAATAGAACTTTTATCACGTTCTAATAAAACAGTAGATGAATTAGTTAGTGATATACCAAAATATTATTCAACTGATGAAATAAAATTACATGCAGATGATAATATTAAGTTTGAGATAATTAAACAAATAGAAGAATATGTTAAAGAAAAAGGATATAAATATTTAACAATAGATGGAATTAAAGTTTTATTTGATGATGGTTTTGCTCTTTTAAGAGCTTCTAACACAGGACCAAATTTAACTTTAAGATTTGAAGCTAAAACAGAAGAAAGATTAGAAGAAATTAGTAAAGAATTTGAAGGTTTAACAAATAAACTATTAAATAAATAACATAGGAGTAGTTATGTCAATATCAAAAGAAGATGAACTAATTGAAAAGAAACATCTTAAAGATGTTTCTTTAGTGTTAGATAAACAGATTAAAGAACTAGGTAGTGCTGTTAGAATAAACAGTCTAGATTTAGTTGAATTTAAAAAACTAGTATGGCAAGATTCTAGTTCTTTTGATAGTGGTGATATTGTTCAAGCTAAAGCAAGTACTGATGTAGAAGAAAATAGAATAATTCAGAAAGAAAAGTACTTAAGAAAATTATTAAGAATAGAGGGTAAACCATATTTCGCATCTATTATATATAAAGATAATTTAGAAGAAGAAAACGAAGTTATTTATATTTCAACTACTTATTTAAAAGATGAGAACGACAATAACATTTTATATGATTGGCGTAGTCCTATATGTAGTTTATTTTATGATTATGAAGTAGGTCCATGTTCTTTTTGTGCTCCAGGTGGTAAATTTGAAGGACAATTAAAAAGAAAAAGACAATATAAAATAGAAGATAATTATTTAGTAGGAGTATTTGATAATTCACTTAATATTGATGATGACTTATTACAAGAAATACTCGCAACATCATCAAGTGACAGAATGAAAAATATCGTAAATACTATTCAACAAGAACAAAATAAAGTAATTAGAAATTTAGAAGATAAAAACTTAATTGTTCAAGGAATAGCTGGTTCAGGTAAAACATCTGTCGCACTTCATCGTATTGCTTTTCTTCTTTATAGATTAGAACATTTAAATTCTAATAATATTTTAATATTCTCACCTAATAATATATTTACAGACTATATTTCTAATGTCTTACCAGAGTTAGGTGAAGATAATACATTAGAAACTACTTTTAATGATTATATTAGTTTCTTTATAGATGAGTATGATGGAGTAGAAAACTTCTCAGACTTTATTTCTAGATACTATTCATATGAAGAAAGTCATATTCAGTTAGTTAAGTATAAACAAAGTGATGAAATAATAGATGATATAGATGCATACTTAAAATTCTATGTAACTCATAGTAGATTTGTAAAAGACTTAAAAGAAAGAGATGATCATATTGTAACTAGTGAAGAATTAAATCATTTACTTCATTATAAATATGATAAATTACCATTACTAGAGAGAATTGATGAAATAAGTGAAAAACTATGTTCTAACTTTTATAAAGGTTCTCTTAAAAAGATTAAAACATTTAAAAAATTATTAAAAGAGTGTTCTAACTATAGTGATGATATTAAAGAAATATATAGACATTTCTTTATGAGCAAATTTTGTAAGATTAAATTAGATCAAAAAACAATAGATAGTTTTGTAGATAAAAAAGAACTTAGTTATGAAGATGGACTTTTGTTTACTTATATGAAAGGTATTTTAAAAGGGTTTACTTATGAAGCTAATATTAAACAAGTAGTTATAGATGAAGCACAGGACTATAATAAACTTCAATATATAATTATTTCTAAAATATTTAAAAAAGCATCATTTACGATATTAGGAGATATTAATCAAAATATTAATCCTTATTATCATCATAAATCATTAAAAGATTTAGAAAAGATATTTATTGATTCTAAATATATAGAGTTATTAAAAACTTATCGTTCATCACCTCAAATAATTGAATATACTAATAAGAAAGAAGAAATATTACTGATTTAAAAACTACTTTTATTAATGATATTAATACTTTAGAACTTGATTATATAAAGATAGCTATTATTACTAAAGATAGTATAATAGCTGAAAAAGTATATAAAATGTTGGAGAAAGACATTAATGTTACTTTAATAGATGATAAGACTGTGCAAGCTAAAACTGATATTGTAGTTATTCCTGCATACTTATCTAAAGGATTAGAATTTGATGCAGTTATAGTTTATAATGATCCAGACTCTAAATATAAAAGAGATGAAAAAAACTTACTTTACGTTGCTTGTACGCGTGCTCAACATGAATTATATATCTATAATTAATAAACTAGCTATAAATGAAGTGAACCCCATTTTGGACACTTAAAAAAAAGACTAGTTTTGTATAAAATAGAATCTCAAGAAAGGAGGTTCTATTTTTATGCCTAATAATAAATACACTAATGAATTTAAAAAGAAAATTATTGATGAATATGTTTCTAGTAATGAAAGTTTCTATTCTTTAGAAAAAAAATATAATATTTCTAATTCATCAATAAAAAATTGGTATTACAATTTTTATAAAAAAGGTATTGATTTAGCTACTATAAAAGAAAATCGTGGTAGAAAAAAAGAAGAAAATATAGATTATAAAGAAAGATACGAAATATTAAAAAAATACCAAGCCTTCCTAAAGGCACAACGAGAGAGAAAGTGACTTTTATTAATTTATATATTAATAAATACAAACTTTCAAACATGTGTGCTGTCTTAGAAATAAGTAAAAGAACTTATTATAAATATAGAAATTCTGATGATCCAGATTATTTAGATTATTTAATGATAAAAAAAGTATTTGATGATTCTAAAGGTACATATGGATATCGTAGGATAACTGAAGGCTTAAAGATTGAATATGGTGTAATATTTAATCATAAAAAAGTTGCTAGAATAATGAACAAATACAATGTAAAACCAGAATATATTCGTAGAATAAGGCCTAACTTTAGATATAAAAGAATTGAAGAAAATGTTAAGCCAAATTTATTAAAAAGAAATTTCAAAACAAATGCTTTGAATAAGGTATGGGATACAGATGTAACATATCTAATATTTAAAGGAAAACGGTTATATCTATCAACAATCATTGATTTATATGATAGACATGTTGTTTCATATAAAATTTCTAAATTTAATGATATTAATTTGGTTATGAATACAATAAATGATGCAATTGCAAAAGAAAGAGATGTACATGGCTTAATCATTCATAGTGATCAAGGATTCCAATATACATCTCATCAATACAAAGCTGTTTGTGAGTCAAATGGGATAACAATTTCAATGGCTAGAAAAGGCACTCCCATTGATGATGCACCAATTGAATCATGGCATGCACTACTCAAAAAAGAAACTTTGTATAACAATAATATCACATCTTTACAAGAATACCAAAAACTTGTAGAAGATTGGATATTATTTTACAACACATCTAGATTAAAATCAAAAAAGAAATCAAATTAAATGATTTCTTTTTTTTATATACAACTAGTTTTTTATTTCTGTGAACTATTTGGGGTTCACTTCATAAATAGCTAGTTTTATTTGTTTTATATTAATGAATGTTACAACTACTATATTAATACTTGTAGAGATAACTAAACCCCAAAGACCTATTTTAAATATAGAAAGTATTGGTAATAAGACTATTCTTATAATGGATCCAATTAGATTCGCATAAAAATTCTTATTAGATAATCCCATCGCATCCAGACTACTGGAAAGTGGAGCTTGAATATATTGAAGTAAGCAAATAGGTGCTAAGAAACGTATATAACTTATTCCTTTATCTGTATTATAAATTAGTTTTAAAAATAAATTAGGAAAAACTACTAAACATATAGTAAAAGGAATACCTATAATTAAAGAATAATATATAGCTTGCATTATCTTTCTTTTTACTTCTTTAAGATTTTTATTTTTATATTCTTTAGATATTACTGGTAGAAGTGCTTGACTTATTGCAATAGTAAAAAAGTTAGGTAGAAGAATAATAGGAATACTATAACCACTTAAAATACCATATTCTTTTATTATATAGCTATTCTTATATCCTATATATAAAAGTACTGATGTTAGAATAATAGGTTCTAGGAAATAAGTGATTGATCCTACTAACTTAGATAATGTAGTAGGTACTCCTATGGACAATGAATCTTTTAAATAGATTTTACTAGGCTTTAAATCTTTTTTTGTAATTTTTACTTTTCTAGGTAAAAACATAAATAGAGTAAGTAGAGAAGTGATTTCAGAAATAATACCAAATAAAATAATAAAAGTAACTATAGATGAAATAGAGTAATCTTTAAAATATGGAAATAGAATTATAATTGCTAATATTTTAACTATATCTTCAGCTATGTTAGATAATACAAGTGGAATCATTTTTTGTTTACCAAAGAAATAACTCTTAATAATACTTTCAATACTAGTAAAAGGAATAATAATACTAGTAGCCATAATTGGATATGTACAATTTTTATTATGCAAAAAATGTATAGATAATGGTTTTGAAATTATTAGTATTATAAATATTAAAATAATATTTATTAATAAGATAAAAATAATTGATGTAGATAGTAGTCTTTTATTATTTTTATCATCTTCACTTATCATTTTAGATATTGCAACAGGAAAACCAAATGATGCAATACTAATAAATAAAATAAAAGTAGGTAGAATCATCATATAGAGTCCCAATGCTTCAGTCGTTAAATACCTAGTAAGTATTATTTTATATAACATACCAAGAATCTTAGTAATAACTCCACCAATAATTAATATAATAGTTGATTTAATAAATTTTTCTTTCATATTATAGTCTATGAAATAATAAAAACATTAGAATTATTTCTTAAGTATAGTTGTAAAATAAGTGTCCAAATATATATATATATTTTAGTTATACTTAACAAGTATTAATTTATATGGTATTATAAAGATAAGATAGAGGTGTTTATATGAAAAAACTAAAAATAGTATTTATATTCTTAATTTCAGTATTTACATTTACTTTAACTAATAATGTATTTGCGGAAGAAACATATGATCCAGAAACAAGGATAAGAGCACTTAATACAATAGGAACATCTATTGCAGATGATGATCCAGATCATAACTTAAGATTTATTGGAGCAAATCCAAATAACTATGTATCATTTAATGGTCAAATTTGGAGAATAATAGGTGTATTTGATGGAAGATTAAAAATTATTGAAGATCCAATAGGAAACTATTCATGGGATACATCAGGTGTTGATGTAAATGATGGATATGGAGTTAACCAGTGGGGAGCAAGTGGAACTTATACTGGAGCAGATTTAATGAAACTACTTAACCCAGGTTATGAAAGTAATAAAGATTTAAAATGTAATGCAACTTATAGTGGTACTACATGTGGAAGTAATGCCGATTCAGATTATACAACTGGTTTAGTTAACAATAGCTTATATTGGAATGCATCAAGTGGATATTGTTATAATTATGCAAATTATAAAACAGCATCTTGTAATTTTACAACTTCAGGACTAAAAAGTGATGCAGCAAGAAATATGATAGATAATGCAACATGGTATTTAGGAAGTGTTAATGCTTCACAAAATATATGGGCAGCTAATACGTTTACAGCAAGTTTTGCATATAACTTTGAAAGAGGAAATTTAAATGGTAAACAATGTTCAATTGGAACTTCTTGTACAGATACAGTAGATAGGACTACTACTTGGCAAGGTAAAGTAGGGCTACTTTATCCAAGTGATTATATATATGCAACAGGTGGAGGATCAACATATAATAGAAATACATGTCTAACTGTTCATGCTGGATATGTAAGTGATAATAGTGTTTCAAACTGGAATAATACTTATACAGATTGTAAGAATAATGACTGGCTATTAAATACAAGTATGTGGACATGGTCTCTTTCGCCTCGTGCGCTTTCTTTCAATTCCTCCAACCATGTGTTCCATGTGTACTCGACAGGCTCTGTCACCGACGATATCGCGATGTACGCAGGGTCTGTTCGCCCAGTAGTCTTCTTAAAATCAAGTGTTCAATTTACCGGTGAGGGAAATGGAACACAATCTAAGCCATTTGAATTAAAAGATGTATCTAAAGAGGAAACAAATACATCTGAATCAACTGGAACAATATCTAATGAAAAACAAGTAGTAAAAACAGGTAATACTGGAATTAGTCAAAGTAGTTTATTAATAATTATTGGAAGTATAATGGTTGGTGCAGGTTCAATACTTATAATTAGAAAAAGAAAAAGTAATTAAATAATGGAAGTTCTCTAAAAAGAGAACTTTTTTAGTAGAAATTTTGGAAAATATGATATTATAGATTTAGTTGTCAAATTGATGACAAAAAGATATATTTTTTACTATTTTGTTTCACAACTATAACTTAATGTGATAAACTTAAATGTAGATAGAGGTGTAAAAGATGATAGATTTAACAGAATTATTTCAAAATCCAACATTTATAACTATATTAATAGTTTCAATATTAGTTATTACTGGTATTGTTTTATATATTGGTATTAGTAGAACTAAGGAATCAAGATTACAAAAACAAAATACTAAAGAATTAGATGAGTTTATAAATAATAATGATCTATTAGAACAAGAAGAAAAGAAAGAGACTCCAGCTATAACTATTGAAGATACTAATAGTAATGTAGAAAATGTTGTTTTAGACAATAATAATGTAAAATCTGAAGTTAGTGAACCTATTATAATTATAGATAATGAAGATAAGAAAGAAGATGTTGTTGAATCTCTTACAGCTACAAAAAATAAGGAAATACCTGTTGTAGAAGAAGTAAAAGAAGAAATAACTTATGCACCAATTGAATTAAATCAAGAAGAAGCTAAAGAAGAATTAGAAAGATTAACTAAAGAATTAGAAATTAGAGCTGAACTTGAAAAGAAAAAAGCAGAAGAAAAGATAGAAAATAAAGAAGCAGAAAAAGATGAGTTAACATTCTTTGAAAAAGAACAAGAAGCTAATGCTATTATTAGTTTAGATGAATTAATGAGTAAAGCAAATGATATATATCAAAATAATGAAGTTGTACAATATGAAGATGAAGGTAATGAACCTATAACATTAGATGATTTAAAAGCTCGTTGGGAAGAGGAACAAGCTAAAATTAATGCAGTAGTTGCAGAAGAAGAAAAGAAAGAAGAAGTTGTAGTAGAAGTAAAACCTGAAGAAAAAGAAGTTAAGAAAGTAGTATTTCCTACAATGGAGAGAATTACTAAGTTTGAAAATAGTCCTATTATCTCACCAGTATATGGTATAGAAAGAAAAGAAAAACCTATTACAGAAGATATTAGTCATACAGAATTAGAACTAGAAAATACTGCAGATTATGAAAAATTCGATGAAGAAATTAGGAAAACTAATGAATTTATCGCAGCTTTAAAAGAATTACAAAAGAAACTAGATTAATCTAGTTTTTTTTAATTATTATTGGTATAATATTATAGACAAAAAAGGAGGAGTATTTGTGAAAGTAGGTATTTGTACACTTGGTTGTAAAGTTAATTTATATGAAAGCGAATTTGTTATTTCAGAACTTAAAAAAGCAGGATATGAAATATGTAGTTTTGATGATTTATGTGATGTCTATATTATAAATACATGTACTGTCACTAATAACTCTGACTCTAAAAGTAAAAAGATGATTAGAAATGCAGTTAATCGTGGTAATAAGGCTTGCGTTGTTGTAATGGGATGTTTTGTTGAAGCAAATCAAGAATATAAAGAAGATGGAGTAAGTATTTATCTAGGTAATAAAGATAAAAGTAAGATAGTTGAACTTTTAGATAAATATTTTAAAGAACAAGAAGAAATAAGAGATTTATCAAAAATAAATCCTAAAAAGTTTGAAGATATGTTTATTACAACATTTGAAGGAAGAACTAGAGCTTTTATTAAAATACAAGATGGATGTAATAACTTTTGTAGTTATTGTATAATTCCTTTTGTTAGAGGAAGATGTCGTAGTAAAGATTTTGATAAAGTAATAGAAGAAGTAAAAGAACTTACTAATAATGGTTATTATGAAGTAGTTCTTACTGGTATTCATACAGGTAATTATGGAAGTGACATTGATAGAAGTTTTAGTGAACTTTTAAAAGAATTGGTTAAAATAGATAAACTTAAAAGACTTAGAATTTCATCAATCGAGGTTACTGAATTAAATGATCAAGTACTTGAAGTACTTAAGAATAATAAAGTAATAGTAGATCACTTACATATTCCTCTTCAAGCTGGAACTAATAAGATACTTGAAGCTATGAATCGTAAATACAATTTAGACTATTTCTTTGATAAAATTGCTAAAATTAGAAGTATAAGACCAGATATATCTATATCTACTGATATAATTGTGGGATTTCCTGGAGAAACAGAAGAAGATTTTCAAGAAACAATGGAAAATGCTCGTAAATTAGAATTTAGTAAAATACATGTATTTCCATATTCAGTTAGAAAAAATACTAAAGCAAGTCTAATGAAAGGTCACCTAGACAATAGTATTAAAAAAGATAGAGCTAGACGTTTAATAGAGTTATCTAAAGAACTTGAAATTAATTATATGAATAAGTTTATTGGTAAAACAGTAGAAGTTTTAACAGAAAATATAAAAGATGGAAGTACCTTTGGTCATACTGGAAATTATTTATATGTAAAAATTAATAAAGAATTAGAAAGTGATAAATTTGTAAAAGTAAAAGTTAAAGAAGTAGATTATCCGTATGTAATAGGTGAAATAGATGAGTAATTACATAAAAGGAGAATATAAAAGAGAGATTTTTTCATCTGATACTGGTTACATAGTTGGTCTTTTTAAAGTAAAAGAAACTAATAATGAAGAATGGGAAAAATATCTTAATACAACAATTACTTTTACAGGTTATTTTCACGAACTTAACAATATAGATAACTATATCTTTTATGGTAGTTTTGTTGAACATGAAAAATATGGTATGCAGTTTCAAACTACATCTTATGAAAGAAGTGTTCCAGAAGAAAAAGATAGTATAGTAGAATTTTTAACATCAGGCCTATTTAAAGGAATAGGTGAAAAGAAAGCTAAAAAGATAGTAGATGTACTTGGTAAAGATACATTAAAAATCATTTTAGAACAACCAAATAATCTTATATTAATACCTGGTATAACAGAAAAAAATAAAATAGAACTTCATAATAAATTACAAGATTATGAAGCAAGTTATGAAGTTATTATTAAACTAGGTAACTTAGGTTTTACAACAAGAGAAGCTATGATTATTTATAATTATTATAAAGAAAAATCTTTACTTAAAATAGATGAAGATTTTTATAACTTATATTACGACTTAAGTAACTTAAGTTTTAAAAGAATAGATGCTTTAGCTTTAAAAAATAATATTCCAAATGGTGATGTAACTAGAATAGAAGCAGGAATAATATATGTAATGAATGAACTTACTAATAATTATGGACATAGTTATTACTTTATTCATGAGCTTTTACCATTTGTAGAAAAAGCACTACATTTAGATTTAAATAAAGAATATATTAATAATTGCTTAGATAGTTTAATAAAAAAAGGACTAGTAGTAAAAAAAGAAGATTATTACTATTTAGCAACTATATATAATGATGAAGTATATATAGTAAATAGACTTAATTTATTAATGCATACGAAAGATAATTTAGTTAAAAATATAGATGAATATATTAGTAAAATAGAAGAACATTATTCTCTTACATATAATACTGATCAAAAAGAAGCTATTGAAGAAAGTATAAAGAAAAATATACTTGTAATTACAGGTGGACCAGGAACAGGTAAAACTACTATTTTAAAAGGTATATGTGAGTTATATAAACAAGTTAATAAATATACTATGGATAAAGTAGTAGAAAATATTGCTCTTCTAGCACCAACAGGTAGAGCTTCTAAAAGAATGAGTGAAGAATCAGGTATGCCAGCATCTACTATTCATAGATTTTTAAAATGGAATAAAGATAATAATAGTTTTCAAGTAAATGAGTATAACAAAGTAAAAAAAGATTTAGTTATAATAGATGAAGCAAGTATGATAGATGTAAGTCTATTTGCAAGTCTACTTAGAGGACTAAGTGTTCATACTAGAATAATAATAGTAGGAGATGTTGATCAACTTCCAAGTGTTGGACCAGGTCAAGTATTATTTGATCTAATAGATAGTAATAAAATAAATGTTAAATACTTAAATACTTTATATAGACAAAAAGAGGAATCTAACATAATTAAACTTGCTTATAATATTCGTGAAGGAGTACTAGATCCTACTATTTTTAATAAAGAAGATGATTTAACATTTATAGAATGCAGTAATGATGAAATACTAAAAAAAATAGAAGAAATATCTTATACATATATAGATTATTCATATAAGAATTTTCAAATACTTGCACCTATGTATAAAACATTAAATGGAATAGATAATATCAATAATAAACTACAAACTACTTTTAATAAAAAATCATCTAAGAAAAAAGAAATAATAGTAAACGATGAAGTTTATCGTGAGGGTGATAAAGTAATACAACTTACTAATATGCCTGATGAAAATGTATATAATGGAGATATAGGAATAATTGATAGAGTAGTAAATTCTACTAAGAAGGAAATATATATAGATTTTGATGGAAATATAGTTAAGTATACTCAAGCTAATTTTATTAACTTTAAAAAAGCTTATGCGATATCTATACATAAAAGTCAAGGTAGTGAATTTGATGTAGTTATTATTCCTATAGTTAAAAATTTTCAAAAGATGTTATATAGAAAACTAATATATACAGCAGTTACTAGGTGCAAGTCTAGATTATACTTAATTGGTGATTTATCTGCACTAGAATTTTCAATTAAGAATAATAATTCATTAATAAGAAGAACTAGTATTAAAAAATTTTTAGTTGATGGTATAAATTAATAATTTAATCTCATAATATATTTGAGGTGAAATTATGAAAAAAATAGCTGTTACAATGATGTGTGTTGGAGCAGGGGTTGGAGCTTTTTTATGGTATAAAAAGAAGAATCCTGATATGATTTGTGATATGAAAAAAGGTATTAAAAAAGCTGCAGACTCCGTATCTGAAGCAATGAGTGAAAAATAAAATGGTTTTTAACCATTTTTTTATTTAAAAAAATTTTTTTATATGATACAATTATTTATAGTAGGTGATTGTATGAAGATCAAGAAAAATAAAAAAGGTTTTACTTTAGTAGAAGTAATTGCAGCTGTAATAATAATAGGTATTATGTTTACTGCAGCTATAATTGGTTATAGTAAATATATAGAACAATCAAAGGATAATTATTATAAAAAACAAAAAGATTTAGTTACTCAAGCTGGTAGAGACTTTTTTAATGATAATAGAGGAAGATTACCAGTTAATATTAGTGAAGAAAGTTGTGTTCTATTAAGCACTTTAGTTAATAATAAATATATTGATAAAGTTGTAGGATACGATAAAAAAGCATGTAAGCAAGATACAAGTAAAGTATGTGCTCAAAAAATATCACTTACTAAGTATAAATATACTACAACATTAGATTGTGGTGAAAAAGAAGAAGAGGTAGTAGGTACTGCACCAAATATAAATTTTTCACTTTTAAATGTTACAAGTAACAAAATAGAAGATAGTGATTTTATACAAACTGATAAACGTGATGGCGTTGCAGATAATATATATAGTATTAAAGTTAAAATAACTTCTGATACTAATATAGGAAGTTATGATTATTACGTACATGAACTAAAAAATAATAAAGACAAAGTTGTTCGCTCAAAAAAAGGAATCTCAGTACCTGAAGGTACTAAAGCTTATGAAATTGAAATACCTTTAAATTCAGCGGGAACTTTTTATATTGAACTAAAAGCATTTAACGAAAAAAGTAATAAAAATTCTATTTCAGGACAAATAAACCTAACATTGGGTGCAGTTACTTGTGATAATGCTGTAGTGTTTGATCTAAATGGTTCGGATTGGACAAGTGAAGATATTACAAATAATATTGTTGTTAGTAATGAATTTAAATTTAACTATTACTATATAGAATTAGTGGATGCAAAAAATAATAAGACAATAGAAAAAATCAAATATGATGATAAAGAAAAAATAACTACGAAAAATTTAGAACATATAATAAAAGCAAAAGATAATGCATCTAGTCAATCATATTATAAAATAGTAACATATGATAATAATCTTAATGATACTTGTAATATAAAATCAAAAACATATAAAACAGAAAAAATTAAACCAAGATGTACAGTTACAAGTCCTACTAATTCTTGGACAAATGAAAATGTAACTGTTCATGTAGCATGTAACGATGAAGAAAGTGGATGCGTAAAAGATTCAGAAGATATTATAGTTACAGATGAATATAATGACTATTATACTATAGAAGTTTCGGATAAAGCTGGAAATAAAAATACATGTACAACAAGTGAAAAACTACTAATAGATAAACATGTTCCAGGAGCAAGCATAGCATCAACCAATAATGTTGCTGCAAGTCAAACTGCAACACTTACTATGAGTGATGACAATGTGCTTGATAAATATTATTTCGGAACAATTGATCCAGATGGTTCAAATGCTTCTAGTATTACATATACTGATATACCAGGTGATGTTAAAACATTTACTACAACATCTACTGTAAGTAGTAGTGGTAAATATTATTTAGTGGTATTTGATAAAGCAGGTAATAAAAAAGTAGTAAATGATAGATTCTATCAGACAAGTTTAGTTGTAAATGCAGGTTCTGTAACTCCAACTAAAGTTATCACTTTGAAAGGAAATTCATTTAATTTACCAACACCTTCGTCAGGTAGTGGATATATTTTTGAAAATTGGTATAAAGAAAATACATATACTACTGTAGTTGATACTAACTATAAACCAACAGATAATCTTACATTGTATGGAAAATTTAAAGAAAATAATTATACAATAGCTTATACAATGAATGGAGGAAATGATCCAGAAACTAAACCAGTAAAAGGTGCATATGGTAGTGATGTTGTAATTAGTAATCCAACAAAAACATTTACAGTAAATATTGATAAAAATGGAACAGGGGCAACAGTTAAAAATGCAAGTGGAACAGCAGTTACTAGTGTAAGTAATACACCAACTTTTGATGGATGGTCAAGTACAACTTTAGGAAGTAATGCAGTAAGTGGAACATCATCAAGCACTCAAGCAGCATGGAATGGTTCTAAAACAAAAAATACATACTTTAAAAATCTAACAGAAACTGGAACAGTAACAATGGTTGCTAATTGGGCTTCTACAAATATAACTTTACCAAATGTTACTAAGACCGGATATACATGTAAATATAATACAAGTAAAGATGGGACAGGAACAGAATATACAAGTGGTGGAAGTTATCAAGTAGCAGCTAATGATAGTAGTTCAAGTAAAAAATTATTTGTAATTTGTACAATTAATAATCCAGAAACACCAACAATAACAGGTGGAGCTACTAAAATATATGGATCAAGTGCAACAACTTTAACATGTGCAACAACTGCAACATACGCAAGTGGAACAAGTAAGTATTATTCATTCGGATATGCTACAAGTGATGGTGAAACTCCAGGTAACTGGACTACTGCTACAACTACTGCAACATTACAAGTAGCAGCAGATGCATATGTAGGACAAAGATGGTATTCATGTCGTGTATATGCAAGTGATGGAACACTTATGTCTAGTAATTCAACAAGTTTAACTTCAGCTGATACTGAAATGACAATAAATAATGCAAAATTAACGTTTGATGAAAATAGTTGTGGAACACTAGAAGGTACAAATCCACTATATGTTAAAAAAGGAACTACAGGTGTACTTACAACAGTAAGAGGAACAACAGCAGGAACTATACCAACTCTAACAGTTAAAGATGGTTACTCATTAGATGGATGGTATGACGGTGATACACAAGTAATAAATAAAAATGGAACAACTGTTGCTAGCGTAGAAAACTGGACAGATGAAAACGGTAAGTGGTTAATTACCGCAAATAAAACATTAAAAGCAAAATGTACTGTCAACACTTATACAATAGCTTATACAATGAATGGAGGAAATGATCCAGAAACAAAACCAACATCAGGAACTTATTACCAAAATGTACAAATTAGTAATCCAGCTACTAAAACATTTGATGTAAATATAGACCAATATTTTTACCTATTTAGTAATGAAGGAGAATATATTAAGAGAGTTACTAAAACTACTGGTGACACACTAAGTACTGGTGTTACTTCTAATCAAACATTTAAAGGTTGGACAAGTACAACTGTAGGAAGTAATGCACAAAGTGGATCTTCTTCTAGTTCACTTGCAACTTGGAGTGGATCAAATACTAAAAATACATACTTTAAAAATTTACGAGAATCAGGAACAGTAACAATGATAGCTAATTGGAATAGTTCTTCTGTAACGTTACCTGCATTAAGTAAATATGGTTATACATGTAAATATAATACAAAATCGGATGGAACAGGTACATCATATGATCCTGAAACTACATATTCACCTAGTACAACATCTGGATCAACTACGTTATATCCTGTATGTAAAGCTAATAAGTTTACAGTTGTATATGTAGCAAATAGAGAAAATTACTTATTGAATTATACATTTAGTAATAAAGCAATAGTAACTTCTGGTGATTATGATACTAATTGTACAGGTACTACATGTCGTTGTGCTGAAGGTGAATCTAATTTAAAAGATCCTGTTAATTATTTAAAATATAATAAATATGGTGGAGATGGAACATATGCATATCATATAAATGAATGGCCAGTATATAACCAATGTATAGTATCAGGTTATGATTCTTCACATTCATCATATAAATTTTTCCCACATTTAGATGTAGACCCTAGTGATTCAAGTAATAATGTAGTAGCATTCCAAGCTGGAAATTCAAGCTATGCTGCCAATCCATTAGACTTTAGCTTCCAATTATCTGATTTCTTTAGTAAAGATAGAATTTATGTATTATCATTTGATGTTAAGAAAGCTTCGGGTAGCGGTAATATTGTTTTAAAAACTGGTATTAGAAGTGGAGTAGATAGAACTCAATATTATAGTATTCCAATAGATGGAACTTCAACAGAAGGTACTTCTTTCTCAGTTGATGCATCTACATCTTGGAAAACAAAAACTTATATATTTAAGATTTCAAGTGATTATGAATATTATGATAGATTCTCTAATGGATATTTAGATACAGGTAATAATGAAACTGACCATGTTGATAGTGGTAGACCAGAATTGTTCTTTAGTTATGATGCAGATGATCCTAGTATTAAAGGAACTGTCTATATTGATAATGTAAATTTATTTGGTGCTGATTCTACCATACTTGACTACGATAGTGAACTAGATGTTGAATCAAACTTCAGTAAAAATGGTTATCTATTTGGTGGATGGTATAAGAACATGAATAGTGCTTTAGCACTAAATCGTGAGTATCAAATAAGTGGTGATAGACTTAACTTAAATAAAGATAATTTAACTTGTGAAACATATAAAGATGATACTTCTCATGAATATAATGCTTGCTACTTATATGCAGGATGGTATGAGAAAGAGTATAAAGTATCTTTAACTAATTTACCTTCGAGTGCTCAAACTGTTAGTAGGAAAGTAGTAAAATTCTCAAGTGTTCCAATAATTCAAGATAGTAGTAATAATACATTATTTACTAATAATTCATTGAAATTTAATGGTTGGGGAGGTTCATGGAAAGATTCTGTAACTTATAATAACGATCCATTCTTATTTAAATTAGATAACTATGATTCTAAAGGTAAGGAAAAATGTGATGGTATATCTTCAAATAGTCAGAATGTACATAATATAAGTAATACTAGCTCATTTAATTCTAAATATGATAGCTGTGGTTATACTGATAATCAAACACTTAGATTAAAAGTAAATAATCCTGTAAGTGGTCCTGTATATAATAAAGTAGGTATATATCTTAGTAATGATGCATATCCAAATATATCAAAACCTGGTTTTGGAGGATATTGTCAAGATGCTACATTAGAAGCAGGACAAGAATATGTTCATGTTGTTATTCTTGGTATGGGTAATGGATTATACATGCATTATGATAAAACAGGTAAGAGTAGTTATGAATGGTTAACATCTAACGAAGGAGCAGCTGCAGCTAAAATGTATGTTTATAAATTTACACCATCATCTAATCAAACTAATACATGTATTTATTTCTCACAATTATATGAAGAAAATCCATATTTATATGAGCGACAACATATGTCTGCAAATTTATATTTCTCTGGTATTTATAAAACTAGTGATGCATCTTCATTCTTAGGTCAATTATGTAGTGATAATGATTGTTCTGATGGTAAAGATTGTTGTTATAAAACATGGAATGCTACATGGGAATATAGACCAGTTCGTACATATTATAATGTTAATGGAGGAGCTCTACCATCTTCATTAACTAATTATTCAGTTGATGATAATGATTGGATAATAAGAAGTGGTGATGGTTCACTTTACTATAATGAGTATCCATATGATAATAATGTAACGTTCCAATCTACTAGTAAATTTGGTTTAACTAGAGCTGGTTATAATCAATCAGCAAATGCTGAATGGAAAGTAGGATCAACAAATTATAAACAAGCAACATCATATGCTTGGACTACATTATATTCTGCAGCAGATGATCATGATACATATAATAGAGTAGATGTATATGCTAACTGGGCTAAGACAACATCAACTGATACAGTTAGAAAAATAACTTATAATGCAAATGGTGGATCTGGAGCACCAGCAGCTCAATCATATGTTTATTCAACTTCAGGTTCAATTACATTATCTAAGGTTATACCAACTAGAACAGGATATGTATTCAAAGGATGGGCAAGAAGTGCTTCTGCAACAACTGCAGAATATCAACCTGGTCAAAATTGGTCTAGAGCAAATAATAATAATTATACTTTATATGCTGTATGGAGTGATATATATTCTATAACTTATAATGCAAATGGTGGTTCTGGGGCACCAGCTGTTCAAACATATCATTATTCAAAAACTGGAACTATTAATTTATCTACAACAAAACCAACAAGAAGTGGATATACATTCTTAGGTTGGGCAACAAGTGCATCTGCAACAAAAGCTGGATATCAACCTGGTCAAGCATGGTCTAGATCAAATACTGGTAACTATACTTTATATGCTGTATGGAAAAAGATTAATTATTGTTGGAAGAGTAATTGGAAATGTTCATATTACTACTGTTCTGTTGGAGATAGATATGAAACATATCTAGGAGGAGACGGTGGTGGATGTGCTAATGGATATACATTCCATAAATATTCCAGTAATACAAACTCAGGATATTGTTCATGTGATTCTCTAACGTGTGCAGCTTACTATGATGCAGGAAGTTACGTTCAATGTTAATGATAAAGGATGATTTGAAAATCATCCTTTTCTATTTTATAAATTTATGTTATTATGTATTTTGTACGATAATACATGTAAATTAGTGTAAATATGATTACTTTTTATTTACTTTTAAAGTATAATAATAATAGTTAGGATGTGAATATATGGCACTTAAATATGATGATGATTCGATTAAAATACTTGAAGGATTAGATGCTGTTCGTAAAAGACCAGGTATGTATATTGGATCAACTGACAAAAGAGGATTACATCATTTAATATGGGAGATTGTAGATAATTCTATAGATGAAGCTATAAATGGTTTTGGAGACTATATTAAGATTATTCTACATGAAGATAAATCTGTAAGTATATCTGACCGTGGACGTGGTATGCCAGTTGGAATGCATGCATCAGGAAAACCTACACCTGAAGTTATTTTTACTGTGCTTCATGCAGGTGGTAAATTTGAAAGTGAAGGATATAAAGTTTCAGGTGGACTTCATGGTGTTGGTGCGAGTGTTGTTAATGCTTTATCTAAATGGATGGAAGTAACTATTGAACGTGATAAAGGAATTTATTATATGCGTTGTGAAAATGGTGGGCATGTTACTTCTAGCCTTAGAAAAATTGGAAGCACTAATAAGACAGGTACAACTGTTAGATTTATGCCAGATGATGAAATATTCCAATCTACTAATTTTTCATTTACTACAGTATGTGAAAGAATGCAAGAAAGTGCTTTCCTACTTAAAGGTATTACTATAGAAGTAATAGATGAAGAAGATGGAAGACAAAATAAATATTGTTATGAACGTGGAATAGATGAGTTTGTTGAATACATTAATAAAGGTAAAAATGTATTACATAATGTACTTCATGTAGGTGGAGGAAAAGAAGGTATTGAAGTAGAAGTTGCTATGCAATATACAGATACTTATCAAGAAGATGTAGTGTCATTTGTAAATAATGTTAAAACTATCGATGGTGGTAGTCATGAAGTAGGTTTTAGAACAGCTTTAACTCGTGTATTTAACGACTATGCTAGAAGTAATGGCTTTATTAAAGCTAAAGATAAATCACTTGAAGGAAGTGACGTAAGAGAAGGACTAACAGCCGTTATATCTTTAAAAGTGCCTGAATCACTTCTTCAATTTGAAGGACAAACTAAAGGAAAACTTGGTACACCTGAGGCTAGAACTGCAGTTGATTCAGTAGTAGATTCTGGTCTTAGAACATTCTTAGAAGAAAATAAAGCAATTGCAACAGAAATAATTAATAAATCATTAAGAAGTAAGATTGCACGTGAAGCTGCTCGTAAAGCAAGAGAAGAAGCTCGTAAGGGTAAGAAAAATAGTCCAAAAGAAAAAGCTTTATCTGGTAAACTTACTCCAGCTCAATCTAAAGACAAGACTAAAAAAGAATTATTCTTAGTAGAGGGTGACTCTGCTGGTGGATCAGCTAAACAAGGAAGAGATAGACGTTATCAAGCAATTTTACCACTTAGAGGTAAAGTATTAAATACAGAAAAAACTAAAGAAGATGACATTCTTAAAAATGAAGAGATTAATACAATGATATATACAATTGGAGCAGGATATGGACCTAACTTTGATATAAAAGATTGCGAATATTCAAAAGTAATAATCATGAGCGATGCCGATGAAGATGGAGGACATATCCAATGTCTACTTCTTACATTCTTCTATAGATATATGAAACCACTTATTGAAGATGGTAGACTATTTGTTGCTTTACCACCACTATTTAAAATAGATTATGGTAAAGGTAAAGAAGTAGAATATGCTTATAACATAGAAGAAATGCAAGCAAAGACAAAGGGTAAAAAATGTGAAGTTCAGCGTTATAAAGGACTTGGTGAAATGAACGCAGATCAGTTATGTGAGACTACTATGAAGCCTGGTTCTAGAACTTTAATAAGAGTTAATATTGAAGATGCTCAACTTGCAGAAAAAAGAGTAAGTGTTCTTATGGGAGATGATGTAGCTCCTCGTAAAGAATGGATAGAAGAAAATGTAGAATTTTCTTTGGAAGACGATTATAAGATTTAGGAGGTATAGTTATGACAAAAAAGAAAACAGAAACAGAAGAAGTAATTGAAAAAATCTATGACTATACCCTTGAAGATATAATGGGTGAAAGATTTGGAAGTTACTCTAAATATATCATTCAAGATCGTGCGATTCCTGATGCAAGAGATGGATTAAAACCAGTTCAAAGACGTATTTTATACTCAATGTATAAAGAACATAATACATATGATAAACCATATCGTAAGAGTGCTAAGACTGTTGGAGACGTTATAGGTAATTACCATCCACATGGTGATACATCAATATATGATGCTATGGTTCGTATGAGTCAAGATTGGAAGATAAGACTTCCATATATTGATATGCATGGCAATAATGGATCAATTGATGGAGATAGTCCTGCTGCTTATCGTTATACAGAAGCACGTCTTTCTAAAATAAGTAATGAAATGATACGTGATATTGATAAAGATACAGTAGAATTTTCTCCTAACTTTGATGATTCTACAGTTGAACCTACTGTTTTACCAACACGTTTTCCAGCGTTACTTGTAAATGGAGCAACTGGAATATCTGCAGGATATGCAACAAATATCCCACCACATAATTTAGGAGAAATAATAGATGCAACAGTATACCTAATTGATCATCCTAAATGTATGTTAGAAGATTTAATGAATTTTGTTAAAGGACCAGATTTTCCAACTGGAGCTATTATTGAAGGACTTGATGGTATAAAAGATGCTTATACTAAAGGTCGTGGTAAAGTAATAGTTAAAAGTAAAACTTCTTTTGAGGAAAAAGGAGGTAAACTTTCTCTAATAATTACTGAAATACCATATGAAGTAAATAAAGCTTTACTAGTTAAGAAAATAGATGAAATTAGAATAGATAAAAAAATAGAAGGTATAGTAGAAGTAAGAGATGAAAGTGAAAAAGATATCCGTATTGCAGTAGATTTAAAGAAAGACTGTAATCGTGAACTTGTACTTAACTATCTTTTAAAGAATACTGATTTACAATCAAGTTATAGTTTTAATATGGTAACTATTGTTAACCGTAGACCAAAACTTCTTGGTTTAAAACCATTACTAGAAGCATTTGTTAATCATCAAAGAGAAGTTGTAAGAAGAAGAACTGAATTTGATTTAAATCAAGCTAATAAAAGAATGCATATAGTTGAAGGTTTAATTAAATGTATTTCTATACTTGATGAAGTAATTAAAGTAATACGTGCATCTAAAAATAAAAGTGATGCGAAAGATAACTTAGTTAAAGAATTTGAGTTCTCTTATGATCAAGCTGAAGCAATTGTAGTATTACAATTATATAGATTAACTAATACTGATGTAGAGTTATTAAAAGAAGAACTTGAAAAGTTAGAAAAGTTAATTAAAGGATTAAAAGCTATTCTTGAAGATGAAAAAGCACTTAAATATGTAATGAAGAAAGAATTAAAACAAGTTCGTGATGAATTCGAAACTCCACGTCTTACTGAAATAAAAGAAGAAGTAACAGAAATTAAGATTGATCAAACTGAAATGATTCCTAAAGAAGATGTAATTGTTATGATTACTAAAGATGGTTATATTAAGAGAACAAGCTTTAGAAGTTATTCAGCTACTAATGATGAACCAACATTAAAAGAAAATGATTATATAATTGGTGTATATGAAATGAATACTCTTGATACATTGCTTGTATTTACATCATTAGGAAATTACTTACATATACCAGTTCATGCAATTTATGATATGAAATGGAAGGATATGGGTAAACATATTAGTAATATCGTTCCAACTAGTGAAGATGAAGAAATAATTGGAGCTATACCTGGATATGATATGAATAGTGAAATTCCTATTATCTTAGAAAGTAAGAATGGTATGATTAAACGTAGTATTCTAAGTGACTTTAAACTTAGTCGTTGGAGTAAACCTACTAGCTGTATGAAACTAAAAGATGATGATAAATTAGTAGGAGTATGTTTAGAAGAAAAAGATTATGTATTTATTACTACTAAGAATGGATTTGGATTAGGATTTGCTACTAGTGAAATACCTATATCAGGTGTTAAAGCTGGAGGAGTTAAATCTATTACATTGAAATCTGATGAAGTAGTATCCTTAAATAACTTTGATCCGAACACAGATGAATTCCTAACTATAATTACAGATAAGAATACAGGTAAGAGAGTAAGACTAAGTGAATTTGAAATATCTACTAGAACTAGAAAAGGACTTTTAGTTATTCGTGAAGTTAAGACTAATCCACATAAAGTATTAAAAGCATTCATTGTAGATAATAAAAATACTTTAGGACTTAAATCTAGTAATATAATAGATTTAAAACTTACTGAACTTCCTATAAGTGATCGTTATTCAACTGGAAAAGAAATTACTAAACATAATGTTATAGATGCATTTATCTTTAAAGAACTAGTTAAAAAGAATAGTGATAATACAAAAGAAGAAGAAAAAGAAGAGATAAAAGTTCCTAAAAAAGAAACTATTGATCTAAATGATATTGATAATAGATTAATGACAATAGATGATTTCTTAAATTAAAGACCTTTAGGTCTTTTTTTCTTTTTTAGACATAATATTTAGTGGTGAATAATATGTCTAAAGAAAAGTTTAAGGATTTTGCAAGACTTCATCCAGAACTTGCTAGAAGTGTACTTTCTAATAAAGTATCTTGGCAAAAATTATATGAATTATATGATATATATGGAGAAAATAGTAGTGTTTGGAATGAATACTTTGATAATAGTATAGATAGTGATAATAAATTAGGAGATATTATGACAACAATAAAAAAAGTAGATTTAAAATCTGTACAAAGTGGTATACAAAATATTCAAAAAGCTATTGGACTCTTACAAGATATAGGACTAGGAAAAGCAAAAGATGTTCCAACTGGTAACTATGAAGCAAGACCTCTATATAAATATTTTGAAGACTAATGCAGATAGATATCAAAATAGCTATAGAGCAAAATCCTAATTTAAAAAAGTATTTAAAAGAAAATTCATATTGGTATAGATATTTAAATAGAAATGGAGAATATATAAAAAAAATGAATGAAGAAATGAAGAAAAAATATAAATTAACTTCTACTGATAAATTAGAAAAAATTAATAATAATATGACATTAGTAAGTGAAATGCTTAAAATATTAAAATAAAGATTGTTTTTTTATTAAATTTTTGATATATTATGTATAGAAGTTTTAATTAATTTGTATTAAAACTTCTAGGCCGGTGTTTGTGCGCATCGCCTTCTTAACACCTTCGGGTGTTTTTCTTTTAGGAGAGTTATATGGAAATATATGATAAAATAAATGAACTAAAGAAAAATTTAGATAAAGAAAAAAGTATTCTAGAAATCAAAGAAGTGCAAAATAAAATACTTTTAGATAAAGAACTAGTAAATAATATTCATAACAATTGTTATGATAGTGATAATGATTTAATACGTAAATATAGACATTTAGAAAATGAAGTTAACTATATAATATTAGAAATAAATATGAATTTAAAAGAATTAGTTGGTGGTGGTATTTGTGAAAGTCATACAAGGTAAACACAAAGGGACTATATTAAAAGGTTTTGATATAGATGGTACTAGACCTACAATGGATAGAGTTAAAGAATCTTTATTTGCAATGTTACAAAACTATATAATAGATAGTACAGTTCTAGATTTATTTGCAGGAAGTGGTAATTTAGGTATAGAAGCACTAAGTATGGGAGCTAAAGAATGCTATTTTGTAGATAAAAATTCTATTGCGTGTAAAATAATAAAAGAAAATTTAGATAAAGTAAGAGAAGATGGAAAAGTAATAAAAAAAGATTATAAAGATGCTTTACAAACTTTTAACAATAAATTTGATATAATTTTTCTAGATCCTCCATATCATACGGACTATATTAATAAAAGTATTGAATTAATAATAGAAAAAGACTTAGTAGATGATAAAGGACTTATTGTTTGTGAAAGTAATAGTGTAGATAAGATTATGATACCTGATTGTTATACAGAATTAAAAAACAAAACTTATGGTGAAAAAATAGTAATTATTCTACAAAAAAAATAGATTATTTTATATTATATGTAAATATAATGTAAATAGTCTTTTTTTATTAGTTTATATATTTATATTTTGATATAATAATATATAGAATAGGTGATAATATGAGAAAATTAAATAATAAAGGTTTTGCTATTTCGACAATACTATTTAGTATATTAATAATATTTGTATCAGTACTAATAGTTTCTTATTCAACACTTGCTAGTAATCCTGATAGAAAACCAGCTGAACAGTGTCCTAATGGTTGCGAAAATACTAATTGCATTTGCCCTGATAAATATGAGGAAAAGTGTCCTAATGAATTTATAATAGGTACTGAACACTTCTGTCCATTAAGTATAGGTAGTAATTATGTTGTTGCTCTAGCAAAATATAACTTAAATTTAGGAGATAATATAGATGATAATACAACAGTAGGATTACAAACTAAAAAAACTAAAGAATTTATGGTAGGATATGTTCCATCTATAACTGATACGACTGTAAGCGGTAAGAATTATGGCTATTATAATTTATTAACTACTACTAGTAAAGTTTCAAAATATAATGCAACAACTTTAAGAAATGTAGATGAACTTGGAAGTAATATAGCTTCTCCAATTAGAGGATATGTTAATGATTATAAGAATAAACTTATATCTATCAATAGTTCTTATAATTTAGGGATAACTGATATTAATGTACGAATTTTAAATATTGATGATATAAGTGATGAAAGTAATTTTAATAATTGTAAGGATCCACATGGTAAAAGAGTAATTGATTATAATAATACAGGTGATCATGACCAGAATGGTTATACTTGTAGTGTTAGTGAAGATAAGAAATGGATATTTTGGACTGAATCATGGCTTGGTATAGTTGATAAAAGTAATGCAGAGCGTCTTTATACCTTATATATTAATGGTGATGGTTTTTCCAAAAGCTTGGGAGGACATTATACGGATATAGCTGGAGTTAGACCTGTAATAGAAATAACCAGAAACGATTATAATAAATTACCAAAAGCTTAAGACTATTTGACAAGTAGTCTTTTTTTTGTAAAAAAATTAGCAATCTTTATTGACAAGTGCTAACAGTGTGGTATAATAATTTTAGCACTTGCATAGAATAAGTGCTAGGAGGTTGATTTCATGTTAACAGAGCGTGAAGAAAAAATCTTAACTTTAATTGTAGAAGAATACATTAAGTTAACTAAACCAGTAAGTTCCAATCTCATTTGTAAGAGATTAAAGTGTTCTTCAGCTACCGTTAGGAGCGAGATGAAAGCTTTAGAGGATTTAGGCTTATTGGAGAAGACACATACTTCTAGTGGACGAGTACCGAGCGAAAAGGGTTACCGTTACTATGTAGATAATTTAATGGAATTAAAGAAGATGAAAGCAGAAGATATGTACAAACTAAAAGTCATATTTGATAATCATCAACTTAATTTATCTGATGCAATAACAAGAAGTTTAGAAGTAGTTAGTGATATGACTAACTATACTACTATTGTTTTAGGAAGTAGTTCTCATGATAACTTATTAAAACAAATAGAAGTAGTTCCAATTAATGATGAAAGTGTAACTATAATAGTTATAACTGATAAAGGACACGTTCAACATAAAACAATAACTTTAAAAGATGTATCGCATAATGAAATTAAAAAGACTGTAGGACTAATCAACAACCTAATTGTAGGTACTCCAATAGATGAAGTAAGCCAGAAATTAGAGTTTGAAGTAAAACCAATAATCGGTCAATATGTAGAACAACATGAACAAATTTATAATGCCTTTTATAATGTCTTTACAGATTTTACTAGTGTAAAAGGTGATGTTAATTTTGTTGGTAAAAACAAAATACTTGATCAACCTGAATTTACTGAAGGTTCTAAAATGAAAGAATTATACAGTAAATTAGAAAATAAAGATATTATTGATAATATTCGTAGTGTTCATAAAGATGATAGTAATAACATAGAAATTTATATTGGTGAAGAAAACAAGATAGATGGAGATGTTACAGTTATTAAAACTAACTATAAAACTAAAAATGATAATGGAACAATAGCTATTATTGGACCAAAAAGAATGGACTATGAAAGAGTAGTAGGAATACTAGAATATATCAAAGAGAATATTGAAAGGTAGGTTTATATGACTGAACAAGAAAATATTGAAACATTAGAAAAAGAATGTCCAGCTAATGAAGAAAAACATGATAAAAAAGAAGATAAAGCTTTAAAGAAAGAAAATAAAGAATTGAAAAAACTACTTGAAGAAAAAGAAAAAGAAATAGCTAAGTTAAAACAAGAAAATGAAGAAAATATTAATAGAGTAAAATATGCATCTGCTGAACTTGTTAATTATAGAAAAAGAAAAGATGAAGAAATAATTCAAAGAGAAAAATGTAATTGATAATTTTGAAAGAGCTATTAAATATGATGATAATAACTTAGAAGATCAATTTTCTAAATTCTTATCTGGTTTTAAAATTATGTTTTCTGATTTAAATAACATACTTTTAAAGTATGGAGTTACACCAATTAATAGAGTTGGAGAAGAATTTGATTCTAAACTTGAACAAGCTTTACTTACTGATAAAGTAGAAGGTAAGAAAGATGAAGAAGTTTTAGAAGTATTACTTAAAGGATATATGTTACATGATAGAGTAATTCGTCCTGCAACAGTAAAAATAAATAAAATTGATTAATAAAGGAGAGAATAATTATGAGTAAAATAATAGGTATAGATTTAGGTACAACAAATAGTTGTGTATCAGTATTAGAGGCAGGAAGTCCTGTCGTAATTCCAAATCCTGAAGGTGGTAGAACTACTCCTTCAGTAGTAGCTTTTAAAAAAGGAGAAAGAATAGTTGGTGATGCTGCTAAGCGTCAAGCTATTACAAATAAGAATACTATTTCTAGTATTAAAAGATTAATGGGTTCTGGTAAGAAAGTAGAAGCAGAAGATAAAAAATATACACCAGAAGAAATATCAGCAATGATTCTTTCATACATGAAAGATTATGCAGAAAGTTATTTAGGAGAAAAAGTTGATCGTGCAGTTATTACAGTTCCTGCATACTTCAATGACTCTCAACGTCAAGCAACTAAGAATGCTGGTAAAATTGCAGGTTTAACAGTTGAACGTATTATTAATGAACCAACTGCTGCTGCACTTGCATATGGACTTGATAAACAAGATAAATCACAAACAATTTTAGTATACGATTTAGGTGGAGGTACATTCGATGTATCTATCCTTGAATTAGGTGATGGTGTATTTGAAGTTAAATCTACTAATGGTAATAATAAACTTGGTGGAGATGATTTCGATGAAGCTATTATGGAATATTTAGTAGATGAATTTAAGAAAGAAAATGGTGTAGATTTATCAAAAGATAAGATGGCTATGCAAAGACTTAAAGAAGTAGCTGAAAAAGCTAAAAAAGACTTATCTGGAGTAACATCTACTCAAGTATCTGCTCCATTCATCGCACAAGGAGAAGATGGAGGACCACTTCACTTAGATGTAACACTTTCACGTGCTAAATTTGAAGACTTAATTCGTGATTTAGTTGAATCAACTCTTGATCCAGTAAGAAAAGCTTTAAAAGATGCTAAACTTACTAAAGATGATATTGATAAAGTAATATTCGTTGGAGGATCAACTCGTATTCCAATGGTATATGATTTAATTAAGAAAGAACTTGGAAAAGAACCATCAAAAGAAGTTAACCCTGATGAAGTAGTTGCTATGGGTGCTGCTATTCAAGGTGGAGTATTAACTGGAGATGTTAATGATATCGTACTACTTGATGTTACACCACTTTCATTAGGTCTTGAAACATTAGGTGGAGTTATGACTACATTAATTCCAAGAAATACAACAATTCCAACATCTAAGAAAGAAGTATTCTCAACTGCAGCTGATAACCAACCAGCAGTAGATATTCACGTATTACAAGGTGAAAGACCAATGGCTGCAGATAATAAAACACTTGGAAACTTCCAATTAACTGGAATTCCTGCTGCTCCACGTGGAGTACCACAAATTGAAGTTACATTTGATATAGATGCTAATGGTATCGTTAATGTTACAGCTAAAGACTTAGGAACAAACAAAAAACAATCAATTACTATTACATCTAATACAACTTTATCTGATGAAGAAGTAGAAGAAATGATGAAAGAAGCAGAAAAGAATAAAGAAGAAGATGCTAAGAGAAAAGAAAAAGCAGAAGCTAAAAATGATGCTGAACAATTAGTATTCCAAACTGAAAAATCATTAAAAGACTTAGGAGATAAAGTAGAAAAGAAAGAAAAAGAAGAAATAGAGGAATTAATTGAAAAAGTTAACAAAGAATTAGCTAAAGAAGAACTTGATTTAGATGATTTAAAAGAAGCTAAAGATAAACTTCAAGAAAAAGCTATGGCACTAGCTACTCGTGTTTATGAAGAAGCTGCTAAAGCAAACCAAGAAGAAGAACCTAAAGAAGATAAAAAAGAGAAAAAATCTAAAAAAGATGACACAGAAGAAGCAGATTATGAAGAAAAATAATAAGTAGTCTAATATAGACTACTTTCTTGAGTGGAGAGAATATGAAAAAAATAAAAACAAGAGATGAAGTAACAAGTGTTGATAAATGGAATATAGAATTAATCTATAAAAATATAGAAGAATTTAATAACGACTATAAAAAGTTAGAAGAAATGTTAGAAGAGTTATCTAAGAAAGAAAAAAATTTCTTAGATAATTCTAATAACTTTAAAGATTTCTTTATATATTTAAGTAAGTGTAGTCGTATACTTGAAAAACTATATGTTTATGCAAGTTGTAAGAAAGATGAAGATACATCTAATACTACATATCAAGAATTAAAAGATAGAATTATACTTCTTTATACAAAGTATTCTGAAATTACATCAAGTGTAGATCCTAGAATATTAAAAGAAGATGAAAAGACTATTTTGTCTTACTTAGATGAGTATAAAGAACTAGAACCATTTAGACATGGTATAATGTCACTTTTAAGACAAAAGAAGCATACATTAAGTGAACAAGAAGAAAGAATTATCGCATCATTTACTCCTGTATTTGATGCTGGTAGTAGTGCATACAGTTATTTAACTAATGCAGATATCTCATTTGGTGAAATAAAAGATGAAGATGGTAATTTAGTTGAATTAACTGAAGCTAATTATAGTAATTTTATTACTTCTAAAAATAGAGATGTAAGAAAAGAAAGTTTTACTAAATTATTTAATGGGTATAGATCATATAAAAACACTATTACAGCCCTTTACAGCAGTATTTTAAACTGTGATAGTATAAATAGTAAACTAAGAGGATATTCATCTTCTATAGAGAGTTATTTAGATAAAAATGATATATCAGTAAAACTATATGATAACTTAATTAAGTCAGTAAGAAGTAATTTAAGTAATTTATATAAGTATTTTGATTTAAAGAAAGAAATGCTTGGGTTAGAAGAATTCCACTTATATGATGGATATGTAAGTACTATTAAAGAAGATGATAAAAAGTATAGTTTTAATGAAGCTAAAGATATAATACTTGATTGTTTTAAAATATATGGTGAAGAATATCATAAGAAGTTAGAAGAAGCTTTCTCTGATGGATGGATAGATAAATATCCAAATAAGAATAAAAGAAGTGGAGCATATTCTACAGGTTCATACGATACTATTCCATATGTACTTTTAAACTATACAGAAAAGTATGATGATGTAAGTACTTTGGCTCATGAATTAGGTCATTCTATGCATACATATTTTTCAAATACTAATCAAGCATTTGAAAATTCAGGATATCCTATCTTTTTAGCAGAAATTGCATCTACTACTAATGAACTTATTTTAAATGATTATATGTATAAGAAAGCTAAAACTAAAGAAGAACGTCTTGCTTTACTTAATGAAAAACTAGATATGTTTAAGGCTACTTTATATCGTCAAACTATGTTTGCAGAATTTGAAAAGAATGCTCATGAATATGTAGATAAGGGTGGAGTAGCAACCTATGAATATTTAAATAATATGTATTTAGATCTTAATAAAGACTACTTTGGACCTAATGTTGTAGTTGATGATGAAATAAAATATGAATGGTCTAGAATTCCACATTTCTATACACCATTTTATGTATATCAATATGCGACAAGTTTATCTATCTCTTGTTATGTAGCTAGTAATATTTTAAATAACACTAAAGGATTTAAAGAAAAGTATTTAGAATTATTAAAAAGTGGTGGTAGAGATTACCCACTTGAGTTACTAAAAATAATTGATATAAACTTAAGTGATACTAAAGTATTTGATAGTGCGAATAAGATGTTTAATGAAACGCTTGAAGAATTCCACAAAGTTTATAAAGAAAAATAGAGGTGAATTATGGCAGATAAAAAAGATTATTATGATGTCTTAGGTGTAAGTAGGGATGCAAGTGATGCTGAAATTAAAAGTGCATTTAGAAAACTTGCTAAGAAATATCACCCAGACTTAAATAAAGATGATCCTAGCGCAGCTGAAAAATTTAAAGAAGCCCAAGAAGCTTACGAAGTATTAAGTGATGAACAAAAACGTAGTCAATACGATAGATTTGGTCATGCAGGTGTAAATAATGGTGCAGCTGGTATGGGAGGCATGGGAGGATTCTCTAACTTTGGTGGAGGATTTGATAGTGTTGACTTAGGAGATATATTTGATAATTTCTTTGGAGGAGCTTTTGGTGGCTTTGGAGGAGGAAGATCTTCTTCTAGAAAAGCACGCGGAAGTGATGTTTTAAAAAGAGTTAATCTTTCATTTGATGAAGCAGTATTTGGATGTGAAAAAGAATTTGAACTTGATTTTGTTGAAGACTGTAGTGAATGTCATGGTAAAGGTGGAATAGGGGAAGAAACATGTTCTACTTGTCATGGATCAGGAACTATTACAAGTGAACAACATACAATTCTTGGTTCGTTCTTATCTAAAATAACATGTCCTGATTGTCATGGAACAGGTCATACATATAAGAAAAAATGTACTGAATGTAATGGTAAAGGAAAAGTAAAAGTTCATAAAACAATAAAAGTAAATATTCCAGCAGGAATGGATACAGGTAAAAGACTTAGAATTTCAGGTAAAGGTAATCCAGGAGCTAATGGTGGTGAAAATGGAGACTTATATTTAGAATTCTATGTAGAAGAACATGATTACTATGAAAGAGATGGAGATGACATCTACTTAGAGATACCACTTACAATTACAGAAGCAGTACTTGGATGTAAGAAAACTATTCCAACAATTCATGGTAATGTTAGTCTTAATATTCCAGCAGGTACTAATAACTTAGATAAACAACGTATTAAAGGTAAAGGTATTAAAAATGAATCAACTGGAAATATAGGTAATATGTACTTAATATTTAAAGTTATCGTACCTAAAAAACTATCAAGAGATCAAAAGAAATTATTTGAACAATTGGATGAAACTTCATTTGAAGAAAAAGAAATAAAAGAGTTTAATAAATTTACTGAGAAGAATTAATTTCTTCTCTTTTTTTTGCAATAAAAAAGTAGATTAATAATTAATCTACTTAAATATTATTTTTTTAAACTAAAACTTTCAGGTATATATAAGTAATCTGTTATTTTTACACCATTTAATTCTTGTGGCCCTTCTAGTGCAATATAATGAACTTTTCCATCACCAGTTTCAAACCAGTAAGTAACTAGATATGTTGAATCACTTGGGTAGTACATGTAGACTTGATATGCTGTATATTCTTTATTTTTTCCTATTGTTACAGTTGCACCAGTAACACCAGTAACATCACTAGAGTTTTGTTTATTATACATATAATTTGATGCATAATCTTTTGCTGAACTTGTACCTTCTAATACATTTAATGAAACAATATAAACATTAGCATAGGAATATTGTAATGAATTATTACCATCTACATCATAAAATTTATTCCAGTTACTTGGGATGCTTATATATCCATAGTTATCATCGCCAACTACTTTTGTATCATTATTAGTAGTTGTATTAGAATTAGTATTATCATTATTCTTGTTATTAGCTGATGATTGTTCAACTTTTTTACCATTTATAGTACATGTACCTGATGTATGTGTAGCAAACCATTGACTAAATTCCTTAGTATATGCATCTACTCCAATTTTTTTAGCATACTCTTTTTGTTCATCATAGTCATAACTCATACCTACAGTTGTATAACCAGTTAACCCATCTTTATTATACATAATTGTAATATTACCTTCTTTAGATTTACATATTAGTTTATCAGAATTAGCTGATACAAAGAAGAATATAACTAAACCTAGAACAAGTAATCCACCAAATATTCCTCCAACGATTGCTATTACTTTAGGAGCACTACTTTTCTTTTTATAATTTGTGTTATTACTAGTTGGTTGTGTTTGAATAAACTGTTGTTGATTATTTGTTTCTGTTACTGGTTCACCACAATTAGTACAAAATTTTTCTGTACCAAGTATACTTGAACCACATTTTTTACATTGCATATTTTTCCTCCTTTTTTATATATTTATATTGTATCATATTAATATTATAATTGTATAAAAAAAGACTATAAATAGTCTTTAAAAAATCATAGTATGTAAAATTCTTCCTGTATTTGCAAAATTTAGTTTAGCTATTTCTTTAAGTTTTTCTTCTCCATATTTTTCTACTACTTCTTCGCCAATAGTATCAACATCTTTTCCTGCTCCTTTAGGAAGAGGTATGTGAAGATTATCACATATTTTATCAAATTCTTTTAAAAATATATATCTACTTATAATAGAAGAACAAGCAACAGCTAAATTTTTATCTTCTGCTTTAGTCATAAAAGTAATATCTCTTTGTATTTCATTAATACCATTTAAATAATTATAATATCTTTCACTTCTTGCAAATTCATCTACAATAATATAATCATATTTTGGATTTTCTTCATGAATTAACTGATATAAAACTCTATTATGCATAATAGCCTTAATCTTATTCATATTTACATCTTTAGTATACTTTTCATTATATTCTTTATTAGTTAGTATTAAACTCCTGTATTTAACTTTTTTAACTATTTGTGGTGCGATTTTTAGTATTTTATCATCACTTATCTTTTTAGAATCTCCAACTCCTAGTTCTTCTAAAAATTTAACATCATCTATATTAACATATGATGCAGTAACTACTATTGGTCCAAAATAATCACCTGTTCCAACTTCATCTGAACCAACTGAAGAACAAGTGTGATACTTAGATTCCATTTGTTTTTTCTTTTCAACTTCTTCTTTAGACACACCCATCATTTCTTGCCACATCATTGCATCAACATCAGCAGAAGTACCTTGGAACATAACTTTTCCAGATGTATACATAGTAATAACTGTATCATTATCATCAGCTTGTAAAATAACGTAAGGTATTTCTTTATCACGTTTTTTATCACTATAATACTTAATCATTTTATCTTGAACTTCTTTATTTACTTTTAATACTATATTCATATAAAGCACCTCAAAATTATTATAGCATATTTCCTTACATTTTGTTATACTAATAATAGGAGTTGATGTATATGAATTATTTTGACATTATTTTTATATTAATTTTACTTGCTTGTGGTTATGAAGGATTTAGAAGAGGACTACTTAAAGAAGCAGTAAGTGTAGTTGGATCTATAGTAGTTTTATATTTATCATTTATTCTTATGAATCCACTTGGTAATTTATTTCTTAAATGGTTTCCAATTTTCTCTATAAAAGTAATAGATGTAAAATTAGAATCATTAAGTATCTTACTATATCAAATAATCGTATTTGTTATTATTTCTGTAACTTTATATGGAATTCTAAAATTAATACTTAATGTTACAGGTATATTTGCTAAAATAATAAGTTTAAATGGAGTACTTGCTTTTCCAACTAAAATACTTGGAGGATTACTTGGATTAGTTACTGGTTATATTGCTTTATTTATTATATTGCTTGTATTCTCTTTCCCACTTAGTAGTAAATTTGATTCCTATAGAGAATCAAAAGTAAAAGACTTTATTATTGATAATAAAATATTTATGACTTCTTCAGTTAAGAAAGTAAGTAAATCAGTTGATGAAGTATATTCACTTACATCTAAAATTGATCAAGATGAAAAAAGAGAAAAAAATGCAGATAAATATAATGCTGATGTTATGAATATAATGTTAAAGAATAAGATAATATCTATTGATACAGTAGATGAACTTGTTAAAAATAACAAGATTACTACAAATAAAGAATTAAATAAAGTTCTTAAATTGTATAGAAAGGAGAAGTAGCATGCTTAAACATTTTACAAAAGAAATGAATTTTGATGAAGAAATCAAAGAGGGTAGTGTAATAGTTGATTTTTTCGCAACATGGTGTGGTCCTTGCAGAATGCTTGGTACTGTTTTAGAAGAATTAGCTAAAGAAAGAGAAGATATAAAAATATTAAAAATAGATACAGATGAATTTAGTGAACTAGCTATGAAATTTGGTGTTATGAGTATACCAACTGTACTATTTTATAAAGATGGAGAAATGATTAATAAAAACATTGGTTTTTGTGATAAGGAAAAACTACTTAGTTTATTAGATAAAGAGAATTAATTGACAAGAATTTATTGTAGTTGATATATTATATATAGTTAGGAGATGTTAAAATGCTTACAGGTTTGATTCCTTTGATATTAGGATTAGGTTTGATTGGATTTGGAATTTTTATTAAAATTAAAGATATTTCATTTAGAAAAAAGGCGGTTCCGACAAGATTTTTAATAAAAAAAGTAGAAGAAATAAAAGATAATGATATTGATGAAGGGACAATAATTTGTGGATATCGTACTACATTTGAATTTGAATACAATGGTATGAAAAAAGAACAGGTTATGATTATACCTAAAAAGTTTAATGAAGGTAGTATAAAGAATGGACTATATCTTGAGAAAAATGGCAAGGGTACAATAAGTGTTTCAGGACAAGGCTTTTATTTAGCTAAGGGTGGAGAAGTCGTTCTTATTGCTTTTGGTATTATATTTTTTACTGTATCACTATATTGTATATTTGATCTTCCCTTAAAAATCTTACTTCTAGTATTATTTGGTTTTATTGGAGTTATTCTATTATTTATGATTTTTTCTGGAAAATCATCTGGTAGTAAAAAGAATAAATAAAACATGTACTAGTTTGGAGAAAAAAATAAAAGTAACAAAATTTATTGTTACTTTTTTAGTTTGTGAAAGTCTCTTCAATTATTTCATAGTTATACTTTTCTAGTTTACTTATTTTTTCTTTTTCTATTATTATTTCATAAATTACTTTCTGATCAAATTCTTTATAAGTGATTTTATCATCTTTAAGTAAGTAATTTAGTTGTTCTATATCATTATAATCAATAGATATTTTAACTTTATAGGCTTCTTTTAATTCAACTATTTCTGTTTTAGATAAGGCTTCACTACAAGAAGTAGAATAAGCTCTGACAAGTCCACCTGCACCTAATTTAACACCACCAAAGTATCTCACTACTATACATAAAATATGATTTAAATTGTTTTTTTGTAAAACATTTAAAATAGGTGCACCTGCTGTTTTACTTGGCTCTTTATCATCGCTACATTTAATATTTCCGTCAATTATATAAGCAAAGCAGTAGTGAGTAGCATTTTCATATTCACCTTTTACATCTTCTAAATACTTATTAACTTCATCTAAACTATCTACTTTATATAAGTAAGTTATGAATCTTGATTTACTAATTTCTATTTCGTTCTTGACACTTTTTTTGATAATATTCATAAAATCACCTATAATAATTATATAATAGTTGTAAAACTTTAACAATAAAAATAAAATTATGATATACTATAAATGTAAGGTGATAATATGAAACTATTTAAAAGATTTAGAGAAAAAAATGATTCGCTAGATTATGAAGCAATTAATAATTTTGCTCGTAGTGGAGAAAGAGTAAATAAATTATTACAAGTATTAATAATAATGGGTATTATTGGAATGAGTATTTATGTATTACAACGTATACATGTACTTCATTTTGTACTTGATTTTCTTGCTGTTATTTCACCTGTATTTATAGGTTTAATAATTGCATGGATTGTTGCTCCATTTACTGATAAATTATCTAAGAAGATGCCTAGATTACTCGCATGTATTATAGTATATCTTTTAATACTTGGTGTTCTTGCATTACTCTTAATTTACATTATTCCAAGTTTAGTTGAACAAATAAAAGTACTAAGTGGTAAAATACCTTCAATGGTAGATGACTTACAAGCTACAGTAAATAAAATAGCAAGAAAATTAGGTTTTGCAAATAGTGATACATTTACATCAATTAAGAAATCAGTATTTAATAGTTTACAAAGTATTGATAGTAAGAGTGTAATTAATATTATTGTTGGAGGAGCTACATCAATAGCTAGTGTACTTACAACATTATTCTTATCACTTATGATTGGATTCTATTTCTTACTTGATTATAAAAAACTATCAGTAAGAATATCTAGTTTAATACCTAAGAAATTTAAGAAAGATACAAAAGAATTAAAGAAGAGATTAAATCAATCATTAAGAAGTTATATTCAGGGAGTATTAATTGTTATGTTCTTTGTATTTATAAGTCAAACTATAGGACTTAGTTTAGCTGGACATGATTCTCCAATGTTATTTGCTTTAATTTGTGCGGTAACTGATATTATTCCATTCTTTGGACCTTGGATAGGAGCTATACCTGCAGTTTTAGTTGGATTCTTAATCTCACCACTTACAGGTATATTTACAATAATAAGTATATTAGTGGTTCAATCACTTGAAAACTATATTTATCAACCTATTATAATGAGTAAGGCTATGAAATTACATCCCGTTACAATTATTGCATCACTCCTAGTATTTGGACATTTCTTTGGAATACTTGGTATGATTTTTGCTACTCCAATAGTTGCGACTATTAAACTATTATTCTTATTTGTAGATGAAAAACTTAATTTCATGGATAAAATAGAAAAAGCATAAATTTTGATTGAATATTTTAATAACTTTTGATACAATAAGTGTGTTGAGTTTATAAGACGTTGATTAAAAATTAGTACCTTTATAATTAATTAAAGAGAGATTCTGGTAGGTGTAAAGAATTATTATAATAAAGGGAAGCTCTTTTAAGAGTCTTACGGGATACCGTTATATGTAATTAAGACCAATATAGGATGGTACCGGGCGTTATGTCCTCCTATAGTTGGTCTTTTATTTGTTTTAAGGAGGAATATTTATGAAAGTTTATATGATTAGTGGAAAAGCTAGAAATGGAAAAGATACTTTAGCGGGTTTTATGAAAAGGTATTTTGATGAAAATGGTAAGAAAGCATGTATTATGCATATAGGAAACTATATAAAACATTTTGCGATTGATTATTTTGGATGGGATGGAAGCGATGAGACTAAACCACGTACATTACTTCAACAATTGGGTACTGAAATAATAAGAGAAAAAATGAATAAACCATTATTCTTTACAACAAGATTAACAGAAGATATGGAAGTATTAAGTAATTTCTATGATGTAATAATAGTAGCGGATGTTAGACTTCCTCTTGAATTTGATGAAATAAGTAAAGTTTATCCAGATTTAGTTAAGATGCATATAACAAGACCAGAATTAGTTAGTAATTTAAGTGTGACTGAACAAAAACATATAACAGAGACTGCTTTAGATGAATATAAAGATTATAAATATGATGTAGTAAATACTACACTAGAAGAATTAGAAAAAGAAGCTAAGAGAATAGTAGAGGAGGAATTAAAATGAAATATATGACTCATAATGAAATAAGAAATATGTGGTTTAAGTTCTTTACAGAAAAAGGACACAAAATAATAGAAAGTGCACCACTTATTCCTATTAATGATGATTCACTACTTTGGGTTAATGCAGGTGTTACACCTTTAAAAAAATACTTTGATGGAACAGTAGTACCAGAATGTAAAAGACTTACAAGTATTCAAAAATGTATTCGTACTAATGATATAGAAAATGTAGGAATAACTCGTAGACATCAAACATTCTTTGAAATGATGGGAAATTTTTCTGTAGGAGATTATTTTAGAAATGAAGCAATTGAGTTTTCTATGGAACTACTTACTAGTGATAAATGGTTTGGGATACCAAGAGAAAAACTATATGTAACAATTTATCCTAGTGACACTGAATCATATAATAAATGGATTGAAGTAGGAATGCTTAAAGATCATATTATTAAACTAGAAGAAAACTTCTGGGAAATAGGAGCTGGACCATGTGGACCAGATACAGAAATATTCTATGATCGTGGAGAAAAATATGATCCTGAAGGTGATGCACTAGAAAAATTTAAAGTAGATGAAGATCAAGAAAGATATATTGAAATTTGGAATAATGTATTTAGTCAATACAATCAAGAAGAAGGAGTAGAAAGAAAAGATTATAAAGAACTTCCTCATAAAAATATAGATACAGGTGCAGGACTTGAAAGATGGTGTACAATATTTCAAGATGTTGATTCTAACTTTGAAACAGATTTATTTAAAAGTACTCTTACATCTTTAGAAAATATGACAGGTACAATGTATCAAGGACAAACTCCATTTAAAGTAATAGCTGATCATATTCGTGCAATTACATTTGCTTTAGGAGATGGAGCTCGTTTTGAAAATAATGGACGTGGTTATGTACTTAGAAGACTTTTAAGAAGAAGTGAAAGATTTGGTAGACAATTAGGACTAAATGAACCATTTATGTATAAATTAGTATCTGAAGTTGTTGAGACTATGAAAGAAGCTTATCCAGAATTAGTAGATAAACAAGGTGAGATAGAAGCTTTAGTAATTGAAGAAGAAAAACTATTCTTAAAGACACTTACTGAAGGAGAAAGATTATTAAAAGAATTAGTTAAAGAATCTACTGATGGTTATATAAGTGGAGCTGATGCATTTAGACTTTATGATACATATGGTTTCCCATTTGAATTAACTGAAGAATATTTACAAGAATTAGGATATAAAACTAGTAAAGAAGAATTCTTAAAATATATGAATATTCAAAAAGAGACTGCAAGAAATGCGAATAAATCAAAAGCGTCTATGGCTAGTCAAAAGAAAGTACTTCTTGACTTTAAAGATGAATCTACTTTTGTATATGGAATATATCGTCTTAAATCTAATGTACTTGCAATCTTCTCAAAAGATGAAATTATTCCTAAACTAGATCATGATGGATATATCGCACTTAAAAGAACATGTTTCTATGCAGAATCTGGTGGACAAGTAAGTGATACTGGTATGATTGTAGGAAAGAACTTTAAGGCAAGAGTCCTAGATGTATTTAAAGCTCCTAATGGACAACATATTCATAAAGTAAAATTACTTGATGGAGTAATCTCTGAAGGTGATGAATGTGAACTTGTCCTAGATCGTGATAGAAGAAAAAATATTGAACAAAATCACAGTAGTGTTCACTTACTACATTATGCTTTAAGAACTCTTCTTGAAGGAGATGTTCATCAAGCAGGAAGTTATGTAGATGAAAATAAATTAAGACTTGATTTTACTTATGCTAGAAAACTTAATGATGAAAAAGTATTAGAAGTAGAAAAGATGGTTAATGATTTAATTAAAAAAGATATTATCGTATCAACAGAGGTAATGCCTATAGATAAAGCTAAAGAACTAGGCGCTATGGCACTATTCTCAGAAAAATATGGTTCTGTTGTACGTGTTGTTAAGATGGGTAAATCAATTGAATTATGTGGTGGTACTCACACAACTAATACAGGAAATATTAAGAAATTTGCAATATCTTCTTATGAAAATAAAGGAACAAGTGTATATAGAATAGAAGCTTGTACTGGATCAAAAATAACAGATACATTATATGAAGTTATTAAACCTTATAATGATGAGTCTATTAAATTACTTATGAAAGCTAAAGGCATAATTGAACAAGCGAGACATGAAGGTATTAAACTAGACTTTGATGTTAATATAGAAAATACTTTAGTAGATAGTTATGAAGATATAATTTATTATCAAAATAGACTTTCATATATTCAAACTGAAGTAAGAGATTTAGAAAAGAAATATGTTAGTGAAAGAGAAAAGAAAACACTTAATAACTTAACTACTTATCGTGATAATGTAAAAGTATATAAGAGTATTAATGGATTAATCATGGAAGTAAACGATATGGACGTTAACTTACTTAAAACAATTGCAGATACATTAGTAAATGAAATGAATCCAGGATGTGTATTCTTTATTAATAAAAAAGAAGATGGAAGTGTTAACTTTATTTGTAGAAGTAACTGTCATGTAAATGCAGGTTTAGTTGTAAAAGATGCATCTGTTAGTTCTTTAGGTAATGGTGGAGGAAGCCCAACTTTCGCACAGGGTGGAGGAAAGAATACACTAATGCTTAAAGAAATTAAAGAACATCTAGAGAAAGTATTTGATAATGAATAATTATTTAATTGTTTATGATGATATATATCTTCTTAATACTAAGATAGATGAAATAACTAAAAAAGATTTTAAAGATATAGATAAAAATGTTTATGATTTAGATGAAAAAGATTTAGATGATGCTTTACTTGATTTAGATACATATTCATTTCTATCAGATAAAAAAATAGTTATAATTAAAAATATAGAAAACTTAAATGATGATAAGAAAACTACACATTTAATTAACTATTTAGATAATTCTAATCCAGATAATTTATTAATTTTAACTACAACTAAATTTAATGGTACAAAAAAGATTAATAAAACACTAAAAGAAAAAACTAACTTTATTAAGTTAGAAAGTAATTCAAATACAGTTATTAAAAATCTACTTAAAGATTATAAATTAGAACCTGGTGTAATTAATAAAATAAGTATTTATTCAAATAATAATATAGATATTATTAAAACTGAATGTGATAAGTTAATTAACTATAAAGATGATAAAACTATTACAGTAAGTGATGTAGAAAAACTAGTTGTAAAACATTTAGGAGACTCCAGTAATATAATATTTGATTTAGTAAAATACATTTCTTCAAGCGATAAAAAAAGAGCATTAGAACAATATAAATTACTACAAGAATATAATATAGATGATATCAGTTTAATAGGTTTAATTGAGAGTCAATTAAGATTATTAGAGGAAGTAAGTATTTATAAAAAAGAAGGACTATATAAAGATGATATAGCTACTAAATTAAATATTCATCCATATAGAATACAAAAAACTATGGAGTTACTTAGTTCTACTAATATAACCAGTATAAATAACTTAATTAAAAATTTAAGTGAAATAGATTATAAAGTTAAAGCTGGATTAATTGATTCAAAAGACTGCATTTTAATGTATATAATTAATATATAGAATATTGACATAGATATAATGCAAGAATATAATAAACTTATAGGAGGTTTGAAGTATGTATTTATACGACATTAACAAGGATAAAATTGATGTATATGAGATGTCACCATGGAGCGATAAAATAGCAGAATTTAAGAAGAATGAAATGGAAAAAGTTCCATTTGAACAAAGGGTGTTAAGAGCTAGTACTAATTACGAGCATGAATTAGAGAAAAATGATAGACCTATTTCATATGATAAATTACAATACAAAACATATGGAGTATGGGGAGGTACATTTTATCATAATGTTGTTTCTTATCAAATGTCAGATTATGAAAAGGAAAGACAAACACAATTATTAAATGAATATTATACAGGTCATATTGATAGCAGCAAAATTGCTTTAATAGAAAAATACAATAAAAAAGAAGATAGAGATGAAATTGTAAAATATTTATTATTAACTGATACATATCATTATGATCATGGTGAATATGTTATGAATGATATTATATCAATTCCCAAGTCATTATACTTATTAAATTTATTAGAACAAGGTAAATTTTATAATTATGATATTGAACATGAGGATATTAGTAGACAATTAGAAACATTTGATATATCTAAGAATCCAGTTTGGAGTTTATCATTAAAAGAATTGTCAGGTATATATCAATTTGAATTATTACCTGGTCAATATTACAATGTAGTAGAAAAAGCTGAAAAAACACAAAAAATATTACAAAAAATAAAAAGATAAATGATATTAATTTTTATCATTTATCTTTTTTAATTTATCATATATAGCTTTTATATTTACTTCATATCCATTTGTTTTAGGATGATAATATTCTTTATTTTTTAATTTATCTGGTAGATATTGTTGAACTACATAACTATTAGGGTAGTCATGAGGATATTTATAGTCAACTGCATTAGTTTTAATATGTTTTGGTATTGTTCCAACATTACCATTTTCTATATCTTGAATTGCTTCATCTAGTGCGATATGAGCAGTATTACTCTTTGGAGAAAGTGCCATTTCTACTATTATTTCACCAATTGGAATTCTAGCTTCTGGTAGACCAATTCTTTCACTTGCATTAATAACTGCATCAAGTCTTGGACCAATATTAGGGTTAGCTAGACCAATATCTTCATAAGCAATAACAGATAATCTTCTAAATAAAGAATCTAAATCTCCTTCAACAATAAGTCTAGCTGCATAATGAAGACTAGCATTAACATCACTACCACGAATAGACTTTTGTAAGCCGCTTAATACATCATAGTGACCTTCATCATTTTTATCAGAGAAAAATACTGGTTTACTATTAACTCTTCTTACAACACTTTCATCTATCTTTTTATCACTTGTTGCGTAGAAACATACTTCAAGTAAGTTATAAGCATATCTTAAGTCATTTCCAGAGAGCTGAGCAATTAATTCTATAGTTTTATTATCTATTACAATTCCATCTAAATCAGGGTGTTTAATAGCTTTTTTAAGACCTTTTATAATATCTTTAGTATCTAACTCATGAAGTTCAAATAACTGACATCTACTTCTAATAGCGGGATTAATCGCATGATATGGATTAGATGTAGTCATACCAATTAAAGTAAGTAGGCCACTTTCTAGTTGAGGAAGAAGTATATCTTGTTTATCTTTATTAAGACGATGTATTTCATCTAGTACTAGAATCATACCACCATACATTTTAGCTTCTTCTATAATTACATCTAAATCTTTTTTAGTATTAATAGTCGCATTAAAAAATCTAAAACGTTCACCTAAATCATTTATAATTGCATTCGCAATAGATGTTTTACCAATACCAGGTTTACCATATAAGATCATAGAAAATAACTTTTTATTTTTAACTAAATTAGTAAGTATTTTATCTTTACCAATTAAATGTGTTTGACCAATTACATCTTTTAGTGATGTTGGAGCAAGTTTTAAAGCTAAAGGTTTTTCCATATAAATCACCATATCTATTGTACCACATTAAAACCTTTATTGTAAAAGTAAGAATATTTTTATATAATAATAATAGGTGGTAATTATGAGTTTTGATGAAGCCATAATAGAATTTTTAAATTATTGTTCTATTGATAAAGGACTAAGTGATAATACTAATATATCTTATAAGACTGATTTAGAGCTTTATTTAGGCTTTTTAAAAGAAAAAGGTATAAATAGTCTAGAAGGTATAAAAAGCAGTGATATAGAGAGTTATATGATGTTTTTACAGGAAGATAGTCATGATACTGTTACAACAGTAGCAAGAAAACTAACTTCTATTAAGAATTTTCATTCGTTTTTAGAAAAAGAAGGAATAGTATCTAAAAATGTAAGTGTTGGAATAAAAAGACCAAAACTAAGAAAAACAGTAGTAAGATCTCTATCAGTAAGTGATGTAGATAAACTACTTGATATAACACTAAAGAGTCCATTTGACTATCGTAATAAAGCTATGTTAGAATTAATTTATGGGACTGGTCTTAGAGTTTCAGAATTAGTTAATTTAACCTTAAATAATATAGATTTTACTAACTGTATAATTCGTATTGTAGGTAAAGGTAATAAAGAGCGAATTATTCCTCTAGGAGAATATTCTATGTATTATTTAAATCTATATATGGAAAGAAGAAATTCTTTACTTAAGAAGAATATTTGTGATGCATTATTCTTAAATAATCATGGTAAAAAAATAACAAGGCAAGGTTTCTTTAAAATACTAAAAGGACTATTAAAGGAGAAAGGACTTGATCCAGATGTATCTCCTCATACTTTAAGACATAGTTTTGCGACTCACTTACTTAATAGTGGGGCAGATCTTAGAAGTATTCAAGAAATGTTAGGACATTCAGATATTTCTACAACAAGAATATATACTCATGTTGGTGATAGTAAAATAAGAAATGATTATAAGGAATATCACCCACGTAATATGAAAGATAAAGGTGAATAATATGAAATTTAAGAGAATATTTTTAATGGTTTTAGATTCTTTAGGAGTAGGGGAAGCAGATGATGCGGCAACTTACAATTCAAAAGGATCAAATACTTTAGGACACATAAAGGATAATACGGACTTATTTATTCCAAATCTTGCAAAAATTGGTCTTTTAAATACAATTAATATGGATGAAAATCCTAATGTAGATGCTTATTATACAATGGCTAAACCTAATAATATCGGTAAAGATAGTTTAAATGGTCATTATGAGATTATGGGTATTTCTTCGTCTGAAGTATTTAAAACATTTAATGAAGGATTCCCTAATGAATTATTAAATGAAATTGAAAGACTTACTGGTCGTAGAATAATTGGTAATAAATGTGGTAGTAGTCTAGATATTATTAATGAATTAGGTGAACTTGAACAAAATTATGGTTCTTTAATCGTATATACTTCAGCTGATTCTGATTTACAAATAGCGGCTCATGAAGATGTTATTCCTGTAGCTACTTTATATAAGTATTGTGAGAGAGTTCGTGAACTTACTTTACGTGGTGAATGGAGAGTTGGTCGTGTTATTGCTCGTCCATTTACAGGTAAACCTGGTAATTATAAACTAAGTAATGTAAGTCGTCGTGATTATAGTATTAAACCACCTAAAAAGACATTATTAAGTGAAATGATTGAAAATAAATATAATGTTATTGGTATTGGTAAAGTTAATGATATATTTAATGATAATGAAATAAATAAAAATATTAAAGTTAGTAATAATCAGGAAGCAATTAATAAATTACTTACTTTAATGGATAAAAAGTTTACTGGTTTATGTATGGTTAATTTAGATGATTTTGATTCAGAATTTGGTCATAATCGTGATGTCGAAGGATATAAGAATGCATTAGAAGAACTAGATGTTGAAATACCTATTATTCTAAATAAATTAGAGATTGATGATTTACTTATTATTACAGCAGATCATGGTAATGATCCTACATTTGAAGGAAATGATCATACACGTGAAAATGTTCCTGTAATATTCTATAGTTTAAGTTTTAATAAACCACGTATGTTATCACCTTTAAGTTCATTTGGTTCAATTGGAGCAACTATAGCTGATAATTTTGATTTAGAAAAAACAGAACTTGGTATTAGTGTGTTAGAAGAGTTAGAATAGAGAAGAGTAGTAGTATTGAAAAAGAATAGATAATGTGTTATAATGTATTTAGTGAAGGAAACTTCATATAATAAAAAAGGG
>CADAWN010000013.1 GCA_902791625.1 uncultured Erysipelotrichaceae bacterium | reverse complement strand
TTAGAAGAGTTAGAATAGAGAAGAGTAGTAGTATTGAAAAAGAATAGATAATGTGTTATAATGTATTTAGTGAAGGAAACTTCATATAATAAAAAAGGGAATATCTAATTTAAGTGTTAGATACTATTCCCTAGTATTTGGGTTTAGTACCGACTTATGCAGTTGGTACTATTTTTATTAGAATAATCATTATTATACTAATAAGGAGTAGTATGATAAGAATTAGTATATACTCCCCCTACTTCATATATTTTATAAAAATAGGGGAAGGTACCCTATTATATGGTATATGTATATGTATTCATACATATATATTTATAAATTTTGTTATTAAATTTAAGAGATTGAGATGGACAATTATCCATCTTTTATTATTTCGATTGCTTAGAATTAATCGCTAATTTTTAACAATTTAATATAATCAATTGAAATCATTAAATTAGTATCTATATGCATATCAATTAGATATATAAATTAGATTGAGGTGATGAATTATCCATAAAAAGTAATCTCAATCGCTTAGAATAAACTTATATATAATTGATTAATTATAATTAATTTAGATTATATTTATGATTATTTATATATCTAATTTAGTTTAAATGTAGATAGTGTAGTAGTTATTAAAAAATAAAAAGTAATTGATTAGATATATATAATTAGCTAAAAAACATATATATTTACTATAATATGCAATTTCCTATAATTGATATTATGTTAACTTCTATAAAATTTAATATTTCTATATATCTACTCTTTCATTATTATATAAAGAAAAAGAAGTGTTAACACCTCTTTAGACTCTTCACCATTCTCTTTGCTTTTTTGATATCATCTTTTGTAATACTTGGATTTAATTTTAATGATATTTCTGGATCTATTGCTTTATGTATTTTATAATTAGACATATCTTCTAATTTATATTTACTTATTATATTTATCAACATAGTAATTATTATCATGAATATGTGCAAATCTATAACCTTCCATAGTAGTATTATTATCTTTTATTCTTATAACAAAAAATGTTTTATTACTATCGTGTTCAAAAGGTATTTCTGCTGCCATATCTCCATCTTCATAAATATAATATATATCTTCATCACTCTTACTTCTTATTAATTTGAGTATATCTTTATCTTTCATTACTACTCTCTCATCTGCTATTTTTTCGTTATTAGATGGATATAATAATTTAGATATTACTAGAGCAGTATCATTATCTTTAAGTGCTACTGTTTCAAATACACAGTTACCAGTTATTTAGTTCATTAGCATATCCCATATATGTATCAAAATAAGGAATATATTTTTGATAATGTATTGGTATATTGTTATAAGGAAATTGTTTTCTTCTTTCATCTAATGAATAACTATTAATGATATCATTATCATCTAGATGAAATATAATTCCTTGTGGTGAGATAATTGTTGCTTTCTCTCCAAATGGAAACATAGTTTGACAACAATCTTTTCCTACATAACATTTTTTTAATCTTTGTATTATTTCTCCATTTTTCATATATATCTCCTATAAAACATCATAAAAAGAACCTTTTTAGGTCCTTATACTTTTCTTGATTGAATTTCTGCTATTTTTTCTAATACTTCTTTAGCATTACTTTCATTAATTTGTTCATATCCAAGTTCTCTTAGAGCTTGAATTTTAGCAGTGTTTAACTCTTGAGTTCTACTTAGTTTTTCTTCTTTTTTATGTTCAATGTCTTCAACAAAACGTTTGTGGGCATCTGCAAGTCTTGTCTTAGATGATCCACCATTGTTATACAAAGTCATAGCTGAGAAGATAATACTTTCAAATACGAATTGTTTATCTTTATTGAATGCAAATTCATTAGGATCAGTAAATCCTAGTGATTTAGACATATAAGCTAAGATATATTTTAATTCTCCAGTAGTTTCCATTGATTGTAAGAAATGATATAAATATACATAACTATAATATGTTTCTTTTGTTTTATCATCAGCTAATTTCTCTTTTAATAGATTAATAATATCAGCTAGAACTTCTTGTTCTTTCTTATTAAATCCTTTTAAATCAGCTAATACTTCATGATTAGTTTCTTTAACATTTTCATTAAGTCTATTTTCAACTTCTATGATGTAATCACCATTTATATCAATATCTTTAATTTCATCACTACTCTTAATATTTAGTAAGCTAAGTAATCTTACTGATTTTTCTTTTGGCCATTCATCAAGTGTTGGAAGAGCCAAATAATTGTATAACATTTGACGTGAAACACCTAAATATTTAGCTAGGCGTACCTTTGATATTCCTAATTCATTTATTAATGTGTATAATTCTTGCATGTTCTCTACCCTCCTAAAGTAATTTTATCAGTTTTACACAAAATGTGTCAAGTGTAAATTGACAAATTTCGAAATTTCTTGACTTTTAAAGAAGATACCATAATTTTTTTTCATCTTTACGAACTTCTTTTACAATACCTCCACCAAGACAAATATCTCCTTGATAGAAAACACATGCTTGACCAGGTGTTACACTTTTAACATTATTATATCTAACTAATAGGTTACCATCATCTAAGTACTCTACCCTAACCTCGTTATCTGGTTGTCTATATCTAAATTTAGCAGTCATTTCAGTTGGTCTTAAATTACAGTTAAAATTAACATCTTCAACTATACAACTATCAGATAATAAGTATTCGTTATCTTCACCTTCACAAACATATAAAATATTTTTTTCTAAGTCTTTTCCTACTACAAATAACTTATCTTTAGTTCCACCTACTTCAAGACCTTTTCTCTGCCCTATTGTATAATACATTAAACCAATATGTTTACCTAATACTTCTTTAGTTTCAATATTTACTATATTTCCAGTTTGATTAGGTAAATAATTCTTTAAAAAGTTCTTAAAATTTCTTTCACCTATAAAACATATTCCAGTTGAATCTTTCTTTTTAGCAGTTATTAAGTCATGTTTTTCTGCTATTTTTCTAACTTCCGTTTTATCTATATCTCCTAGAGGAAATATAACGTTTTTAAGTTGCTTGGAAGACACTTGAGATAAGAAGTAAGTTTGGTCTTTATTCTGATCATGACTTCTTTTTAAATAACCATCTTCCATCTTTGCATAGTGACCAGTTGCGATATAGTCTCCACCTAGTTTTTCAGCTTCTTTAGCAAAGTAATCAAACTTAATATATTTATTACACATAATATCAGGGTTAGGTGTTCTACCCTTCTTTAATTCATCTAAAAAGTACTTAAATACATAATCCCAATACTCTTTTACAAAATCAATTCTATGAAGTGGTATACCAATTTTTTCACACACAGCTTTAGCATCATTGTAATCTTGTTCTTGAGGACATATATCGTTATCTAAATTAGGATTACCTAAATAATCATTATTAATAGAACTATCCCAATTACGCATAAATAGACCAACTACATTGTAACCTTGTTCTTTTAATAGAATTGCAGCTACACTAGAGTCTACTCCTCCACTCATACCAACTACAACAGTTTTACTACTCATAAAAATCACCACCTATATTATAAACTAAATAAGTGTTTTTGTAAAAAGTTTTAATATATTTGGTATAAGAAAAGTATCAATTAAACTACTAATAATAAGTAATATTACTGATACAAGTAGTAGTTTTAAATATTTCTTAAGTAAAAGTCTTAAATTATAATCTTTATTCTTAAATAAGTACTTAAATAAATATATAGAAAAGTTAAAAGCAAAGAATCCTAAAACTATATATATACATAAATTAATAATACTAGGTATTAAATATATTAAACCAATATAAATACCCTTTAATTTAAATGTATAAATAAGTGAACATATAGAAAAACCAAGTGTAAAACTTTTAACTATTAGATATAAAAGTTCAAAAATAACACCAAATAATGATATACCAAAAAACCACATTATAACTGCTAGAAATATATTATTTTTAAGATTAATAAAAAGTTCATGTTTATAACTTAATTTGTCTAAACTTCCAAAATAATTTTTTAGAGTATCTACTACTATATGTTTACCATCTTTATTTAAAAATAACATATATAATATACCTATAATAAAAGATATAATACATAGTATTAAAATACCTATAAATATCTTTCTTTTAGTAATCTTTCTACCTTTATTTTTGTAATGTACTAGTCTATTCTTTTTCATATTATCACCAGTAAATTATATTAGGTATTAATGACACTTATTTATACTTTTAATTTACTTTTTACTACAAATATTTTATAATTATATAGAGGTGAACAAGATGAGTAAGAAAACTATCAAGATTATATCTATCGTTTCAGTAGCAGTTATGGCATTTGGATTTTTTGGAGCTTTAGTATTTTATTTTATTTAATTATTCAAGTAAAAGATCATTTATTGGTTCTTGATCTTTAAAATAAAAATTTAGTTTATTATTTGTAATTGTACATAAGAGTATTGAGTCTGGAGAATCTAGATTCATTTTTTTTAGTCTTTTTATTAACTCTTCTTTTGTTATATTACTCTTTTTAATAGCTTCTTCCATATATTCTCCATTTATAATAATATTCGCACTTAAATATGATTTATCTCTCTTTATATCTAAATCATTAACTGTTACATTTTTAAATTCACTTTTAGGAAGAAAACTAATTGTACCACTTCCTTCCATTATGGCATACTCTATTTCATCTATATTAAAATATCCTTCCATACGTGCTTCTTCTAATAGGTCATTTACGCCTATATTAACTCTTTTTAAGCCACTTTGTATAATTTTACCATTATCTATTAAAACAGTTGGTGTACCTATTATAAAACGCCTTAATTTGATATTTTTATTAATTAGTTTAGTAAGACTAATAGAAAGAAGTCCAAAAGTAGCAATTGCGACCATTCCATCAATATATTGTACATCTGTATTTAAAGTCATTTCTGCAGTAAAGTTACCAATTGATATTCCTATAACATAATCAAATAAACTAAACTCAGATACTTGTTTTCTACCCATAATCTTAGTTATAAAAAATAAAAATATAGTCGCACCTAAACATCTAGGTATAACTTTAATAGCTTCTATAAAATCTATATGCATAGTAAAACCTCCATTTATATTGTGGAGGTTTTATTTACTTTTATACTTCATCTATATCCAGAAAATTACATTTCTTACATAACTTTTCTATCTTTTTATTATTTCTAAATCCATCTAACATCTTCTTAACTCTATCACTATTTAATATATCTTCTAAATTATCTTTATAAATATTTCCTAAATTAATTATTCCTTTAGAATCTAAGCAACAAGGTACAACTGTACCATCTACTAGTATTCCTATATGATCACGTAATGCATAACACTTACCTTCTTCACTATAATAATCATTATTTAAATCAGGCCATATAAATTCATTATAAGTATTTATAAATATATGATCATTAATCTTATTATCTTTTTTTAGTTCTTCTAATTTAAAATTAGTATTATAGTGTTTATTAATAATATCTAATAGTTCTCTACTATTTTTATTATTAACCCAAAAACGATAAGATATGTATGTATTATCTAGTTTATCAACCACTTTAAAAATATTATTTAAATATTCTTCTGTATTAGTTTTATATTTATAGTCAAAACTATGTATAGATATATTAATTTGTCTAATATTTTTAGTTTTAATTCTATCTATTAAATAACCATTAGTAGTTATATTTACATTGAAATATCGAGAAGCTAAATCTATCAATTCATTTATTTTTGGATGAAGAAGTGCTTCTCCCATTACATGTAGATAAATGTACTTAGTATATGGTTTAATTTTTTCTAAAATTATTTTAAATTCTTCTATACTAATAAATTTATTTACTCTATCATTCTTAATACAAAAAGAACAATTTAAATTACAATTATTAGTTATTTCTATATATACTTTTTTCATAATTACCTCTCTTTAAATTATATATTATTTTTTATAAAAAGGAAATTATTGTTACTTCTAAAATTAATAATTAAGTACATATTAATAATGTAGTTTGTAAAGGAGTTGGTTTTATGAAGAAAAACAAACTACTAACTATAATATGGTTACTTATTATTACAATAATACCTATAAATGTTTTAGCGTACTCTAATTTTATTATTCCTGGTGGTGAAAACGTAGGAATTGAAGTTAGTTCGAATGGTGTACTTGTTGTTGGTTTTTATGAAGTAGATAATAAATTAATTGCGAAAGATAGTGGTTTCCAAGTTGGTGACAGAATTATTAAAGTAAATGATAAAATAGTAAATAGTATTGATGATATGGTTAATGTTGTAAAAGAATCAAATGAAGAAAGTATTAATTATACAATAATAAGAGATAATAAAGAACTTAGTTTAAAAGCAAGTAGAACTAATCAAGATGGTGTATATAAAACAGGAATATATGTAAAAGATAGTATACAAGGTATTGGTACTTTAACTTTTATTGATCCAGAGACTTTAAAGTTTGGAGCTCTTGGTCATGAAATATTAGAAAAAACTACATCAAAGAAGTTTGAGATAAAAGATGGTAAAATATTTAAATCTGATGTTACTAGTATAAATAAAAGTGAAGATGGTAAAGCAGGTGAAAAAAATGCGAGGTACGATAAGTCAAAAGTTTATGGAAATATTTCGGAAAATACGACCTCTGGAATATTCGGTACTTATACAGATAAATTACCTGATATCAAAACTATAGAAGTAGGAACTATTAAAGATATACATTTAGGAGAAGCTAAAATAAGAACTGTTATAAATAATGATGAAATAAAAGAATTTAGAATAAATATTATTAAATTAAATCCTAATTCGGATACTAAAAATATATTGTTTGAAATAACAGATGAAGAACTATTAAATAGTACAGGTGGTGTTGTTCAAGGTATGAGTGGTTCCCCTATTCTACAGGATAACAAGATTGTAGGAGCAGTAACTCATGTTATAGTAAATGATTCTAAAAAAGGATATGGTATTTTTATTACTACAATGTTAAAAGAAGCAGACAATTAGTCTAGCTTCTTTTGTTTAAAAAATGTTCTTTTTTTAACATATTGTTTATGAGAATCGTTATTTTCACGGTTTTCGTGTGCTTGATTCATTCTAGCAATTCTTTCTTCAATTAGTTTTTGTTCTGCTGGTGTTATTACACGTCTATATTTACTCATATTTTCATCATTTGTATCTTCATGATAATTATGTATCTTATTTTTAATTCTAGGATTTCTTCTTAATCTACTTAATGCTTTATGTTCTATTTGTCTTACTCTTTCTCTAGTAACATCATAATGTTTACCTATTTCATCAAGTGTCATAGGACTATCACCATTAAGCCCAAATCTCATCATTAGTACTTCTTTTTGACGTTCTTCTAGAGTATCAAGTGCACTTATTAAAAGATTACGTAAATCGTTATTTTCCATTAGTTCAACAGCACTTTCAGCATTTTCATCAACCATCATGTCACCTCTAGTAGTTTCATGATCTTCACCTATTGCTTCATCCATATAAACAGGTAGTTGACTTGCTCTATCTATTTCCCTTACTTTTTCAACTGTGTAACCAATTTCTTTAGCTATTTCTTCTATACTAGGTTCATGCCCAAGAGATTGAGTTAATTTAATTTGAATACTTCTAATTTTTTTAATATCTTCATTAACATGTACGGGTATTCTTATAGTTTTACCATGATCGTAAACACTACGAGTAATTGCTTGTCTTATCCACCAAGTCGCATATGTAGAAAATCTAAATCCTCTTTCATATTCAAATTTGTCTACTGCAGTCATTAGACCAATATTTCCTTCTTCAATAAGATCTCCAAAATCTAATCCTTGATTTGAATATTTTTTAGCAATACTTATAACTAATCTTAAATTATGGTTAATTATTTTCTTTCTTGCTTTTTTGTCTCCTTCTTTATATTTTTTAAATAATTCAATAGTTTCTTCATGCGACAATAATGGATATTTTGTAGCTTCATTCATATATATTTTTACAGGATCATATGCTGCATCACTTATATCGTATTCAATCTCTTCATAGTTATTTAAATCTTCTTCAAAATTATCTTCATTATTTTTTTCATTATAAACAGACATTAAACAAATAATATATTCATTATCTTGTATTAGACTTTCAAATTCTTCATTAGTCATTAATGTATTTAAGACACTACTAATAAATGAATAATTATCTATTAATTCTACATATTCACTTTCTGTAATAACAGTATTATTTTCTTTAAAATAATTAACTAAATCAAGAAAAGCTTTATTCTTATCTTTTAAATCTAGTTTTTCTATAAATTTTTTTGTTTCATCGTAATTCATATTTTTCCCTCTTTTTCGTTGCACTATATTATAACACAAAAGATAAAAAAAATAAAGAAAATATTTCTATTTTCTTATTTTATGTATTAAATTCATTATGTGATACATAAATGAAGTTGGATAGGTATATTCTCCAATTAACTCTTCTACAAAGCCATTAAAGCCTGTTTTAAACTCATATATACCATAATCTTTATCATTTTTATCAAAATTTCCTGTTATACCATAGAAGTTATATCTTTTAAATTTATGTTCTATACCATACTTAATCATTTCCCATTGAATTAAGTATTGAGAGTTATAACACATATATTCTTCATAGTTACCACTTGATAAATATATAATTTCTGGATCAATCATAATAAACATAGAACTTGATAGGTTAATTACTTCTCCATCTTTCTCCATTATTTCTTCTGCTTGTTTTATTCTTTTTTCTATACCTTGAATAGCAAGATCAAAAGCTTTTCTTTTACCATCATTATATTTAGCATCGTTTAATTTATTCTTTTCTTCTAGCTGTTTTTCCTTATCTTCTTCAAGCATCTTAATATGTTTTTTTAAATCAAGTCTAGTAAGTAAAAATTTAATTTCATCTCTTGGTTTAAATAAGTCATACATATCTTCAAAGTATTTTAGACTTCTAATATGAAAACCTTTTCTTTTACCAGTTTCTATCATAATTTTATGAAACATAGGTAAATCTTTCTTTTCTAGTTCAATTATTTCTATACCATTTTTAAGTGTTTTTCTAATAGTATTTCTAGTATTAGGTTTCATGTTTTTAAGAACTTCATCTTCTGTTTTACCATCTATATCAAGTACATACATCCATCCAACTTGTTCCATGTTTTCTTTTTTTATTCTTTTATATCCAAGTGCCTCTAGTGTAGTTCTTATTTGTCTATTATCTACTCCACCTTCAACAATTTCACCAGCACTATCTCTTTCTACATTTATAACATATGGATCAATTCTAAATTCATAACCTTTATTTTCTTTAACGTGTTTTTTAAGACTATTAGTAAAGAAAGTAAGTAACTCTTTATTTTTATAATCAACTAGTAGTCCACGTGGAGCATAAAATTCTTTATATCCAAAATGCATTACTTTTGAAGTCATAAGAGTTGCTGCAGTAACTTTTTTACCTTCTTTAACTCCTAAATATTCAACTTTCCATCCTGATTTTTCTCTTAATTTACCTATTTCAGGAGTTTGTAAAAAAGTTCTTTCTGGTGACTTTTCTAAAAAACTTCTAAATTCTTTTTCTGTTAATGTACAAAATTCCATAGTTATCTCCTTTTATTCTTCTGTTACTTCAAAATCTTCAACACTATTATCATCTTTTACTATTTTAGTAATTGCTTCTTCAGCACTTTTTAGTTTTTCATCACAAACTTTAGCTATTTTCATAGCTTCTTGATACTTATTTATCGCATCATCTAGTGGTACATTACCATTTTCTAAATCTTTAACTAATTCTTCTAATTTTTCTAAATTTTCTTCAAAATTTAATTCTTTTTCTTTTGCCATGTTATCCTCCTATAAAGCTTCTGCATTAATAATGCCATCACTAACTTCTATTTCAAGTCTATCTTTTTTCTTAACATCTTTTACACTTTGTATTACTTTACCATTATTCTTAGTAATAGAATATCCTCTTTTAATAGTTAAAAGTGGACTTAATGTTTCTAGTTTACTAATTATTCTTAAATAATTATTTTTCTTTTTATCAAGTAATATATTAGGATCTTTGAAGATTATATTTTCTTTTAATTTTAAATATCTATTTGATTTATCATTATATATTGTAGTTATACTATATTTAAGTTTTTCAAATAAATAATCAAATTTCTGTTCTTTAGCTTCATATATTTTTATTGGTTCTCTAAATATATGTCTAGATTTAATACTATCCAGTTTTTTCTTATTGATCTCTATTTTATTAAGTACTGCTTTATTTGATCTAATACTTATTTGATTTAGTAAATTTCTAATATCTGTAAGATTTGGAACAGCTAACTCTCCTGCTCCTGTTGGAGTTGGAGCTCGCATGTCTGCGACAAAGTCTGCAATTGTAAAATCTATTTCATGACCAACAGCACTAATAGTTGGTATAGGACAGTTATATATTGCACGAGCAACTATTTCTTCATTAAATGCCCATAAATCTTCAATACTTCCTCCACCACGTCCAACAATCAAAGTATCAATATTATAATCTTCAGCTCGTTTAATCTGCCTTACAATATCATCTTTTGCTTCTTCTCCTTGTACAAGTGCTGGAAAAAGAATAATCTCACATATTGGCCATCTTCTTTTAATAGTTGAAATAATATCTCTAATAGCAGCACCAGTTGGTGCAGTTACAACACCTACTTTATTAGGTATTTTAGGTATTTCTTTTTTATGTTCTTTATTAAATAATCCTTCTTCTTCTAATTTCTTTTTTAACTTCTCATAAGCGATATAAAGATTACCAATTCCATCTTCTTCCATATCACTTACATATATCTGATATCCTCCATTAGCAGGATATATACTTACTTTACCAGTTACAAGTACTTTCATACCATCTTGAGGTACAAATTTAATTTTAGAAGCATTAGATGCGAACATTACAGCATTTATACGCGATTCTTCATCTTTTAACGTGAAATAAAAGTGTCCACGAGAATGAGCTTTAAAATTTGATATTTCACCTCTTAAGAACACTTGATCTAAATTTGGATCATTATCTATTTTATATTTTAAATATCTTGTTAATTGGATAATACTTATATATTTATCTTTCATCTATATCCTCATTATGATAGATACTATCAAGTACTCCGTTAATCATCTTAGTTACAGCTTCATCACTATATTTTTTAGATAGTTCAATGGATTCATTAATAGCAACAACACTAGGAGTATTTGTTAGAGTAAGTTCATATATACCAATAGAAAGAATTGCTTTATCTACTTTATTTAATCTATCAATAGTCCAATCAACTAGATATTTATTAGCAAGTTCATCTATTTTTTTACTATTATCAAGTACACCTTTTACAAGTTCAGTAACAAATTCATTTTCTACTTCAATTTGTTCTTTTATTATATCATCAACATTAAATTCTATATTAGTTGGTTCCATAATATAAACTTGATATAAGCACTTCATTGCTACTTCTCTTAATTCACTTCTATTTCTCATTTTAATCACCACATTAATTTTATCATAAAATACTAAAAAGAAAAAGAGATAATTACTTATTCTCTTTCATTTCTTGCTTTAATTTATATAAGAAATTAATAGCATCTATTGGTGTCATCTCTAAAGGATTAATATTTTTAATTTCTTTTTCTATTTTATTTTCTTTTGGTTCTTCTACTACTTCATCAAAAAGAGATGTCTGCATATACTTACTTTCTTTTACATTTTGTTTTTCAAAGTCTTTAAGTATTACTCTACTTCTATCTATTAAGTCTTTAGGAAGTCCTGCAAGGGATGCTACATGTATACCATAACTTTTATCTACTGAACCAGTTTTTACTTTATGTAAGAATGTAATTTTACCATCTTCTTCAATAGCTGATACATGTACATTTTTAAGTCTTTTTAGTTTTTTATCTAAAACAGTTAGTTCATGATAGTGAGTTGAAAACATAGTTTTAGCTTTTATTTTATCATGAACATACTCAAGTATTGCTTGAGCAAGAGCCATACCATCATATGTAGCTGTACCACGTCCTAATTCATCAAATAAGATTAAACTATTTTCTGATGCTTCACGAATAGCATACTCAGCTTCTTTCATTTCAACCATGAAAGTAGATTCTCCACTTACTAAATCATCACTAGCTCCAATTCTTGTAAATATTTTATCAAATATAGGCATTGTACAACTCTTACAAGGTACAAAACAACCTATTTGAGCCATAATTATAGTAATCGCACATTGTCTCATATAAGTACTTTTTCCAGCCATATTAGGCCCAGTAATAAGTAATATATCAGTATTCTTATCCATTACTATATCATTAGGAATATACTTATCTTTCATTACTTTTTCTACTACTGGATGACGACAGTCTATTAGACTTATACTTTTATCTTCTACTAGATTAGGTCTTACATATTTATTTTGATCAGTTACAATAGAAAATGATTGTAACATATCTACTTCACTAATTATTTTAGATATATTTTGTAAATTAGTAATATATCTTTTAACTACTTCTCTTATATCCATAAATAGTTTATATTCTAGGTTAATTATTTTCTCTTCTGCTCCTAAAATAATATTTTCTTTTTCTTTAAGTAGTGGTGTTGTAAAACGTTCACAGTTAGCTAAAGTTTGCTTTCTATTCCATCCAAATTCATCTTTAACAAGTGGTATATTACTTTTACTTATTTCTATATAATAACCAAATACTTTATTGTATCCAACTTTTAAATTCTTAATTCCAGTACGTTCTTTTTCTTCTTTTTCAAGAGTTAAGATAAAATCTTTAGATCCACTTTTAACTTTTCTTAATTCATCTAATTCCGTGTTATACCCACTCTTAATTAATCCACCTTCATGAATAGTAAATGGAGCATCTTCTGAGATTGATTTATCAAGTAAACTATATACTTCATCTAGTGTTTCAATTTCTTTATCATATTTTAATTCTTCTAATATTTTCTTAATACTTGGTAAATGATATAGAGATGTTTTTAATTGTAATAAGTCTTTCGCATTTAAGTTACCATAACTAATTCTTCCACATAATCTTTCTAAATCATATACTTCATTAAGTTCTTTAATTAAGTCATCTCTTAATATAAATTCAGTAGATAATTTTTCTACAAAGTCATATCTTCTCTCTAACTCTTTTTTACTAGTTAAAGGGTTTTCTATATTATATTTTAGAAAACGTGAACCCATAGCTGTTTTATTCTTATCTAGTAACCAGAACAAGCTGTATGTTCTGTCACTTGTACGTATTGTTTCAGTAAGTTCTAGATTTTTCTTTGTATTTCCATCAAATATTAAGTGATCTCCACTCTTTATTATTTCTACTTTTTGAAGATGTGTTAAAGCTTGTTTCTTAGTATTAGTAATATAGTAAAGTAAGTGTTTAATAGTAGTAATTATTCTTTCATCTTCTACTTCATCATAAATATATGAATAAACATCACTTTTTTCTTCTTCTTTAGTAATAGTTACTAAAATATTATAATTAGTTCTTAATATATTTACTAAATTTCTATCTATTTCATCATTTACTATTACTTCATTAAAGTTATTTCTAACTACTTCTCTAATAACACTATAATCATCTTTTTCTACTATTTCAGAGTAGAATTCACCAGTAGTTATATCTGTAAAACTAATACCATAACAGTAATTAAAATCATAGATACTAGCTATATAGTTATTACTTTTAGAATCAAGTCCAGAATCAAGTCTTGTACCTTTTGTTACAACTTGTACAACTTCTCTTTTAACCATTCCTTTAGTAAGTTTAGGATCTTCCATTTGTTCACATATAGCAACTTTATATCCTTTTTCTATTAATGTATCTACATAACTTGAATATGCATGATGAGGTATACCACACATAGGAACTCTTTCATCAAGTCCTGCTTGTTTACCAGTTAAAGTAAGTTCTAGTTCACGACTAGCAAGTATTGCATCATCAAAAAACATTTCATAAAAGTCACCTAATCTAAAGAAAATAATAGTATCTTCATAGTTATCTTTTATCTCCATGTATTGTAACATCATTGGACTAAGTTTTTCTCTATCTACTTCACTTCTACGCATATACTTCACCACAATTCATAATAAATTATTATAACATCTAAAAGAAAAATAGAAAAGAAATCTTTTCTATTTTAACTTACTTAATTCTTCTATTACTTGATCAAATGTCTTTGCTTCAATTATCTTAATTTTATAATTATTTTTCTTTTTCTCTTTTACTGCTTCTTTATAGTTATTTCCGCTTGGTGCGATAAAGATATCTGCTTTTTCATCAACTGCGCCCATTAATTTATACTTAATTCCATCTATCTCACCAACATTACCATCTCTATCAATTGTACCTGTTCCTACTATCTTTTTACCTTTAGTAATATCAGTATTTGATAACTGATTATATACTTCTAGACTTAACATTAATCCTCCAGATGGACCACCTTCTGATTTTTTAAATGTAATGGTTAGTTTTGGATCAAATTTATATCCATAATCTTTCATTAAAAGAACACCCATTAATTTTTGCTTCTTTTCTATATAAAGTTTAGCTGTACAAGTAAGTTCTTTTTCATCTCTAATTACTTTAATATTAATTTCATCATTAACTCCAAAGTCCTTAATAGTATTCTTTATATCTTCCATATTATTTATTTTTTTACCATCTACTTCAACTATCTCATCACCTATTTGAAGATCAGTTTTAGCCTTATCAGTAATAGAATAAACAAACATTTTTTCAGAAGTAATTTCTATTTTTTTATCTGCTTTTTTATAAGCTACATATATCGCATTATTTAGTGAATTATTAAGTAGTAAACTATTTCTAAACTGGATATCTTTTTCACTTTCATTTTTATTATATTTGTAATCATCTAGACTTTCTCTTTCATACGATGGAATAATATAACTTAAAAGATAAGTATAAATAGTTCCTTTTAATTCAGAAACATAAGCAAGATGAATACTACCTTTACTCTTTTTAGAACCCTCAACTTCAACTCTATCAGTCGCACTTATTGTTCCTCCACCCGTTATTACATAACAATTAACTGGACAATTAGTTATAAATATAATGATAGAAATTATTAGTAAAAACTTCCATTCACTACGAATAAATTCTTTTATTTTTTTATATATATTAGTAAACATTTAATCGACCTCACAAACAATTATAACAAAAAAGAAGGAATTTTATGACTATATTTTTAAATAAAGTAAAGAAAAACTATATTTTAATAGGATTACTTGTCATATTTATACTTGTAATATGTAAATCAAAATTAGTAATAACTACTGTTATTGAAGCATCTAGTATTTATTTTAACAATGTTTTTCCTTGTATGTTTATATTTTATACACTAGGTGATTTATTAATTAGTTATAACATATATAAAGCCTTTAATACTACTTTTGGTAAAATATTAAGTAAAATTTTTAATTTAAGTTCAAATGGATTACTTTTAGTTTTTTTAAGTATGTTACTAGGTTTCCCTAGTGGTAGTAAGTATATTTGTTATTTTTTAGATAAAGATTATATTGATTATAATCTAGCAAATAAACTCTTATATGTAACACACTTTTCTAACCCTATTTTTATTCTCGGAACAATAAGTATTTTAACAAATATGAAAATAGCTTTAATTGTATTAATTAGTCACTATGGATCAAATATATTATTAATTTTAATGATAAAAAATAAGTTTACAAACATAAATACTAAGTACAGTAGTAATAGTAAAGAATTAATAGAAGTCTTAAATGAATCATTTATAAATACTTTTAAAATTATTCTTATAGTTTTATTTAATACTATTATTTTTATAACACTTTCTACTCTTATTAATTCCTTATATAAAAATAAAATATTTAACTTAATAATATTTATGATTTTTGATATAACTAATGGTATTATATCAATAACAAATATTAATTTATCTTTATTTATAAAAGGTTTATTAATTACTATTTTACTTACTTTTGGAGGAATAAATATTCATTTTCAAGTAAAAAGTATTATAAAAAATAAAAAGTTACCATATTCTTCTTTTTTTAAGGGAAGATTTATAGCAACTTTATTATCAATTATTATATATATATTACTTTTTAATGTACTAAAGGTGCGATTATAGTAATACCATACGTTTCATCTACTTCACTATGTTCAATTGGAATATATAAGTAAAAAACATCATTACTAACATAAGATTCTGTACCAGTAATAGGCTCAGGTAAGTTTTTGAAGTGAATGTCATTTTTATTTTCTTTACCGCTAGTATTATTAATAGAATCATTAGCTTTATCTACATATATTTTAGTAGTATGTGGTAATACATATTTAACTGGTTGATTAATATAGGTATTACCACTCTTAACAGTATCTTCATACAAAACATAATTATCAGAACTACTTGCATGTATAATGAGATTTTTTGTTTTAGAACTTATTGAATCAGGTAAATCTTTAAAAGTAAGTATTAATTTAACAGAATCACTATCAGTATTAGTTTGATCTACTTCTACTTTTGAAAGCCCATATTTTATGATGTCATTTTGTATGCTTTTAGTAACCGTATTTTTATATGTTTTTATAATATTTTTTATATTTTCGGTTTCTTGTGTAGCATTATAATCCATGACAATATTTAATAGTGTAATAGATATAACAGCAACAATTACAAAGCATACTAACAACTCAATAATGGATAATCCTTTATTATTTAACTTTGTCATATTACACTCCTTTTTTTCTTATTTCATAATTTGCATATTTATAGATATTTTTACCAGTTTTATCATCTTTAATCTTTCTTTCTACAATAAGTCTATCTAGTTTAGCTTCTTTAGTAGGACCACTATTACCACTTTCATAATTTCCAGCACTATATTCATAACTTGGCATATATTTTACATATAATTCAAAAGCACGTGATACATTTTGAATATTTTTTATATTATTTTTTAATGGTTTTGTTGAATAATTAGTTATATAGATTTTACTAATATTAGATAATTTTACGAATCTTTCACATTGTTCTTTATTAGTTGTATAAGTATTCAATTCACATAAATAATTTGAATCTTCTTTGTTACCACTATATGTAATTAACGTATAATTGTTACCAGTCGCATTAGGTATACTATTAAAAATAGTAGAATTGTCTTGTATTAAATTCATTAAGTGATATGCAATATATATACTTTCAGTCTCATCATAATTTGAATAACGTTCAAGCTTACCCATTAATGGATAATAATTTGCTATAAGTACAATAAATATACTTAAAACGAACGTTGCGACTATCAATGTTTCAATTAATGCGAACCCTTCTTGACCTATCTTTTTTTTCATAAATTCCTCTTTCTTTATTGCTATTCTTTTAAATTTATTATATACTATATTATAGTACATTACCATGCAAAAGTCGAGGTAATTTTTAAAGAATAAAAAAAGGATAAAGGATGGGGCTGATATTGTGGTTACATTTGATTTTGTTAAGTCACCTATTACTAAAATAGTTGATGCCATCATTATTGAAGCATCTAAATGTGGCGCTTCTGATATACATTTTGATCCACGTGAAGACAGTCTTATTGTAAGACGACGTATAGATGGTGATTTAGTTGACTATACAGTAATCCCTAAAGTTTATGTTAGAAATTTAATTACGAGATTAAAATTAATGGCTGGAATGAATATTACAGAAAGTAGATTACCTCAAGATGGTGCAATAAAAGGAAAATTCGGTGATAAAGACTTAGATATGCGTGTATCTTGTTTACCTACTAATGAAGGAGAAAAGATAGTTATACGTATCCTTGACTATTCGAGAAGTTTAAATGGTATAGAAAAACTAGGATTTAATGAAGAAAATTTCCAAAAATTAAAAAATATGATAGCTGCTCCAAATGGAATAATATTAATTACTGGAGCTACTGGTTCAGGTAAGAGTACTACTTCCTACTCTATCTTACAGGTATTAAATAAAGAAAAAACTAATATTATTACTGTTGAAGATCCCATAGAAATGAATATTGAAGGACTTAATCAAGTACAAGTTAATTCAGAAATCGGACTTGATTTTTCAACTGTTCTTAGATCAATATTACGTCAAGACCCTAATGTTATACTAATCGGAGAAATTCGTGATACTGAAACTGCAAAAATAGCAGTTCGTGCATCTATTACAGGACATTTAGTTATTTCTACTCTACATACAAATAATTCCCTTGCTACTATTGAACGTTTACTTGATATGGATGTTGAAAGATATTTATTATCAACTGCCCTTACTGGAATTATTTCACAAAGACTTGCAAAAAAGGTATGTCCTCATTGTCATACAACTAGAGAGACTACTCCTTACGAAAAGAAAGTATTTAAATTAGCTTTAAGAAAAGATGTTGATCAAATAATAGAAGCTAATCCAAATGGTTGCCCTGAATGTACTAAAGGTTATAGAGGAAGAATTGCAATACAAGAAGTACTAGAAATTGATGATGATATTAGAAATACATTAAATAATGAACATGTAGAAAAAGAAGATATTAAAAAGTTAGTTTATGGTAGTGGTAATGTTATTACACTACTTCAAGATGGATTACAAAAAATATTGGATGGTATTACAACATTTGAAGAAATATATAGAATAATTGAAATTGATAATGATATTAATGATAGTTATTATGAAGAATTTAAAGAAGGTTTAGATGAAAAACAAAAAGAAGAACTAGAAAAAGAAAGAAACAAAGAAATCGCAGAACTAAGAAAAATGATGAATACTACTAATACTAAGGCAACTGGTGAAGCTAATTCAATACTAGAAAATAAGAATATTGTTTCTAATCAAGCACCTATAGAACAAACAGTTACTGTAAAGGAAACTCAAACTGATAATAATAATAGTAATAGTAATAGTATGATGCCACCTACTGAGATACCAAGCCAACCCAATTCAGAACTAGTAAGTAATTTATTACCATTAGAACAGGAGGAGGCTAAAGAAGAAATAAGTAGTATTCTACCGGAAGATTCTAACACGGATATTAAAAATGATGAACCAATTGTAAATAATACAAAATTACCTGAAATTCCATTAACTCCTATTAATGTAGAAAATGAACAAAAATAAAAAAGAATAAAGGTTTAACTTTATTCTTTTTCTATTATAAATTTAACTATTTCTTCATTTATTTCATCAATTGTTTTTATATTTCCATCTTTAACACATTCTATCTTATCCCAACCATATAGTTCAGATAATTCTATATATGCTTCTTCACTTCTTCTTAAATAGTCTTCATTCTTTTCATTGTCATCAAGTACTTCCCTATTCTTCATAAGTTCTAAAGTATATTTTAAAGGCATATGTAAAAATATTGTTTTATCAGGTTTAGGAAGTTTTAAAAGCCAATATTCTAATTTATCAATCCACTGATACATATAGAATCTTTCATCTTGATCAAGTATTTTACTACCTTGATATGCCATATTAGATGTAGTATATCTATCAAGTATTATATAATATCCTTCATCATAATATTTAAGTATATTATTTATATTATATTTTCTATCTGCTGCATAATAAAGTGCCGCAACTAGTGGATCAACATTAGATGAGCCTTCTGGAAATACTCCATTATTATTTCTACCAAGATATGCTTCTTCAATTATTTTACCAGTTGGTGTTTCATACATTGGAAAAGAAAGTCTTATACATTTATAACCTAATTCTTTTAGTTTTTCTTCAAGTAATTTAGATTGTGTTTCTTTACCAGAACAATCAGTTCCTTCAATTACTATATACTTACCTTCCATATTATCACCTCTATTTTCATTATATCAATAAATTATATTTTTAACAAATTATATTATTATCATTATCAAATTCAAATAGAATAGCTTTACGACTGGCTAGAAAATCACACATATGAACGAAATTTTGATATTTATTTTTAGGACACTCTAATACTTCATTTCCATTATAATCAGTAGTCCATGGTCCCATATGAGTTTTTATTACTGAACAAACAAGTTCTCTTTCTTCATCACTTAGTTTTAATTTATCTTTATTTTCTTCAATATAGTTAGCCATAAGTATAGGATGATCAAATCTAGTGTATTTTTCCTCTTCTAAGCCACGTTTTAGTCCATCATGTAAAATTATACCCATATACATTAAATCTTTCTCAGTATCTGTATATTTTCCTCCTATTAAAGGATTATTTAATAGTTCATAAGCAAATCTAGTCGCAGCTTTAGTATGTCTTACTAATCCACCATCGCCTAGAGTATATTTAGGATGATATTTACCAGTAGAAGATGCTGCTTCATGAAATATATATTCAGGAAGAAGTTTAATCATTTCAAGTGTACTATATCTAATATAATCATTTTTAATATAGTTAAGCTCAGTCTTATATATATCTTCTCTATTCATTATTTACCTCCATAAAATCAAGTAAAATTGTATTTATTACATACCAATTGTTAAATGGTACTTTAAGATAATCATTATTAATAACTACTTTACCTTCTTTAACCATTCTACTAATATTGTAATTTTTTCTAATACAAAAACCAAATTTTTTCTTAAAATTATCTAAACTAATCCCCTCTTTTAGTCTTAAACCTAAAATAATTTCATAAATATATTTATCATTATTAGTTAATTCTTCATATTCATAATTATATATCATTTTATTATAATTAGTTATACTTCTAGAACTAGTTATACGTAAATCATCATAATAGCTACTAGCTCCTACTCCAAATCCATAATACTCTTCATTATGCCAATATATTAGATTGTGTTTAGATTCATAACCTTCTTTAGCAAAATTACTAATCTCATAATGATTAAATCCATTATCTTTTAAAGTAGTATGAATATAGTCATACATTTCTCTATCTAAATCTTCATCTATACTTTTATATTTTTTGATATCTAAAAGAGTATTTTTTTCAAGTATTAGTGAATATGTAGATATATGTTTAATATCAAGGCTAAGTATAAACTCTAAATCTTTCTTTAAGTTATCAAAGTTAGAGAAAGAAAAACCATACATTAAGTCTAAATTGATATTTATTAATCCTATTTCATTAGAATAATCTATTATTTCTTTTACATAATCTAAATCTAAGTCTCTATTTAATAGTTTAAGTACATCTTTATTGATAGTTTCTAATCCAAAACTAATTCTATTAACGCCATTTTCTTTAAATAAATCTAATTTTTCTTTAGTAATACTATCAAAATTACATTCTATTGTAAATTCATAAGTTTTATCTAATTTAAATATTTTAATTATTTTGAATAGTTCTTTAAGTTCTTTTATATCAAGTGACGAAGGTGTTCCTCCTCCTATATAAATAGTAGAGATCATCTCACCTTTATATTTAGTATTTATTTCATTTTTAAGTGATTTTAAATACTCTTTTACCATCTTTTTATTATAGAATACTTTACAGAAATCACAGTAAGAACATATTTTCTTACAAAAAGGAATATGTATATATACACTAGATATCATTTTGTTTTTCCTTTATTTTCAATATTTGCATGTACTCTAGATAACGAACGCCCTGTTTTATTACTAATTTCTCTAAAAGTATCCCCATTTATTCTTAAATTAACCATAATCTTTTTTTCTTCATTACTTATAGTATTATGTTTATCATAGTCACTCTTTAATGTTTTAATTCTTTCTATTTCTTTACTAAATATATCTTCATCTAGTTCCCTAGATATCCATTTATTAGTTCTTTTATTTTCATCTATTAATTCTTTTATTTCTAAGTCTAATTGTTCTAAAGCATCTCTTGTTAGAAAATCTGGCAGTAATCTTTCATATTCACTCATTTTATCATGAATAGTTGTAAGTGCACGTTTTACTGTACTAAGAGGAACACCAGTTTTATCACTAATTAATTTAGTAGATGCTCCACTTTCTATATAAAGATTACTAATTTCATAATCTAATAATAATTTTATCTTTAATACTTCATCATTTAACATATAATACCTCCTATTATTCCATACTTAAAACACTCATAAATGCTTCTTGAGGAAGTTCTACATTGCCAATTTGTTTCATCTTTTTTTTACCTTCTTTTTGCTTTTCTAGAAGTTTTTTCTTACGAGTAATATCTCCACCATAACATTTAGCTAAAACATCTTTACGAAGTGCTTTAATAGTACTTCTTGCGATTATATGATTACCTATTCCTGCCTGAACTGGTATTTCAAATAATTGACGTGGTATAGTTTCTCTTAATTTTTCTACTACTGCTTTACCACGAGTATAAGCAAAATCTTTATGTACTATTGTACTTAAGGCATCAACTACTTCTCCATTAAGAAGAATGTCCATCTTAACTAAGTTACTACTTCTATAACCAATCATTTCATAATCAAATGATGCATAACCTTTTGTATAAGATTTTAATTTGTCAAAGAAGTCATATACTATTTCAGAAAGTGGTAATTCATAATGAATATTAACTCTTTCTTCATCAATATACTCCATAGATAGATATGTACCACGTTTATCTTGACATAATTCCATAATTGGACCAATATATTCACTTGGTGTAAATATACTTGTTTTAATATATGGTTCAAGTGTTTCTTTTAATTTACTCTTATCTGGCATCTTACTAGGTGTATCTATTTCTTCTTCATCTCCATTAGTAAGAATAATTTTATATACTACTGAAGGTGCAGTTGTAATTATTTCTATATTAAATTCTCTTGTAATACGTTCTTTAATGATATCCATATGTAAAAGTCCTAAAAAACCACATCTAAAACCAAATCCTAATGCACTAGATGTTTCTGGTTGAAATTCTAATGATGCATCATTAAGTTTAAGTTTATTAAGTGCTTCTCTAAGAGCTTCAAACTTAACACTTTCTACTGGATATAAACCACAGAAAACCATTGATTTCATAGGTTTATAACCTTCTAGTGGAGTATCTGTATATTTTTCAATTGAAGTAATAGTATCTCCTACTTTTACAGATGAAATATCTTTAATAGATGCGACAATATGTCCAACTTCACCACATTTAAGTTCTTCTTTAGATACTTCTTTAGGAGTATTTATAAATAGTTCAGTTACTATAAAGTCTTTTTTAGCTTCAATCATATGAATTGTATCTCCTACTTTTAAAGATCCATTCATAATACGCGCTGCAATTACTACTCCACGATATGAATCATAGATACTATCGAATATTAATGCTTGTAAAGGATTATTTGCATCACCTCTAGGTGCAGGAACTTTTCTTATTATTTCTTCTACTAATTCTTTTACACCTTCACCAGTTTTCGCACTAGTAAGTATTATTTCATCACGACTAAATCCAAAAATATTAATTAGTTCACGACTAACTTTTTCTACATCTGCACTAGGTAAATCTATTTTATTTATAACTGGTATTATTACTAGATTATTATCAAGTGCTAAAAACATATTAGCAAGTGTCTGTGCTTCTATTCCTTGTGTTGCATCTACTACTAAAATAGCACCATCACAAGATGCAAGTGAACGACTTACTTCATATGAAAAGTCTACATGGCCAGGTGTATCTATTAAATTAAGTAAATATTCTTCACCTTCATATTTATAGTTCATAGTAGCAGTATTTAATTTAATTGTAATACCACGTTCTCTTTCTATATCCATTGAATCAAGTATTTGATCTTTAGCTTCTCTTTTACTTACCGCACCACATACTTCAAGTATTCTATCAGCTAAAGTACTTTTACCATGATCAATATGAGCTATAATGGAAAAATTTCTAATATTTTGTTGTTTCATATTATCACCACTAGTTAAATTATACCATAATATCGTTATCATTTAAAGAAAAAAGACAACCTCAGTTGTCTAATTTAGTGTTCAATTATTATAGTTACTGGTCCATTATTTTCGATACTTACTTTCATATCACTTCCAAATATACCAGTCTCTACATGTATTTTTTCACTTAATTTTTTATTAAATTCATCATATAGTGGTTTAGATAATTCACTATGTAAAGCTTTTACATAACTAGGTCTATTTCCTTTAGAACAATCTCCATATAATGTAAACTGTGAGATTGATAAAATACTACCATTAATATCTAATACACTTTTATTCATTATTCCATCTTCATCATCAAATATACGTAAATTAAGTATTTTATTTACCATCCAATCTATTTCTTTAGATGAATCACCTTCAGTAAATGAAACAAGTAGAACTAATCCTTTATCTATTTTACCATGAATTTTACCATCAATTGTAACACTAGAATTATTACTTCTTTGAACAACTACTTTCATTTAAATACTCTTTCTACTTTAGTTATAAAAGATTCTTTTTCTAGATTAAATATTAATATATTAAGTTGTTCAACACTTCTTACATATAAACTTAAGTTATATACCACTACATTAGTCTTAGACATAGTCTTAATACCATCTATAGTTACATCTGGTTTAGTTACTTTTTGAATAATATCTACTATATGATCATCTAATGTATTAGAAGTAATTAATAACTCACATAAGTATTTCTTATTTGTATCATTATTCCATTTAACATCAACTATTCTATTTTCAATAGTTTCTATATTATGACAATTAACTCTATGAATTGAAATACCATTTCCTTTAGTAATATAGCCTATTATTTCATCTCCATATATTGGATTACAACAATTAGCTAAATTTACTTTCACTTTATCTATTCCTGATACTATAATATCAGTTTCTTTATCTTTACTTTCTACAAATACTTTTTTTGGTGGCTCTTTTTCTTCATATATCTTATCTATTATATTAATAACTGAATTGGGAGCTATTTTATTATTACCTACATTTAAATATATATCTTCAAGTGTATCTAGTTTTAAAGTAGTAAGAATAGTTTTTAAGTTTTCAGGACTAAATATAGTATTGAAAGCTAGTTTTCTTTTTCTTAATTCTTTCTCTAAAGTATCTTTTCCTCTTTCGATATATACTTCTTTTTCACTTTTAGCAAAGAATGCTTTAATTTTATTCTTAGTAGTAGTACTTTTAACTATATTAATCCATTCTTGTGATGGAGTTGAACTTTTATTAGTTATTATTTTAACTATGTCACCATCTTGTAATTTATAGTCAAGTGTTACTATGTTATTATTGACGATTGCTCCAGTTGTAGTCTCACCTACTTTAGTATGTATTTTATAAGCAAAATCTATTGGTGTTGCATCTTTTGGTAGTTCAATAACATCTCCTTTAGGAGTAAAACAATAAATATTATTATTTAATACTTCATCACGTACAACATTAACAAAGTCTTCACTACTTAATTTCTCATTTTTTAAGTCTATTATTGATTTAAAGAATTGTAGTTTTTGTTCAGTAGATGTCTGCATTGCACTCTTAGTTGCATTAACATCTTTTTTCTCTTTATAAGCCCAATGAGAAGCAATTCCATTTTCTGCTATCTCATCCATCTCATATGTTCTAATTTGAATTTCAAATAAATATCCACCTATACCAAATACAGTTGTATGAAGTGACTGATACATATTTGTTTTAGGCATAGCTATATAGTCTTTAAATCTTTTAGGCATTGGACGATATTTAGAATGTATTATTCCAAGTACCATATAGCAATCTTGAGGAGTATCTACAAGTATTCTTAAAGCACTTAAATCAAATATTTCAGTAAATTTCTTACCTTTATTAAGTTTTTTATAGATACTATAAATACTTTTAGCTCTACCTAGTATTTCATGATGAATATTATGTTCATTAAGTAAATCAGTGACACTTTGCATCATTTCACGAACAGTATATTCTCTTTCAACTTTAGTCTTATTAAGACGTTCAACTATATCATAAAATACATCTTTTTTAAGATATCTAAGAGATAAATCTTCTAATTCACTTTTAATTTTATGAATACCTAAATGATCTCCAATAGGCGAGTATTTCAAGTGCTTCACGAGCAATTTTCTTTTGCTTTTCTTCAGGAAGAGCCCATAATGTTCTCATATTATGAAGACGATCAGCAAGTTTAACAATAATAACTCTAACATCTTCACTCATACCTACTATTATTTTTTTATAATATTCAATCAAATATTCATTTTCAGTAGAAAAGTGTAACCTAGAAATCTTGGTTACACCTTCAACTAATTTAGTGACATTAGGTCCAACCAAAGATTCCATTTCTTCTCTTGTACAATCGCAATCTTCTAAAACATCATGTAAAAGTGCAGCTTCAATTGTTTCACTATCTGCATAAATAGTAGTTAAAATCATGGCAACATTAAGTGGATGAACAATATATGGTTCTCCACTTTTTCTAAATTGCCCTTCATGTTTTACTTCAGCAAGTTTATATGCTTTTTCAATATTTTTTAACTCATTTTTATCAGTAATATATGTTTTTAGCTTTTCTTTTACATCATCAAAAGTAATGGTATCTACTCTATGTGACATAATATCACCTCTTTATTCTATATATATGATTAACAATTAATTCCTTTAATCATTTTTTCTTTTATACTATCTTCATAAACTTTTTTAGCTTTAGGAGCTTTTCCTATATTTCTACTTTCAAGTTTTAAGAAGATTGCTAATGCGATAAACATTGATGAATATGTACCAACAATACATCCTACTAACATTGCTGCATTAAATCCAAATATATCTTTTGGTCCATAAATCATTAAAGCAACTATACAAATGATTGTAGTAATTGAAGTAAGAAGTGTTCTTACAAATGTTTTTCTTTAGTCATCTTTTTATCATTCTTGTTTATATTTTCACGAACACGATCGAAACATACAATCGTATCATTAATTGAGTAACCTATGATTGCAAGTACTGCTGCTATAAACATAGTATTTACTTCAAGTCTAGTAAGGATAAATACTCCAAACATCATAGCAACATCATGTAATAAAGCAACTATTCCACCAAATGCATAACTAAATTTAAATCTTAATGATACATAAAGTATAATTCCTATAAATGATATTAATATTGAATATATCGCATTCTTAATTAAGTCTTTTTTAACTACATTACTAATAACACTTATATCTACACTTGCATCATATTCTTCTTTAAAATAGTTTTTAACTTTCTTAACTTTATTTTCATCAAATACTTGACTAACAATTATGTCTGTTTGTTTATTATCTATTTTTATATCTGTAGCTTTTAATTTTAATTCATCTAAATCTTCTTGTAATTCATCTTTACTTAGTTTTTCACTAGTAATAAGTGAAATATTACTTCCTGATTTAAAGTCAATTCCTAAGTTTGGTCCTTTAACTATTGTAAATACTGTACCTGCTACTATTACAAGTAATGATAGTCCTACAAAGAACTTAGTTTTACCTATAAAGTTAACTTTAGAGAAAGGTTTTACTTTTACTTCTTCATTTTTCGATGTATCAGGAATATCATTTTTAGATACATTTATAAATGCAGCAGTCTTATTACTAAAGTAACCAGTTTTTACAAATAATCCTAATATAAATCTTGTTAAGAATACCATAGTAAACATAGTAACAAAGATTGTAATCATAGACATAGTTGCATATCCTTTAATACTAGATTCACCAAATATAAACATTATAATTGCAATAATTAATGTTGTAATATTAGCATCAACTATAGATGAAAGACTTTCTTTTGTACCTTGTTTATATGCTGATTCTAGGCTTCTACCTTTATATAAATCATCTTTAATACGTGAAAATGTAATAACATTGGAATCTACTGCCATACCAATACCTAGTATTAAAGCAGCAATTCCAGGTAGTGTTAATACTCCTCCAATTGTCCAGAATATTGCGAATACAAGTAATGTATAAATAAGTAGGCAAATAGTTGAGATTAATCCAACAAAATGATATACAAGTACCATAATAGCAACTATTAAAAGTAAGCCAATAATTCCAGCAATTACTATTTTACTAAATGTATTATCACCAAAACTTGCTTCTACTGTTTTACTTGATATTTCAGTAAGTTTAGAAGGAAGACTTCCTGAATTAATTAAATCAACTAAGTTTTCTACTTCTTCTTGTTTAAAATTACCTTGAATTATAACATCACTAGCAAAAGCTTGTGAGACAGTTGCAGCACTTAAACAACGAGAACCTTCAGTACCACATTTACCTTGTTCATTTTCGTAACTATCTTTACCTTCTTCGTAATCTAACCATATAACAATTAAGTTTTTACCAGTTTCTTTATCTTTAATTCTATTAGTTACATTATAAAATTTATCTTTATCTTTAATACTTAATGATACTGCAGGATTACCAGCTGAATCTTGTCCTACTTTAGCAGCATTAGATGCATTTAAAACATTACTATCCATTAATAGATTATTATCTACATCTCTAAATGAAAGTGTTGCAACAGTAGATAACTGTTTACGTGCTTCATCTTCATTTTTAACACCAGCTAGTTTTACCCTAATTCTATCATTTCCTTCTAGAATTATTTCAGGTTCATTAACTCCTAATGAGTCAATACGTTTACTTAAAGTTTTATATGTTGCTTGCATTTTATCAGAATTCATTTTAGAACCATCAATAGATTCAACTTTATATAAAACTTCAAATCCTCCTTGTAAATCTAAACCAAATTTTAAATTTTTAAATATTGGTTTGAATGAAAATCCAATACCCACACCAATTAGTACTAATACTAATAATAAAGTTATTGTTTTTCCTAATCCTTTTCTTTTAGTTTCTTTCTTCTTCATGTTTACACCTCTTTTTGAACTACATATATTATTATAGCGAATAAAGTAAAAAAAGAAAAGAGAATAAAGAAAAAAACACTATAATTTATAGTATTTTATTCATTTTAAAAATGTTTCTTTTTCTATATGCATTATAGAACTAACAATATCTGAAAGAGTTAAATTATTACCGTTTTTAAATTCTGTATCAACTAGATACATCCATATTTCTTCTTCTTTAACATCTATACCATATCTTTTTAATTCTCTTCTTTTACTAGTTAAAGCAGGCTTTACTCTTTTATATAATTCTTCTTGACTATTAAATTCAATATCCATAATCATTCTTCTTTCTTATTATTCATCTTAGCTCTAGGAAAGTTATTATAATATACATTCTTTAAGTGTTCAGTTGTTACATGAGTATATATACCAGTTGCTGAAATACTTTCATGCCCTAGTAATTTTTGAACACTAAGTATATCACATCCTTCGTTTAAAAGATGAGTTGCAAAAGTATGTCTTAACATATGAGGAGATATATGTTTACTTAAATCAGTTTCTTTAATGACATTATTAAGTATGTCTCTTACTCCTCTTTCAGTAAGTTTAGTAGTTTTATTATTAATAAATAAATACTCTAAATTATTTTTATTAAGTTTCTTATAACCATCTTCTAAATATAAAAGAAGTATATCTTTTGCATATTCTCCAAAATGAGTAATTCTTTCTTTATTACCCTTTCCTAAAATAAGTATAGTTCCTTCTTCTATGTTAATATCTTTAACTTTAATACTTACAAGTTCACCAACACGCATACCAGTCGCATATAACATTTCAAGTATTAATCTATTTCTTTGTCCAAAAGGATCTTTTAAATCAGGTACTTTAAATAATTCTTCTAATTCATTATATTCAAAATATCTAGGTAATCTTTTTTCTTTTTTAGGACCATTTAAATATATAAACGGATTAGACTCTGTTATTTCTTTAGTAATTAAGTAATTATAAAATGTTCTTAAAGCACTTAAATTACGACAAATTGAAGAGTTTTTCTCATTCTTTTCTTCTTTTAAATATCTTAAATACATTCTTATATCATTATATTTAACTTTTTTAAAATCAAGTACTTCTCTACTTAAAAACTCTTCATAGATGTTTAAATCTTCTTTATAACTTAAAATAGTATAATCAGAATAATTTCTTTGATATTTTAAATTATTTAGAAATTCTTCTACACTCTTTTTCATTTATCTTAATCTTAATCCTTTATTTTCCTCTTCATCAGGAAGTTCTTCTCTATCTCTATTTTCTAATGTTTTAGAGAATCCTACTTGACCTTCTTCATTAAGATAATATTTATCACCTAAAAGTTTTCTTATTTCTTCTAATTCTCTTCTTTCGTTTTCTATTTTAATTATTTTATCTAACTCTTCAATTTCTTTTTTATACTCATTCATTAATTCAGGAAAATCTTTCATCTTAACGGCATTACGTTCTAATTCTTCTTGTTTCATCTTATCCATTATTTTACCTAAATCATCAAATGATATCTGAGAATCTACATATTCTTCTTTAGGTGCAGGTTTTTCTTGTATTTTTCTATTTTTTTGTTCTTGTTCTAACTTAATTCTATTTTCTATTCCCTCATCAATATAATCAGACATTCTTCTAATTAACATAAAATCTTTTTCACTAATTGATCTAGTTTGTTTTTTATATTTAAACATAAGTAATTCATTAATAACTGATAACATTTGTTCATAATGAGTTTGATTAAGGCTTGATTCTACTTTATTAGTACCATATCCAGATATTTTATCTTTTAATTTTTTAAATCCTCTAACTTTAGCAGCATCAGTATCAAATACAGAGCCAAAGCGTCTTAAATAAAGTAATAATAAATGATTATCTTGTTCTTCTCTTAATTTATTAGTAATTGATTCAATTAATTGTTTTGGTGTTCTATAAGTAGATTTATAGTAAGGTTTAATGTATTCTTCACCTTTTAGTATATAAATTTTTCCATCTTGTTTACTTTTAGGTACTTTTTCCAAATAATTAAGAAAACTATTCTGACACTCTGCTATTTTAGCTTTATTATTTCTATCATTTCTAAAATCATCTTCATCTTTAAAACGTCTTGTAATTAAATCAATTTCATGAATACTATCATAGTCTTTATTTATAATCTTTGCATGTTTTTTAGATGAGTAATATAAACATAAATTACATACTTTCTTATTTTCCATAAAAATCACTCCTACTTTTATTTTAACATAATTATTTATAAATAGTATAAAAAGTATAAATATTAGTGTAAAGAAAAAGACTTGATGTTAATCAAGTCTATTTTTCATAATCACAACTACTACATTTAATCTTTCCATCTTTTTCTACTAAGTATTTACCACATTCAGGACAATTTTCTGGAAGTGGTTTGTCCCAAGATGCAAATTTACATTTAGGAAAGTTATTACATCCATAGAAGATTTTACCTTTCCTAGTAGTTCTTTCAATTATTTTACCGCCACAATCAGGGCAATCCATAACTTCTACTATTTTCTTTTCTTCTTTTTTAATATATTTACATTCTGGATAATTACTACATGCGGTAAACTCTCCAAACTTACCTTTTCTAATTACTAGTGGACTTCCACATTCAGGACAAACTTCTCCTGTTTCTTCAGGCGCTTTCTTTTCCATTTCTCCAAAAGCATCTTTTACACGTGGTTCAAAAAGTTTATAGAATTCATCTAATACTTCATTCCAAACTTTTTCTCCTTCAGCAATTTCATCTAAATCATTTTCCATTGCTGCAGTATATTTAACATTAATTAAGTCAGAGAAGAATTCTTGAAGTTTATCAGTAGTTTCAATTCCTATCTCAGTAGGTTTAAACTTCTTATCTTCAAGTATTACGTAATCTCTTTCTTTTAAAGTATCAATAATTTTAGCATAAGTACTAGGTCTACCTATTCCTAATTCTTCCATTTCTTTAATAAGTTTAGCTTCTGAATATCTTGCAGGTGGTTTTGTAAAGTGTTGTTCTTTATCTACTACTTCAGTATTATATACTTTATTTTCTTCTAATTTAGGAAGTATTACATCTTCACTAGATTCATAATCTTTATATAATTTTAAATAACCATCAAATATTAATTCTTGACCAGTTACTTTAAATTTATAATTATTATTATCAAGTATTACAGTAGTTTTATTTACTTTAGCATCAGCCATTAAAGATGAAAGTGTTCTTACATATATTAATCTATATAATTTATATTCATCTGGTGTTAAATACTCTTTCATTTTACTAGGTTCTCTATTTACACTAGTTGGTCTTATTGCTTCATGTGCATCTTGTACATTATCATTTTTCTTAGCTTTTTTTATATAACCACTATATTCTTTACCATATTTATCATTAATGTATGCATAAGCACTTTTAGTATACTCATCACTTAAACGAATAGAATCAGTTCTCATATAAGTAATTAATCCGACAGTCTCAGTTCCAATGTCAATACCTTCATATAGTTTTTGGGCAATAGACATAGTCTTTTTAGCAGGAAAACCAAGTTTAGTAGATGCTTCTTGTTGAAGTGTACTTGTAATAAATGGGAACTTACTCTTTTTAGCTTGTTCTTTCTTCTCAATACTTTCTACTTTATAATCACTACTTAATTCAGAAATAACTTTATCAGCATCACTTTCACTTTTAAGTTCAATATCATCTTCTTTATATTTAAATAAATCTGCATCAAACTCTGGCTTATTAAACTTAGCAGTAATAGTCCAATATTCTTCTTGTTTAAATGCTTCTATTTCACGTTCTCTATCTACAATTAACTTAAGAGCAACACTTTGTACACGTCCTGCACTTTTAGCTCCTATTTTAGATTGTAATAGTTTACTTAGTCTAAAACCAATAATACGATCAAGTATTCTT
>CADAWN010000012.1 GCA_902791625.1 uncultured Erysipelotrichaceae bacterium | reverse complement strand
CTACTTTTTGTTTGAATTTTCTTAGAGCCATATCTAAGTTACCATTCTTAACAGTTACTTGTGTCATTCACATTCCCTCCCTTCGTTTCCATAACTACAATGAATTATAACAAAAAACTTTCCTTTTTTCAACAATATTTGCAATATTTTTCAATTTTCGTGTCTATTTTGAGATAAATTTGTATAATTCAGTCTTATTCTAGTGGGCACATTTTATCTTCACTCATTCTTCTTACACTTGATCCTAGACTTCTTCCAGCATCCATTAATAACTTAAATAATCCCGTTACTGCATTTAAAAGTGAGCTACTAAAACTCATACCACCTTCTATTGATGATAGTTTTTCTTCATCTATTTTATTCATTACAACCCTTTGGATGAGTGAAGCCATCAAGAAAACCACTTACCACTGCAGTTACTGCAGAAAATGTAAGAAACATTATTCCTATTGCTCCTAAAGTCATACTACCACCAGAAATACTTGTTAATTTTTCTTCATCTAATTTTTCCATTTATCTTCCTCCCAACAATTAAAAAATAGTTCTAAAAAATTCTTCTTATTATTGTATATTGAAATATTTAATTCTTTCTTTAATTTCTTTTTTTCTATTCTAATTAATACTTTATTATAATTCTTATAAAACTTTTTATTTATCTCTATTATCTTAATATGTGCTTTTTTAGAATCTATGTATATATATGGATTCTTTTGTAAAAACTTTGTATCTTTATTATCTATAAATATTACATAATTGTTATCTATTATAAGACTAGCTGTTGTTACATTATATGTTCTTATAGGTTTTTTAAATATATTTATTATAATTAATATAGTTATTAAAAAGAGAAAAGCATTTGAAAAAAGGAGAAACTCTTCTTTTTTATATTTCTTCATATATTTTTCCTTCATCTAATTTTATTATTCTATTGTATAAATCTTTATTAGTCATTCTGTGGCTTATAACTATAACTATTTTATCTTTTAGGTATTTAAATATATTATTAAGTATTATTTTTTCCTTTTCTTCATCTATTTGACTTAGAGCTTCATCAAAAATATAAATACTACTATTTTTAATTAAACTTCTCGCAAGTATTATTCTTTGTCTTTCACCTCCACTTAAATTATTATTATTTTCATCTATATTATAGTTAACTCCATTTTCTCTTGTATCTATTACTTCATCAAGACATACTATCTTACAAATTTTTTCTAATAAATCATATGAGACCTCTTTTCCTAAAGTAATATTATTTTTAATACTATCTTTAAACAAACTCTCATTCTGACTTATATAAGATATTTCATTTCTAATTACTTCAAGATGATGATGGTTAATATCAATATTATTAATTGTAATCATTCCAAATGGCACTTCAACATATCTTAATAACATCTTCATCATTGTACTTTTACCACTACCACTATTTCCATAAAAGAATACTTTATCTTTAGGTTTTATACTTAAGTTAACCTCATCCATTAATTTATGATTATTAAAACTATAAGTAAGATTTGTATATTTAATTGTCCCCGTTAATTTATTTTTAAAAAATTCAATACAATCAAACTTTTCTTCTCTAATCATAAATAATTCTTCTATTCTTTTCTTAGAAATATTATATTTATAGAAATCTTTATATAAATATATTAATCTTAAAAATGATGATGAAAAATATCTAATTATATTTTCAAGTATAATAATCATTCCAATACTTAGTTTATTATCTATTACTCTAGTTGATAAAATTAAAAAGAAAATAACATAAAATAAGTCTGTTAAATAATTATTAATACTATTTGTTATTAAAGATATATTCATAATTTTATAGGTAGAATCTAAATACTTTTCATATACTTTATAAAATTTATTTATTATTTTATTTTCTATATGGAGATTCTTAATAGTGTTTTCTTTATTAAGTCCATCTAAAAATGATGTATTCACTCTATCTTGATGTATTCTATTTTCTTTAAGTCTTTTCTTTGATATTTTGGTTGTAAAAACTTGAGTTACAAATATAAATAAATTAAATACCATTAATAGAACAAATATCTTTTTATTATTATTAAATAAAAGAATCATAAAAACTATAACTACTATAATATCCAAAGGTACATTTATCACAATATTAGTAATAAATTCCTTAATTATGTTTAAATCCTCCAATCTTGATATTATTTCTCCAGTAGTTCTATTTTTATAATATGAATAAGGAAGTAATACGAGTTTTTTATAATACTTTTTGGTGATATAATCATCAAGCAATAAACTAAATTTTATTGAGGTTTTATCTTTTATGAATGAAACAAGGAGTTTGAGAATAAAAATAAAAAAGAATAACTTTGATATTACAAATAAATTTGACTTTATACCATAGCCTATCGCATGATTTAGTATGAATGAAAAATGAAAACTAGTTATGATATTAATAATGAAATTTATAAGAGAAAAACATATAATATAAAAGAGATATATTCTTTTCTTTTTAGAAAAAGTCTTTAACCATCTTTTAATACATTTCTTAACTATTATATTTGGAATTTTAGTAATAGGTTTTAAATAAATAAAGTTGTATGAAGTGATGAGATTGAACTCACTAAAGGAAAGTTTTACTTTTCCTTTATCTGGATCCATTAATAATAATTCTTTATTTTTAGAATCAATCTTATAAATAACAATAAAGTGTTTTATCTTAGTTGTTTTTATATGTGCAATTAAGGGTAAGTATTCATTCTTAATATCTTTCAATTCACCTTTAAGTCCATAAGACTCAAAACCAAGTTCTTTAGCTGCTTCAACTAACTTATAAGCATTGACTCCTTCTTTAGTTGTATTTGTTTTTTCTCTTAAATATTCAATTGGAACATTACCACCATAATGTCTTATAACTGATAGTAAACAAGATACGCCACAATCCATATTACCATCTTGTTTTACTATTTCCATCTTATTACCTCCTCAATTGTATTATTCTGAGTTTATTTTCAAAACTCTAAACTTTTTTTAAATTTTTTTAAAAATATTGCAAAAAAGTAAAAAATATTGTATAATTAAAAAGTCTTAGTTGTTCACGTAGCTCAGCTGGATAGAGCAATCGCCTTCTAAGCGATCGGTCACGTGTTCGAATCACGTCGTGAACACCAGATGAATTTAAGGACTTGCAAAAGTCCTTTTTCATTAGTTGGAGGTTTATATGCAAAAAAGAAATTTAGATATACAATATGGTAATACAAATGAAGAAGAATTAAAGAATGGTTATACTTTTGTAATACCAGATGATAAATATAAAAACGTAAATATAAGTTATAACCAAGAAGAAGATAAAAAAGAAGAAAAGAAAAAAGATAAAGATAAAAAAAATAGTGTTAAATAACACTATTTTTATTTTAGAAATTTTTCATTTCTTTTCTAATTACTTTATAATTAGGACAATTCTCACCTACTAAATCCCAAAAATCTCTAGAATGATTAGGATAAATTAAATGAGAAAGTTCATGAGCTATAACATAATCTAAATACTTAGTATCTCTTTTTATTAGTTCTAGATTCAAAGTAACTGTTTTAAGTTTAGTATTACATACTCCCCATCTAGTAGTCATTTTTCTTATCTTTAAATCTGGATACGGAATCTTTCTAGAAAAGTTATCATAAATCATATCTAAATGTTCTTGAAAAAGAAATTTAGCCTGTTTCTTATACCATTTATCTATATCTAATTTTTTATTTAAAAATACTTTTTCATCTCCAAAAGATATATCACAATAATCAACATATATTATTTCATAATTCTTACCTAAATAATTAAAGTTTTCATTATTACTATTTTTAACTTTTTGTTTTTTAATCATTTTACAAATTGAATCATAATTTTCATCTAATAGTTTTGCAATATCTTTATCTCTAGTAAATATATTAGTTGTAACATAAATAGTTAAATCATCTTTTACTCTAATATATGTATTTCTAGTAGATCTTTTTTTATCTATTACTACATTATATCTAATATCATCTATTACTAAATACATAACATCACCAATAATATTATAAATAATAATAGAATTATTTGCAAAGAATAGTATATTTTTTTTAAAGTTAGACAAAATAATATCAGGAGATGATTACATGAATATAAGTATTAGAGAACATATAATAAATAATTTTAAAGAAGATAGTATTGAAGAAATAAAAGATGCAGTTAATGAATCAGTAGAAAGTAATGATGAGATGACTTTACCAGGTTTAGGTGTATTTATGTCACTACTATGGGAAAATAGTAATGAAGATGAGAAAAATAAAATTTTAGACAAAATAAAATTAGCTCTTAAATAAGGGCTAATTTTTATTATGCTCTTGAAACATATTTTCCATCTTTAGTTGATACTAAGATTTCTTCATCTTGATTAATGAATAATGGTACTTTAATAACTAAACCAGTTTCAAGTTCTGCATCTTTCATTGCACTACTTGTAGTATTTCCTTTAACTGCTGATTCAGTTCTAACAACTTTCATTTGGATTTTATCTGGTAATTGGATACCTAATACTTCTTCACCAAAGAACATCATAATTACTTCTACGTTTTCTTTTAAGAATTTGGCATCATCACCAAGTACTTCTTTAGCTAATTCTACTTGTTCATAAGTAGTCATATTCATGAAATAATATGTACCACTCATTTCATATAAGAATTGCATATTTTTCTTTTCAATTCTTGCAAGTGCAACTTTTTCACCAGCATTGAAAGTTTTTTCAATAATAGAACCTGTTCTTAAGTTTTTAAGTTTAGTTTTAACTATAGCAGCTCCTTTACCTGGTTTAACATGTTGGAATTCAAGTATTGTATAAATGGCATTATCTACTTCAATAGTAACCCCTACTTTAAAATCATTTGAATTTGTCATTTTACTCCTCCTATAAACTAAAAATAAGATTTAATCTTATTTTACTTCTTTTCCTTATGTGTTGTGTGTTTTCTACATCTTGGACAATATCTATTTAATTCTAGTTTGTCAGTGTTTTTTACATTTCTTTCATCACGATAATTTTCTTCACCACAAACACTACATTTTAGTGTCTTGTTTTGTCTATTTCCTACTTTTTTTGCCACGAGAAACACCTCCTTACGTGAAACGTCTGTATATATTATAGCAGGTTTACTTATATATTGCAATTATTTTTTTTAGTTCTACTCATATAATTCATAATATTTCTTTGAAACTCTCTTTGTTATATGTAAATTTACTAAACTATTATAATTAATACTGCTATTTGGATGTGATGAATCAGGACTTGTTACGGTAAATGTAACCATAGGATTATTAGTAGGTGCATAACCAATAAATGCCGTAGATATTGTTTCTGTATCAATTACTCCATCATTATCCGTATCTAAGAAACTTTGAGATGTTCCAGTTTTACCAGATGGATCATGAATACTTTCAATATAACCTCTACCTAGTCCATGACTAGACATAGTAACTGCATGTAATCCTTCTTTTACTCTTTTAAAATATTTTTCTTCACTTTTTACAGTATTTAAAACTTTAGGTTCAAATTCACTTTCTAATTTACCTATTTCACTACTACTAGTAGACTCATGTACTTCTTTTAGTAAGTGTGGTTGTAATCTTTTTCCGTCATTTGCAACAGTAGAAATATATTGTGAAAGTTGTATTGGTGTATATGTTTCAAATTGTCCCATTACGAAATCTAAAAGTAATCCAGGGGTCTCATTTTTACTAGTATATCCTGTACTTTCTATAGGTAAATCTATTTCAGTTTTAACACCTAATCCAAAAGAGTGATACATATTTCTATAAGTAGTAAAAGCATTATTTCTTATCTTAAATCCCATATTTTCATTATATGATGACCCCGCAACACGTATTGCTGTTTTAAACTGATATACATTACTAGATAAAGCAAGTGCATCTATATCATTAATTCTACCTAAATTTCTCCAAGAACACTTTTTAGGAGTAGAAGCTATTTTAATACATGAATCATTCATATACTCACCTATCTTAATCGCTCCTTCATTATATCCAACGAGCATGGATGCTGCTTTAACTACAGATCCAGGTGTCATAGGTGATGTAAGAAGAGCTGGAGTATAATCAACAATATTACCATTTTCTATTTTCTTACCACTCATTGCAAGTATTTCACCATTATTAGGATTTTCAATTACTACAAAGCTATGATTATAATACTTAGTATTAGGTTCACTTTTAGCCTTAACTACTTCTTCACTTAAAATATTTTCTATTTCTTTTTGTAAATTAATATCAATAGACAAAACTATGTCTTTTCCTCTTTTACCTTTTTCAATTAGTTTAAGATTACCTCTATTTAATTTCTTATATTTATTCTTAGTTCCTTTCAAAACATCTTCATACTGTTTTTCTAAATAACTAAGTCCTACTCTATCATTAAGACTATATCCTTTCTTTAAATATTTATCTTTTAATTCTAAAGGGATACCTTGATTACTATCAGATACACTTCCTAAAATACTTTTAAATGTATCTCCATAAGGATATACTCTTTCCCAAGTGGTTTTAATTTTAAAACCATTTAATTTATCCTCATTCTCTTTAAAATAAGTATATTCACTATCTGTTACATCTTTACTCTTTATTATCTTATCATCATAACTATATCCTTTATTCATTAAGTAATATAAGTATGCACTTTTCTTTTCTTCCAAACTAATATCAAGTTCATTATCTTTAATCTTACTCTTAATAACTTGATTAATTTTATCACTACTATATCTTTTTTCTTTAAACTTTTTATTTTCTTTCTCACTAATTCTTTTTCTTAACTTATCATAATTCTTTACAAGTAAATAATTCTTAATTATTTCATCATTGATCTTACTATAATCTATATCTATATATTTACTAACTTTTTCTGCAACTTTAACTTCATCTCTACTTTTAATATTAGAATCTTTTGAGTAAACTATCATCTTAACTGCTTTATTATCAACTATTATATTATAATTTCTATCAAATATTCTGCCACGAGGAGCCTGATCTTTTTCTATTACAACGTCACTTACTTCTTTTAATTTTTTAGAATAATAATTCTTTTCAATAACCATTAACCAAAATAATCTAATAACAAGAATTACAAAAACAAAATATACAATAAATAAGTATATATTTATTCTTCTATTTATTACTTTATTATAATTATATTTATGTTTTTTCATTCTATCATCCTCTTATATATTGTGTCTCATATTTTAAATATTATTTAATATATTTTATTAGGAGGATAATATGTATTACAAATTAATAGAAAATAATATTGATAAGTTGAATGATAAAATGACTAAAAACTATTTTAGTAAGAATAATATTTATTTAAGTGATGATGAAGCTATACTTTTAACTAATATAGCTAAAGAAAACTGGAAAGATTTATATGAGAAAAGATATGAAGAATCTTTTAAATTAATAGAAAAAAATATAAGTAAAGAAAAATCTAATGACATACTTAATCTTTATTTAAAAACAATAAGCCAATATCTTAATTGATATTGGCTTTAAAATCTTCAAATTTTTTATTCTTAATCATTTCTATTTCTTCTTTATATGGAGCGTGTTCTCCTATATATGGAGTCTCAAGTATTTTAGGAATATCTTCAAGTCTCTTATTATAAATAATATCTATTAATGTATCAAAACCTATTGTTCCATATCCAATATTTTCATGTCTATCTTTATGAGAAGATATTGGATTCTTACTATCATTAATATGAATACATCCGACAAATTTTAGTCCTACTTTTTTATCTACTTCATCAAGTATATTATCAAAGTTATTTACATCATATCCTGCATCATTTAAATGACATGTATCTAGACATATTCCAATTTTATCTTTATTAGTAACTTTATCTATTATAGTTTTAATTTGATCTAAGTTACATCCTAGTTCACTACCTTTACCTGCCATAGTTTCAAGTAAAATAGTAACTTTACTATTTTCTAACACATCATTAAGTCCATTTACAATATTATTAATTCCAACTTCTTCACCAAGTCCTACATGACTACCTGGATGTAAAACCATATATTTAATTCCTATTTCTTCACATCTTTTAACTTCTTGTTTTAAAAAACTTACTGCAAAGTCATACTTCTCAGTATTAGCTAAATTAATAATATAAGGAGCATGAACTACTACTTTATTAATATCTATATTATTTTCTTCCATCATCTTTTGAGCATTTTCTACAATACTCTTATTAATAGGACTTCTAGCTGTATTTTGAGGAGCACCTGTATAAAACATAAAAGTTGTTGCTCCATAGCTAAGAGCTTCCTTAACACTACCAAGTAGTTGAGTTGCACTATTATATTTAACATGACTACCAATTAATAACATAAAATCATCTCCAACTATATTTATTTTATCATGAATAACTTTTTTACAAAAGAAAAAGATGTGAATACTCACATCTTAATTATTAATTACTTTCTTTTTTACATTCTTGTACAGTACCCTTAATTGTAGTTGGTAAAGTACAAGTAGGACTTGAACCTAATCCAGTTTGAACTTTAGCTAAAGACAATTTTGATTCTTGTGTAGCTGTCTTAATACCGTTACCATTTGTATCAACTCCTACAAAGTACCATACAAGTTTATCTCTTCCTTCTGTATCATTTGTAGGATTAGCTGCTACACCTTCATTAACAACATATATTGCCGGTTTACAATTACCAGATGATATATATCCAACTCCAAAGGCACTTTTATCAATTGAACCACCATCAAGATCAACTTGCTCTAAATCTATCTTAACTGCATTAGCACTTGGATTAGTTTGTGCATTATCAGATGGTGAAGGTATTGCACAAGTATCTGAAGTACCACTCTTATAATATTCTCCTGCTAAAAATGGTGTTTGTGCTGCTTGTACATATTGTTTTGCATTTTGCCAGAAAGTATTTCTTCTTGATTTAGCTATAGCTCTTGTTACAGCTGGGATTGCAGTTAACATTAAAATACCTAAAATTACGATAACTGCTAGTAATTCGATTAATGTAAATCCTTTTCTATTTAGTTTTTTCATTTTTAAATCTCTCCTTTATCTTAATTAAAGAATATCATTATATTATTCTATTTTCAACCTTTATATTTCTATTTTACATATTATTTACACTTCTAATGATAACTAGTACATCCTGTTTTTGAATTAACTTGACTCCAAATAGAATTAGTAGCACTAGAAGATGTCTTAATTAAGCTACTTTTATCTGTTGTTTGTAAAAGTGTTTCATATTTAACAACTGGTATACCTTTATATTTATTACTATTATTTTGTTTATACTCTTCTTGTATTTGAACATAATACTCATATTGTTGTGATGTTGAATTATATCTTACAACAACATAGCTTCTTGTTAAATCATATTTACCATTTTCTGGTCCTTTTTCAAGTTCTGTTTTGTCAATTTTATTAAGTGTTAACATTAAACAATCTGTACCAGTAGGTTTATTTATACTCGCATCTGATTCAAATAAATACTTAGCAAGAGTAACTATTTTAGTTGCATCATTTATATAAGTTTTATTTTTATTTTTAATTGATACACTCATTATATTAGGAATAGCAACTAACATTATTATACTTAATATAGTTATAGCTGCAATAAGTTCAATTAAAGTAAACCCTTTATTATTTTTTTTCATATATACACCTCTATACTAATATAATTATAAAACTTATTTTAATAATTAACAATAATTAATATAAAATGCTATTTAAGTTTTCCACTTCTTTTACAGTATTTTCTGTATAATTACTAGGATTAAACAAATTATCATATCTAAATATAGAAAATCCTTTATCTTTACTATTATCTCTAATATGAAGCACTTGTCTTTTTATAACATCATAATTATTAATCCACTCTTCTCTTCCTTTTTTCGCATATATATCAAGTTTTCCTGTTTTATAAAGTGCAAGAGCTACATAAAGATTAATTCTTTTATCTTTAATTAATTCATTCCATTCTTTTAAAACGTTATCAAATGGTTTAGCCTCATTTTCGAAACCATAATATATTTGAGGTATTATAAAATCAATATATTTATTATTACTTGTTATTTTTCCTACATCTAAATAGTTTTTATTATAATTATTATCTATATTTCCTTCTGGAGATATACCAAATAATACTTTTTTATTCTCTTTTTTTATAGTTTTATTAACTTGATATATCATATCTGTAATCTTATTTAGGTGATACTCTTCAATAGATAAACTACTATTATCTTTTTTATAACTATCTAAATCTATATCTTTACTTGGATAAAAATAATCATCAAATATTATACCTTTAACATCATACTTTTTAACTATTTCTTTAATTCCTTCACATATTAATTTAGTTGTATTAGAACTTGCTGGATTTAAATAATATGTGTCTCCAACTAATTTAATATCATCTTTTACTTTTTCATAATAATTACTTTTTTGATCTACATTTTTATTTATTCTATAAGGATTAACCCAAGCATATATATCTATACCACTCTTCTTAGCTTTCTTAATAAAATAATCTAACACATCAAAACTACTATTATCATCTAAAATAATATTATTACTTACTGGAAATATCTCTGATTTATAAATACTATCCATATGACTTCTTACTTGTAAAAACAAAGTATTAAACTTAGTTTTTTTAGTATTCATAATAATTTCATCAATATTCTTTTTACTTACTTCTATACTTTTACCTTTAATGTAATTACCTAGTTCTATATATGAAATAAATATACCTCTAAGTTCTTTATTATTATTTTTTTCATTATCTTTTCTAACATATTTATTAGGTATTAAAAGATATATAAATATAAGTATTATTAAAACAAAAACTAAATTCTTAGTCATTTTATCACCAAAATAAATATATTATATTTTTATTAAAATATTTGTCTATTTTAGTTCATCATTTTTTATAATATATAGCTTTTCTTTTTTATATAAAGCATAGTATATATCACTTAATCTTACATGTTCTTTTTCTAACATATTATTTAAATCACTTTTATTTAAAGATAAATTATTCAAAACTTTTTTATTAATTCTTCCATCTAATATTAATGGTGTTGGTACACTATTATCATCGAAAGTAAGTATTGATAAAGATTTATCACTTTCTAAAAATAAATATTTAATATTATTAAATGAATAAATATTCTTTTTCTTTAATTCATTTAATAATTCTTCTACTGAATAATTATTATCTATTAAATTTTTAAAAATAACTTTACCATTTTTTACTAATATAATTGGTTCACTATCAAAATAATTTCTTACTGATTTATGATCGTAATAAAATATAATAAATAACTCATATAAAACTATAATTGTAATTATAGGAATAATACTATAAATTACATTATATTTATAATTTATTATCATATTTGAACATAATAATAATATAAATATATAAGTTATTTTAGTAAGAAAAGTAATTTTTCTTTTTTTAACTAAATAATATAAAACTATAATAAAAAAATAACTAATAATACATCTAGAAATAAGTACTAAACCTAACATATTATCACCTACTTATATTAAGGTTTTAAGTATATTTTTTTATACAATTAATATTATTTATTAGAGGTGTTTATGAAAAAGTATTTAAAAGTTTATTTAAGAGTTATTATTGAAATATTAATTTCTACTATATTTCTCACACTACTTTCACATATTAATATAATTAATAATACTATTTATAATTATTTAGAATTAATATCTATTGTTTTAATAATATATTTTAATAGTAAAAAAATAGTTAATAAAAAAGATGATGTAATACCAATTAACAATCTAAAGTTTTCGCTTGGAATAGTTCTATTCTTTTTAGTACTAAATATTATTTTAGGAAATGGTATAAATTTTAAAACTATTATATATTTTCTAATAATTATAATTGTTTCAATACTTAGTAATATGAAAAAAAAGGTATAATAAATATACCTTTTTATGTACAGTTAACAACACTTTTTAACCTTTTAATAACTTTCTTTTCTATTCTTGATATATATGATTGACTGATCCCTAACATATCAGCCACTTCTTTTTGAGTTTTTTCTTCTACTCCAAATAAGCCATACCTAAGTATTATTATATCTCTATCTCTTTTATTTAATTTTTTAATCTCTTCCATCATTAATTTTTTATCATCTTCCTCTTCTATTCCTTTAGTTACTATATCATCATTAGTTCCTAATACATCTTCTAAATGTAGTTCATTACCTTCTTGATCATAACTTAGTGATGCATCAATACTTACTTCTGTTTTTGTTCTTTTATTTTTTCTTAAATACATAAGTATTTCATTATCTATACAACGAGATGCATATGTTGCAAGTTTTATATTTTTACCTCTATGAAAAGTATTTATTCCTTTTATTAAACCAATTGTTCCAATACTAACTAAATCTTCTAAATCAACTCCTGTATTTTCATACTTTTTAGCTAAAAATACAACTAATCTAAGATTATGTTCAATTAAAATATTTTTAGCTTCTCTATCTCCTTCTTCATTTAATACTAAATATTTTTCTTCTTCCTCTTTAGTTAGAGGTTCAGGTAAAGCATCAGTTTTACCTACATAAAACAATACTTCACATTTATTAAGTAAATAACTAATCAAAAATAATAAACTAATCATAAAATTTCCTCCTTTATAACATTAGGTAAAATACATTCTACTCCTTCAATACTAAACTTCTTATTACTTATTCCTATAAGTATATTAGTTCTAATTTCTTTATCATCTATTTTAAAATGACTAATCTTCCTACATTTTAATATTCCATCATGTTCCAAAGTTTTATAAGGTACAAGTATACTATCCTCATAATTAAATTTTAATTTTTTATCATACACCAATAGTATTGGTCTTTTTTTATATGGATCACATAACTTATTACCTGTATCTAGATAAGCATTGTAAATAAATGTTTTATTATTAATATCAAATTCTATTTTATGTATAAGACTATAAGTATTTTTATAATTCTTTTCTTTTTTTAAATATAGATAAGTAAGTATTGGTGTTAGTAATAATAAAATAATAAAGTTTAATGATAAGTTATCTGTTAAACCAGTAGTACTATATTTTAGATTAGTAATTAAAAAATATAATATTCCTCCCATAATAATACTAATAATATATAAATATATAAAATTCTTTTTAAAGTATTCTTTACTCTTATAACCAAAAGTAGTAATTAACATTAAAATACTAGTTATTATTTTTAAAAATAAAAGTGAAATATTTGAAAGTGGTAAAAATAAAAATATAACTGAAAAACTACCTACTAAAGCTCCAAATAATATTCTATAAAGTTTAATTCTCCGTTTTAAAAAATATGAAACTAGAAATAATAAAACAAAATCGAATATTAAATTAACTATATATATTAAATCTAAATATACTTTCATATTAATCACCAAATAAAGTATATAAAAAAAAGACAACGTTTATTGTCGTCTTTTGTTACTATCTTCTCTTTTTTATAAAAGTTCTTACTAAGTATCCTACAAATACAAATAATAGAATAATGTATATCCACATTAATATAGTTTGAAATACTCCTGATGAATATTTGTCTATTATATGTGGAATACTTTCTGGTATATATTTATCTATTACATTTTTTAAATCATTAAGATGTATATTTAGTTTTATATAAGTTAAACCTCTAAGTACTAAATCAAATATAAATATGGCATAAAGCACACTTGAAAACTTTCTAAAGAAGAAGAAAACTACTCCTATTATTAATACTAAAATTATTAAATCTATATACATAATTACCTCCTATTTTAAATATGGATTATTCTCTAATTCATAACCTAAAGTTGTTTCTTCCTGATGTCCTGGATAAAGTTTTATTTCTTTTGGATATTTTTTTATTCTTTCTAAACTCTTTTCCATTTCTTCTTTGCTTCCACCTGGAAAATCCCATCTACCTATACTCTCTTTAAATATGAAATCTCCAATAAACATAACCTTATCTTCTTCAAAATAAAATGTTACTTCATCACTTGCATGACCTGGTGTATAAATAGTTTTAAATTTAAAATCTCCTACTTCATATTCTTTATCATCTAAAACATTACTTTTCTTAAATATTTTTACACTCCTATTTGTTAAAAAATTACGAAGAGCTCCTACATGATCAAAGTGTGAATGTGTAATTAATACTCCTAGTACTTTATTATCACCTATCTTTTCTTTAATCTTAGGATAATCACTTCCAGGATCTACAATTAAACATGTTTTATTCTTTTTTAGAATATAACAGTTCTCATCTAAAGTTCCAGTAACTACTACTTCTACTTCCATATAATCCTCCTACTATAATTATTTTATCATAATAATTATTTTTTTTAAATTTTTTTATTTTTACTTTACATTTTATGTATATAATTAGTATTTTTGTAAATAGTATTAATGGTGATCAAAATGAAAGGTAAGAAAAAAAATAAATCTGATGTTCAAGAATGTAATAGTTGTAATGAAGAAGTAAAAGTAAATGAACCAAATGAAAAAGAAGAAGAAATAACTACTGAAAATTCTGAACAAGAAGATGAAGAAGTAAAAGAAAAAGAAAATAAAGAAGATTAACTTCTTTATTTTTTTATGTATTCAGTATAACTTTTACCTCTTTTTATTAATTCTATTTTATCAACATTAGGATGTTTTATAAATCTATCACTATATATATCTGATAGATATTCTACATAATCTGATGGTCTACCAAATAATTTTACTGAACCTATATATCTACTCACTAGGCAATCAGATAATTCTTTTTCATCTTCACCTAGTTTAAATAATTGTTCAATATTATTATATCTTTCCATATAATCACTTTGATTATCGAAATCATTAGAACTTAAAAAACCACTACCTAATAAATCTCTAGCTAAAGCAATATGTATTTTGGCATGAACTTCTTCTTTATAATTACATAATTCATGAATCCATTTTCCTATTTCTATAGGATTATTTTTATCTAATTCAAAATATCTTTTAAAAAGTTTATTAACCTCTTTATTTTCTTTTTCATAGTAGAAATAACCTTTATTCATGCAAATCCCCCTATTTGTTAATTTTAACTCTATTTTTACTATATTCTATTAATGCATCCATAATTTTTTTAGAATTTTCATCATCTAAGTAATTCTTTTCTGGATGCCACTGAACACCAAGATTAAAGGTGTTCTTTTTATTTTGTATTGCTTCTATTATTCCATCTTCTGAATAAGCAATAACTTCATAGTATTTATTAGGTGTTGCTTGCTTTTTGTGAAAACTATTAACCATAATACTATCTTTTTTTAAGATATCATAAAGTATATTATCTTTTTTTATATCTACTCTATGACTAACTCCATCACTACTTTCTTGTTTATGATTTAAATGATTTTCATCTATTGGAACAATTTCTATATCCTCTTTATAACAAGAAAGTATCTGCATACCTAAACATATTCCTAATATTGGAACATCTTTTTCTGTCGCATATTCAACTACATATCTATCAAAATTAGTTAGTTTATATCCACCTGGTAAAACAATACCATCACACATATCTAACCATTTTAACATTCTTTTTTCTTCTTCTATTGTAAATTCTGGATAATCTCTATTTCTTGTCTTATAGTAATCTAAGTCTTGTGGAGGAAGAAGTAATAGTGGTTCTCCTCCAGAATTAATTATACTTTGTCTTACTGCTTCAAATACATAAAGCATAGAAGAACCGTTTTCATTTTCTTCACTTCTTGCAACTATTCCTATAACTGGTCTCATTAAAACTCTATTTCCTTTTTTATATATTCTACTACTTCATCTACTTTAAGAGTAATTTGTTCCATAGTATCACGATTACGTATTGTTACTGTATTATTATTAATTGTTTCATCATCTATTGTTATACAGAATGGTGTACCTATAGCATCTTGTCTTCTATATCTTTTACCAATTGATCCAGATTCATCATATGTAGTCATAAAATTCTTAGATAGCATATTAAATACTTCTTCTGCTTTTTCACTGTGATACTTCTTAGCAAGTGGTAAAACACATGCTTTATAAGGCGCTAAAATTGGAGATATTTTTAATACTTCTCTTGTTTCTCCATTTTCTAATTCTTCTTCATTATAAGCATCACATAATAATGCAAGTGCAAGTCTATCACATCCAACTGAAGATTCAACTACATAAGGTACATATTTTTCGTTAGTTTCTGGATCTAAATATTTCATTTCTGTTTTAGAATACTCCTCATGGCGAGACAAATCATAATTAGTTCTATTATGTGTACCCCAAAGTTCACTAAAACCAAATGGGAATTTATACTCAATATCACATGCTTCTTTAGCATAATGAGATAATTTATCATGATCATGAAATCTAATTAATTCTTCTTTTATTCCTAAATCTATTAAAAATTTCTTTGCTTTTTCTTTATAAAATTTATAGAAATCACTATCAGTCCCTTCTTTACAGAATAATTGATGTTCCATTTGTTCAAATTCTATTGTTCTAAAAGTAAAATTACCGGGTGTTATTTCATTTCTAAATGATTTACCTATTTGACCTATTCCAAAAGGTATCTTTGCTCTCATAGTTCTTTGCACATTTAAGAAATTTACAAATTCACCTTGAGCAGTTTCTGGTCTTAAATATACTGTTGAAGTAGCATCTTTTACAACACCTCTATTTGTCTCAAACATTAAGTTAAATTCACGAATATCAGTATAATCACTCTTTCCACATTTTGGACATGGAATTTTATTATCATTTATATATTTAACCATTTCTTCATCTGTCATAGTGTCAGGTACTACTTCATCTGTAAATCCTTCAATTAAATGATCTGCTCTATGACGAGTCTTACAATTCTTACAATCAATTAATGGATCTGTAAAACTACCAACATGACCACTTGCTTCCCAAACTCTAGGATTCATTATTATAGCAGCATCTAATCCATAACTATTTTTACTTTCTTGGACAAATCTTTTCCACCATGCCTTTTTTACATTATTTTTAAACTCTACCCCTAATGGACCATAATCCCATGTATTTGCAAGTCCTCCATATATTTCACTACCTTGAAATATAAATCCATATTGTTTACAATAATTTACTAGTTTTTCCATTGTTAATTTTTCCATATTTTCCTCCTTAAAAAATAAAGATTCCCCTAAAATGTAAGGACGATTTTATTCGCGGTTCCACCTTACTTATTCTAGAAGAATCTCTTTAAACTATATCACTAGAAGTTTCCAAGCTTCATCATCGTGTTTCAATATTAACTATATAATATCACAATTATTACCTTTTTGTAAATAAACATTATATTTATCATTATAATTAGTTTTTTCTAACTTTTTTTCTTTATTTACAACATCAAAATTATCAACTCTTACTCTTAATTTCTTAAGCAATGAATTAAATATAGGCATTTCAATTAATTTAGAGTTTCTAACTGCATATCTCTTCATATTTTCTATTTCTTCATTATACTCTTCATTTAAACTATAAGTAGCCACTAATTTAAATCTCATATTATCTGCAAGTTTTGTAATTACATTATAATAATCATTTAAAGCCATACCTTTTTCTTTTTCATTTAAAAATATATCTTTATTTATATCTGTTGCATCTTTTTTATTATAATTAAAACCTATATTCATATATTTAAGTCTTTTATCTACTACACTATCATATTTAAAATCATTAGGAATATTATCTATAGCATTAACTACTTTTATCATATCTGTAAAGTCAATTACCTTATATTGTTCACTATAATAATCTATATTAAAAGTATTTCTTATTATTTTAGATACTTGTGATGGATATGTAATAGTTAACTCTATAACTCCAAATCTAGGATTCGTTGGTGCTAAAGATATACCACAGTTTCTTTTATCTATATGCATTATTTTAGTATCTATAACATTCGCATAACCGTTATTTATATCATTTTGATATCTTCCATAATTATGTACTTCATGATTATAAAAATCACATAATACTATATCTTTTTTTTGCATAAAAAATCTATCATCTAATTCAGATACTATATCATCTAAATTATCTATTTCAATCTCATAAAAATATGCATATTTACTATCTGAAATTCCAAAAACTTTTTTCATAATGTCTCTCCTATTAATCAGTCCAATAAGTATTATAATTTAAAGATTAATTTTTGTAAATAATTTTATACATAGTAAATTATATATTTTCATATATTAAAATATGAATAATAATGACTTAAAAGAAAAGCTAAAACAAATAACTATTGAAGATTATATATGGATTATTTATTTAGGAATAATATTCTTAAGTTGGTATGGTAATAGTTTTGAAAGAAAGTACTACAAAAATAATGATTTAAATAGTAAAAATAAATATCAAAATATTACTATATTAATATTTAGTATTTTAATAATTGTATATTTATATTTTTTAAAGAACTCAATTAGTGATATTAAAAGTATTAAACCATATTATAGTAAAAAGAAAAAAGACTTAATATATTTGTCTTTTCTTGGTTCGTTATTTGTAGCTTTAAGTGGAGCTATATTTTTATTTATTGCTATAACCGATAATAATCTAGATGTAGAAATTGCTTTTAATTAAATACTCTTTGATTTAGTATTAAATAATTTATATTCACTATCATTATAATGATTTTCATAATTAGGATATCCTAATCTATATCTTTGTTCAACCGAATTCTTTAAATTATTATTTATCGTAACATTTTGAAGTAATAAATCAAGATTATTAGAAGTTTTAATATCAAAATTATTATGAATATTTTCAAAACAATCTCTTACTGCAGTATCAACTTCAAAAGTAACTTTTTTATCATTTTCATATTTTTTGATTTCCTCATTTAAATATTCAAGTGATCTTAATTGACTACTATTAATTGGATAAGGAACCTCAACCATTACAAGAACTGTATGATGCTTATCTTGTGTAGGTTTATTAACATATCTAATTTGTATATCAGAACCACTTTGAGCATTTTCAAAATTTCTACAGTAAACGGCTTTTGATATTTCACTAAATCTTTTATCATGATGACCTGTTCCATAAATATTATCATAATAACTTTCACAAAATACAGATATAGTTCTTGTAGGTGTTATTAAAGATACACCATTTAATTCATATGGGCATTTTTTAGAATTCGTATATGAAAACATTTCACTTAAAGAAAATCTAGGTATACTATCTGCAATCTTTCTATATTCCATTGAGTAAGAATGATTATCATCAAGACGATCAAGAATATTAGAAGGTATATATTTTAAATGAATCATTTTAACATATTTTTGGCTTAATCTATCTAATTTTTTAATTATATTAGTACTAATATTAATACTATTCTTTTTTATACTTTTATTAATTAAATGAAATACTTTAAGTAATTCTATATTATCTATATTATTAATAAAAGTATCAAATAATTTATCATTATTAAAAACATCATCAAGTCTAACTAATAATTTACTATCTATTTTTCCATTTAATAAATCAGATATTTTAACTTTTCCCATTCTAAACCTCCAGGGTTCGAACCCGTGAATACGAGCTTGAGAGGCGCGCGTGTTAAACCACTTCACCAACAGACCATATAATAATGCCAAATGACATTATTATTTTAACACACTAATATTTATTTTTCAATATTAATAGTTTTCAGATTTAACTTCAAAATAACTTTGTGGATGATTACATACTGGACAAACTAAAGGTGCCTTCTTACCAATTACAACATGTCCACAATTACGACAAATCCAAATAACATCTTCATCTTTAGAGAACACTACTTCATCATCTATATTTTTAAGTAATTTTCTATAACGTTCTTCATGATGTTTTTCAATTTCAGCTACTCCTCTAAATTTACGTGCTATATCTTTAAATCCTTCCTCTTCAGCAACACGAGCAAACTCTTCATACATGTCTGTCCATTCATAATTTTCTCCATCTGCTGCTGCTTTTAAATTATCTATAGTTGAAGGAACTTCTCCTCCATTTAATTCTTTAAACCACATTTTAGCATGTTCTTTTTCATTATTAGCTGTTTCTTCAAATATAGCAGCAATTTGTTCATAACCATCTTTCTTTGCTTTAGAAGCAAAATAAGTATATTTATTTCTAGCTTGACTTTCTCCTGCAAATGCTGCTAATAAGTTTTGTTCAGTTTTTGATCCTTTTAATTCCATAATATTACCTCACTTTCAATATAATTATAACATAATAAAAAAAGTAATACAAAGTATTACTTTAAATTGTTTCTACATCTTCATCATCAGATGAGTTGTTTTCAACAAAATCATTTTTTACACTATATTCTTTTGGTGCTTCTTTTATTGTTTCTTCTACTTTTTCTTCTTTTTCAGGAATAGTTTTCTCTTTTTTATTAACTATACCATTTTCTACATTTTTATCTAATTCTACATAATCACTATTTTCTTCAATATTAGAATTTTCTTTTTTCTTATATGGAGATACTTTAAATGATTTCATATTATTTAATTTAATAATCGTAGTTTTTTCAATATCTTCAAGTAAGCTTTCATCTATATCATTATTTTTTTCATACTCAGCTATAATTAATTCTAAAGGTGATTCAACTTGTTCATTTTGTTTAAGTATATATATACAAGCTTCATTATTATCAAGTAAAACAAATGAACATGAATCTTCTCCTTCTATCATATAATAGATAGGTTTTCTTATTTCTATTTGAGCATCTATTAAATCTTCAATATTAGTTATTTTAATTATATTTTTTCCTTTTAAATTAGGAAAATTATAACTTTGTACAAGAACTGCATCATAATAACTTAATATCTTCTTTAAATTATTCTTGTATACGGCCTCTTCATTTCTAGTATTAACAATATATATTATTAAACCAAGTGCGATTAAAACTGCAGCTACTCCTACAACAATTAAATATGTATACAAATTATGTAAGTATAAATATACAGATCCTCCAATTGCTGCTAGTAAGCAAATTACTAAAATTAATATTTTTATTTCTCTTTTCATTCTTATTTCTCTCCATTCAAAAATTCAGTTAAATATATAGTAGGATATGCAATATAAGGAATATCCAATATTACTTTTCCTCTTATATTATCAAATGTTAAATTTATATTATCTATAGAATTATTAGCATCACCTTTAGTACGATAATATGTTTTATTCTTATCTTTATCTTTTTCTATTTTAACTAGTCTATGTACAATTGTTTTATCTTTTAATCTAAAGGCTATTACATCCCCTACTTTTAATTCTTTAGGTTCATCTACTTTATGTATTAATACCGCATCACCTTTATTAATTTTAGGTGTCATTGATTCAGAACCTATACCAATTAAAAAGTATGGGAAAAATCCTGAAATCAAACATATTAATATTACCAAGAATAAATATGCCGGAATATCAAACCATCTAAGTGTCCTTCTTCCATATGTTCTTTCTATACCATTATTATATTCATTAATTGTTCTACTAGCATAAATATATATTATAAATGGTAAACCAATTCCTATCATTGAAGTTAAATAATCTCCAAGATCAGGAACAATAGGCATTATAAACATATAAATATCCATTATCAACCTATATACTAAACCTGATTTATATCCTACATGAAAATCTAAATAACTTATAACAATATTTTTAGAAACTATAGGTAAAACTGTTGCTGTTATTGCTTTAAATAATCCAGCAAAATCTGCATAGTTAAGTGGTTTTAATGTAATAAACAATTCAAGTATTGTTAATAAAACAGTTGTTAAAATAATGACTGTTTTCTTATCTTTATTACTACTTATAATTACATATCTAATTATTTCTGTAGAAACTATTATTATAACAGGTGCGAATAAGTTATCACATATCGCACTAGGTGCTAAGGAATAAGCATTTTTTAAGAATCCTACAAAAAATCCTAATCCATATGATATCAAGAAAAATATAATTATAATAGAAATTGTCATTCTAGTTACATTTTGTTTTATCTGCGTCTTTTTATCTTTTTTATAACCTAAAAGTAATATAGATATAAATGCAAGTACCATTAAGAAAGCTGCTGTAATTACTTCTGAGTATTTGAGTACTCGTTCAAAAATATATAATCTATATACTATGGTATAAATAAAAAGTAAGGATAAAATACTAATGTTTTTAACCATTCTTTTACTCATAACATACTCCCTTTTTTCTTTTTTTATGTATTATTTAGTTAGCTTGAACAAAATTCATAGAATATGTAAATTCTAATACTTTATCTTCATCAGGTATATCTTCTAATCTCATATCATCTTTATACTTGATTTTTACTCTTGCTTTTCTTGAATGACCAGCTTCAATAACATCATTTGCATCTGGTGATTTAGTTTGATCATCATTCCATACTGTTGTATATTCTACATATTGATTATAACCATCTGTTCCAAGTAATGTAGGTCTACTAGATATCTTAGCGTCTAATGTACCATCATTTACAACATCTACAGTAAATTCATAAAAATCTCCTGGTTGTTTTAATGAAACTTTATATTCAACTTTAGTTTCATCTGTATTAGGAATATATGCAGCCTTTTCACCATGAGCAGTATCAATAGAAACACTACCATCTTCAGTTTTAGTATTAGCAAAATGTATATTCCAAACTACTTTTTTAATAGTTGATTCACCATTAATAACTAATGTAGTTGTAAGTGCGGCATAACCAATACTAATACCTAATAATAAAATAACAAGAGCTACTAAACCATTATGACTACGTTTTTTCTCTTTTGTTTCCTTATTTTCTTGTTCAAAATCCATATAATATTTCACCTCTCATAGTATAACTCTACACACTAACCTACTATACTAATAATAATATATTTTATAAATAAATTCAATAATTTTAGTTATTTTATTTCAAAATTTTACATAAAAAATAGAATTAATTCTAATTCTATTTTATAAACATTGCATCTCCAAATGAGAAGAATCTATATTTTTCTTGTACAGCTATATTATAAGCATTTAAAATATTTTCTCTTCCAGCTAAAGCACTAACAAGCATTACAAGTGTTGATTTTGGTAAATGAAAATTAGTAATTAAACAATCTATAGCTTTAAATTCATAACCAGGATAAATAAATATTTTAGTCCATCCACTACACTCTATAAACTTTCCATTATTATTAGTTGCAATAGTTTCTAGTGTTCTTGTAGATGTTGTTCCAACAGCTATTATTCTTTTACCATTTTCCTTTGTTTCGTTTAATTTATCTGCAACATCTTTTGACATAGTATAATACTCACTATGCATTTCATGTTCTTTAATATTATCAACACTTACAGGTCTAAATGTACCAAGTCCAACATGAAGTGTAACATAACATATATTAATACCTTTATCTTCTATTCTTTTTAGTAATTCTTTTGTAAAATGAAGTCCTGCAGTAGGTGCTGCTGCACTACCAAGTTCTTTTGCATATACAGTTTGATATCTTGATTGATCATCTAGTTTTTCATGAATATATGGAGGAAGTGGCATAGTACCAAGTTTATCAAGTATTTCATAGAATATTCCATCATATATCATTTCAAAGTGTCTAATACCTTCATCATATACTCCAGTACATTTCATTTTTAATTCACCATTACCAAAAGATACAATTGTTCCTACTTTAATTCTTCTAGCAGGTTTAGTTAAACATTCCCAAGTATCATTCTCTAAATTTTTAAGAAGTAAAACTTCAATAACTGCATCAGTTTCTTCTTTTACTCCAATTAGTCTTGCAGGTAATACTTTAGTATCATTTAATACTAGAGTATCTCCTTCTTCTAAATAATCAATGATATCAGAAAAATGTTTATGTTCAACTTCACCTGTTTCTTTATCAAGTACAAGAAGTCTAGATGAATCTCTTTTCTTAAGTGGTGTTTGTGCGATTAATTCTTCAGGTAATTTATAATCAAAATCTTCTGTTTTCATACTTCCTCCTAAAAACTAATAATGATTATAACACAAAAATAAATATATTACGAGAATATATTTATTTTTTGTATTCTATTTTTAATACTTCATAAGCTTTTTCTGTTGCTACTCTTCCTCTAGTAGTTCTCTTTAGAAGTCCAGTTTGAAGTAAATATGGCTCATATACATCTTCAATAGTAGTTACTTCTTCTCCAATTGCACTAGCTACTGCTTCTACTCCTACTGGTCCACCATTAAATTTATTAATTATTGCAAGTAATAATTCATGGTCAGTCTCATCTAAACCAATTTCATCTACTTTAAGACGAGATAAGGCTTTATCAACTACTTCTTTATCTATACATTTTTTATCTTCTACTATTGCAAAATCTCTTACTCTTTTAAATAATCTATTAGCTATTCTTGGTGTACCTCTACTACGTGATGCAAGTTCTACTGCAGCATTATCTTCTATTTCAATATCTAAAACACGAGAAGTTCTTTTAATAATTTCAGTTAATTCTTCTACTGTATAATATTGTAATTTAGAAATAATACCAAACCTATCTCTTAATGGTGCGGATAAATCTCCTGCTCTTGTTGTTGCTCCTACTAAAGTAAATGGTGGTAAATCTATTTTAATATTTCTAGTATTTCCCTCTGACCCTATAATTATATCTAATGTAAAATCTTCCATAGCAGGATACAATATTTCTTCAATATATCTTGGCATACGATGTATCTCATCAATAAATAGTACATCACCTTTTTCAAGAGTTGAAAGTATTGCAGCAAGATCTCCTGACTTTTCGATACTAGGTCCACTTGCTGTTTTAATATTTGTCCCAAGTTCATTTGCAATAATATATGCAAGCGTTGTTTTTCCTAATCCAGGAGGACCATATAAAAGAACATGATCAAGTGATTCATTTCTCTTTTTAGCTGCTTCTACAAATACTTTAATATTTTCTTTAACATCTTTTTGTCCAATATATTCATCTATTGTTTCAGGTCTAATACTATTATCAAGTATTCCATCATCATCTATTTCTCTAGTTGTAACAATTCTCTCGTCCATAATACCCTCCTATTTTAGTAATAATTTTAATGCTTCTTTTATTTGTTCTCCTATAGTTAAATTATAATCAACTTTATCAAGTATTCCCTTTATTTCTTTATCTTTATATCCAAGTCCAATTAAAGCATCATGTAATTCACTATTACTATGATCTACATTACTACTTACATCTCCTATTTTAGACTCCATTTTACCTTTTAAATCTAGAATCATTTGTTTAGCTAATTTATCACCAATCTTAGGAAATTTCTTTAAATAAGAAATATTTTCTTTATCAATTGCATCAATTATACCATCAATTGATCCAGTTGCAAGAATCGGTAAAGCCATCTTACAACCAAGTCCTTTAACACTAATAAGTCTTAAAAATAAACTCTTCTCATCTTTAGTTTTAAAACCAAATAAATTATGTTCATCTTCTTTTATTTGTTGATGTAAATATACTGTTGTATCTTTATTTATTTCAAAAGTATAAGGATTAGCTACATTTATAAAATAACCAATATTATTAACTTCTAAGGTAATACCTTCAGGTCTTATATCAGTAACAAGTCCTTTCATATAATCATACATAAAATACCCTCCTATACAATTATATCAATAATTAATTATTTTGAAAACTAATTTGTTTTTCATCATTATAAGTATAATCTAAATCACTATTATTTAATATTTTCATTTGAGATATAGCTATTTTATTTAGTTTTTCTAATCTTTCTGATTGTTTTAATCCTTCATTAATAAAAACAGAGTTCAAACTTTCTAAATTAGCTAGACAAATAAGTTCATTTTCTGACTTTTAATTATGGTAAATTTGCCATAATTAATTATCATATACAAATTTTACCTTGCTTCATATTTTCCTCATGAAATAATTATAAATTAATTATATATTTCGTACGTTTGTTTGTCAATATAAAAATAAAAAAAGAAGACTAATCTTCTTTTAAATTACAATATACATCTTGTACATCATCAAGTTCTTCTAAAGCTTCTATTAAACTATGTACTTTTTCTACTTGTTCAGAATCTGTTAACTCAACCATATTATTTGGTGTAAATGTTACTTCACTTGTTAAGAATTCTTTTACTCCAGCTTGTTCTAAGCTTTCTTTTACTTTAACAAAATCTTCAGGTTTAGTAGTAATTACATAAACATCATCTTCTGTTTCAAAATCATCAGCACCTGCATCAAGAGCAGTCATCATCATTTCTTCTTCATCATATTCACTAGGAATAGTAATGATTCCTTTTCTTTCAAACATATAACTTACACTTCCAGCAGTTCCTAAATTACCACCACGTTTAGTAAATTTACTTCTTACATCTCCTGCTGTTCTATTTCTATTATCAGTTAAACAATCAACAATAATAGCTACTCCACTAGGTCCATATCCTTCATATCTAATGAATTCATAGTTTTCACCTTCACTAGCTCCTTTAGCTTTCTGAATAGCTTTTTCAATATTATCTTTAGGCATATTAGCACTTCTTGCTTTTTCAATAACCATTCTCAAAGAAGCATTACTTGCAGGATCAGGTGTTCCTTGTTTAGCTGCAACATATATTTCTTTAGCTAACTTTTGAAATACTTTACCACGAGCTGCATCTAATTCTCCTTTTTTTCTATGTATAGTTGCCCATTTTGAATGTCCACTCATATTAATCCTCCTCTTTTTCTATATTATTTTAACACGATTATTATTTATAATCTAGTATTAATTAAAAAAACACTTTAAATAAGTGTTTTTAAGATTGTTTATAAATTAATGTCTTATCTATTACAGCTTTTACATTTTGATCATTAAAAGGTTTAGGTAACATATCAACAATTGGATAAGTAAAAGCTTTATCTATCGTTTCTTTTGATGAATCTCCAGATATTATTGATACAGGCATCTTTTTAAATAGATTATTAGTTTTAATGTATTCAAGTACTCCAAAACCATCTACTTTAGGCATATTTAAGTCAAGTAGTATTGCTTCAATCATATCACTATCTTTATTAGCTTCTATTATTTTAATAGCTCCTTCTCCATCTTCAGCACTTGCTACATTATATTTAGTATCAAAAGATCTTTTAACAAAGTTTCTAACAATATTAGAATCATCTACTACTAGTATTGTTTTCTTATCAAAAACTACTATATCTTGTTTTTCTTCTTTCTTTTCTTCTGGTTTTTCACCTTCAACATATTCATTCAAAAGACGAATTGTATTATTTCCTTCATTAACTAAATCAGAAATATGACTTTGTACATATCCCATGTCATTGGCTTTACTTTTCATTTCATGTTCATATGCAATATCGGCAAGCTTCATAAAACCATAATACTTAGAATCACTTTTTAAAGAATGTACATAAATACTATAATTTTCTAAATCACCTTTCTTTAAAAAGTCAACTAATTGATTTAGTTTATCATAAACTCCTGTTAGATATTCTCCTACAGTTTCATTATATGTAGCTTCATCACCTAAAAGTTCTAAACTATTCTTAATATCAACACCATTTTCTTCTAAAAAACTAATACTCTTCATCCTAGCACCTCTATTCTATAATGATTATATCATATTTTTTTAAAATTAAAACTATTTTCTATAATCAAAATAGAAATCTAGAATTCTTACTTGATCTCCTTCTTTAGCTCCAAGTGATTCAAGTTTCTTATCTATTCCCATTCTTGTTAACTTTTTAGCAAATCTATATACTGCTTCATCTGATGAAAATTTAGTCATTTTAAATAGTTTTTCTATTTCATCACCTTTAATTACCCAAACATCATCTTCTCTTTCAATAGTATATTTTTCTTCTTTTTTAAATTTATATAGAACATGACTTTCTATCTTATCATCATCAAATAATTCTTCTTCTGGTAACTCTTGTAATAATTTTCCAAGATAATTAACTACATCTCTTAATCCTTCACCCGTAGCTCCACTTACTTCAAATATTTCTTTATCACTAACTTTTTCTTTAAATCTTTTTAAATTTTCATAACTTTCTTCTAAGTCCATTTTATTAGCTACTATAATCATTGGTTTTTTAAGTAGTTTTGGATTAAACTCTTCTAATTCTTTATTAATTAATACATAATCTTCATATGGATTTCTTCCTTCAACTGAAGCCATATCTATAACATGTGCGATAACTTTAGTTCTTTCTATATGCCTTAAAAATTTATCTCCAAGTCCTTCACCATGACTTGCTCCTTCAATAAGTCCAGGAAGATCCGCTACTACATAACTATAATTATCATCTGTTTTAGTAACTCCTAAATTAGGAGATAATGTTGTAAAGTGATAAGCTGCAATCTTTGGTTTTGATCTAGAAATAGATGAAATAATTGTACTTTTACCAACACTTGGAAGACCAACAAGTCCTACATCTGCAAGCATCTTAACTTCTACCTTTAAAGTTCTTTCTTCTCCTGGTTCACCATTTTCACTAAAGTCTGGAGCTGTATTAGTTTGAGTTTTAAAAGCAGTATTTCCTCTTCCACCACGTCCACCTTTAGCAACAATAAAGCTATCATCTTTTTTCTTTAAATCACAAATTATTAGTCCAGTATCCATATCAGTAACTACTGTTCCAAGTGGTACTTTAACTATAACATCAGGACTATTTTTACCATGTTGATTCTTACCTTTACCGTTTTCTCCTTTACTACCTTTTATTTGTTTTTGGTAACGTAAATCAAGAAGTGTATGTAATCCTTCATCAACTTTAAATATTATATCTGATCCTTTACCACCATTACCACCAAATGGTCCACCCATTTCAACATATTTTTCACGTCTAAAAGCAGTACATCCATCTCCACCTGAACCCGCTATTACATTTAGAATGACCTCATCTACAAACATACTATCCCCTCCTTTTAACTAGCAGTATTATAACATTAATTTTTTAACATGTAAATTAGATTCTATTATTCTTATAATACTTTACAAATCTTTTTATTCCTTCTTCAAAACTTACTTTAGGTTCATATCCAATTAATTCTTTTGCTTTCGTTATATCAGCATAAGTACCAGATACATCTCCTTTTTGCATATCAAGTTGTTCTATATCAGGTTCTTTATTTAATTCTTTAGCTATTACTTCTATCATTTTCTTTAAAGTAATTGGATTAGAACTACCTAAATTTAATATTTCATAAACATCTTCTTTATCCAAATAAAGAGCACATTTAACAATTCCATCTACTATATCATCTATATATGTATAATCTCTAAAAGTACTTCCATCTCCATACATAGGTATTTTTTTATCATTATATATTAAATCAGTAAACTTACTTATTGCAAGATCTGGTCTTTGTCTAGGTCCATACACAGTAAAAAATCTTGGAATAATAACATTCATACCATATAAATTGTGATATACATAACTCATTACTTCATCTGCTTTTTTAGTAGCAGCATATGGACTAATACATCTATCAGTTGACATATTCTCATTAAATGGAATATCATTAGAATTTCCATATACACTACTAGAAGATGCTAATAAGAATTTTTTAACATAATTGTTTTTCATTTCCTCAATTAAATTTAATGTACCTTGCATATTAACTTTTTCATAATATAGAGGATCCTTTATAGATGGTCTAACACCAGCTTGAGCAGCTAAATGAACTACACAATCTATTTTATTATTTTTGAATATATCGCTTAATTTTCTTCTATCATTTATATCTTCTCTATATAATTTATAATTACCATACTTAAGTGCATTTTCTATATTTTTCTCTTTTAATTTTGGATTATAAAAACTACAAAAATTATCAATAGCAATTACATTGTTTCCATCTTCTAATAATCTATCTGTTAAATTAGAACCAATAAAACCAGCCCCACCTGTAATTAAATATGTTTTCATTTAACTTAACCTCCCTGAATGTAAATAATGTTTAATCTCTAAATAATATATCCCTCGTATAAACTTTATTATCTACATCACTTAAATCTTTATCAATTCTGTTAGCTAAAATAATACTACTTTCTTTTTTAAAAACTTTTAAATCATTTACTACTTTTATTCCATTAAAACTATTATCTCTTATTGTCTCATCATAAATAATCATATCTATATTATTATCTTTTAAAATATTAATTATATCTAATATAGCTGATTGTCTATAATTATCTGAATCTTTTTTCATACTTAATTTATAAATACCTACTAATTTAGGTTTTTTATTTATTATATCTTCTGAAATAAAATGTTTTCTTGTATCATTAGATTTAATTATTGATTCTATTAAGTTTTGTGGAATATTTTCATAATTAGAAAGTAATTGTTTAGTATCTTTAGGAAGACAATAACCTCCATATCCAAAAGAAGGATTATTATAAAAATCACCTATTCTTGGATCAAGAGATACACCTTCTATTATATCTTTTGTATTTAAATTATTCTTCTTAGCAAATGTATCTAATTCATTAAAATAAGATATTCTAAGAGCTAAATATGTATTTGAAAATAGTTTTACTGATTCTGCTTCATTTGAATCCATATATTTAACTACTACATTTTTTTTTAAAGAACTATTTTTTAAAAGCTCTCCAAATTCTTTAGCTTCACTACTTTTATCTCCTATTATTATTCTAGATGGATACAAATTATCATATAAAGCTTTTCCTTCTCTTAAAAATTCAGGAGAAAATATAATATTATTCTTGATATATTTTTTTCTAATATTTTTAGTATAGCCTATAGGTACAGTTGATTTAATAATTATAGTAGCATCACTATTTACTTGTATTATTTTTTCTATATTTTCTTCTACACTTCTTGTATCAAATACTTTTGTTTCTGTATTATAATCAGTTGGAGTTGCAATAATAATAAAGTTGCTATCAATAAATGCTTCTTTATAATCTAATGTAGTTTTCAAATTTAATTTTTTATTTTTAAAATAATCTATAATATCTTTATCTTTTATTGGACTTATTCTATTATCTATCATATCTAGTTTTTCTTTTATAATATCTAATAAAACAACTTCATTATCTTTACTTAATAAAGTTGCTAAAGATAATCCTACATATCCAGCTCCAACTACAGTTATTTTCATAAAAAACTCCTTTAAATAGTAATACTATTATATCACACAAATACAAAATAAAAAGACCTAACTAGGTCTTATTTACTTTCAACTGGATAAACAGAAGCTTGAGTTTTTCTTCCAACTCTTTCGAATTTAACAACTCCGTCTACTGTTGTATATAATGTATCATCGCTACCACGTCTTACGTTCTTTCCTGGGAATATTTTAGTTCCTCTTTGACGATATAAAATTGAACCTGCTGTAACAGTTTGTCCATCAGCTCTTTTAGCTCCAAGTCTACGTCCTGCTGAATCACGTCCATTTGATGTAGAACCTTGACCTTTATGGTGAGCGAATAATTGAATATTTAACTTTAATAGTTTCACAATAATTCCTCCTTACTTTACTTGTATATTATCTTTATAATTTTTTTCTAATTCTTTTAGTAAACTTATCATATTTTGAATTAATATTTGAGTATTATTATCATCTGATAATACTTTGATATTCATTCCTTGTTTACTAATCATATAACTTAGACTACCTTTTTTTAATGAAAGTATACCATTAACTGTTGTTGTTACAATACTACTTGCTGCACTACATACAATATCTTTACCATAATCATCATACATAGCATGTCCTAGTATTTTAACACCCGTATACTTACCCTTTTCCTTCTTTACTTCTACTTTAATCATAATTAAGCGATTTTAGTAATTTTAATTTTTGTATAAGGTTGTCTATGTCCTTGAGTTTTACGGTTAGATCTAGATTTGTTCTTATATTTGAATACTTTAATTTTTCTTTGTTTACCATTCTTTAGAACTTCACCTTCAACTGTAACACCAGTAAGATAAGGACTTCCAACTTTGTTATCAAGCATTAATACTTGATCAAATTTAACAACATCACCACTGTTAGCATTTGTAATCTTTTCAACAAAGATTTCACTTCCTTCAGTTACGTAATAACCTCCTTTAAATTTTCAAGACTCGCTCTAAAGGTACTTACGTTTTAAAACCTCTTCAATGCGGTTTAAAGCATGAAGCTTCAAACATTAATGATTTTATCATGAAAGTCTTATTATGTCAACGTTTTTATTGAAAATAAAAAGGAAAACTATTTGTTTTCCTTCTTCTTTTCAAGAACCTTTACACTAATATCTTTGCTTTCAACACTCTTATCTTTTTTAAGATACTCTATTAAATATTCAAAATCATCAGTATTAAGATTATTAATTATATTGTAAAAATAATCCTCATCTAAATAATATGTAGTTATTAAATACTTCATATACTCGTCTAGACCTTCTTGAAAATTTTTATCATATTTCTTATCATTTTGAGTAAACTTAGCCATTTTAATTTTATCAAAACTAGCATCATATATTTTTAGATTATTAATTATCTTTTCATCACTATTAATCTCTGATAAAATTTCATCTTGTAATTTTTCTATTTTGTCATTTTTCATATTATCTAGTTCCCTTTCTTTTATTATTTTCACAAAACTCTATACATTCATCAAAATCTTTATCCGATTGTTCAATATAGTGTTCTATTAAATTCTTATTATAATACTTATTATAACGTTTAGCCATAGTATTCAATAATTTGTAATCAACATTATCTTTTTTAGTTCCACAACCAATTATAAGAACTTTATTATCACTTAAATATCTATATACTATTCTTATTTGATCATCTTTTAATTCTCTAAATTGTCTTAGTTTATCATTACTAATAATTTGCTTATCAGTATTCTTTTGATCTACTGTATATCCAGCTTTCTTATCTTTTAATAATTTAACAATCTTAGGTAAATATTCTGGATTAGTCTTATCTAAATCTTTCATGATAAATACTTCATCAGAATCATTTCTTAAGAACAATATTTTATTAACATCTTCTTCTACCGTTTGTTCTACTTCATTAGAGTTTAATTTCATTTCTTCCATTATTTTATCAAAAATATCATCATAGAAATTACGAACACATAAGTATAAGTTTTTATATTTATTGAAATCAAATATTATTTCTCTTTTTGTTTCTAAATCCATAAAGAAATCTTTATCTTGAATATTATCTAATTGTTCCAACATTTTACCTTGAAGTTTTTCCATAAATAAAACATAGAAATTGTATAATTTAAACTTATCATAGTTTTCTAATGTAGGCAATTGACATTCAAAACCACTAGTTTCAAAATCTTGATAACATAAATCCCAACATTCAATAGTATTATCTATTATTTCCCCCATATCCTTAAGTTCTTTTTCATTAGAATAGTTTTTAATTCTTGTATCAAATTGTTCAAAACCTATAGTTAATAGTTTTAATAATTTTTCTTTATATACTCTTGAATTCATAAATTCCTTAGGTGTAGAATTAGCAATTTCATTATTTCTTATAAATAATGATTCAAGTATATAAATAGCAACTTTTTTATCTATATTTTCTTCTTCTAAGAATTGTTGTATATCTACTATTTGATTTTTTCTAAATCTTTGACCATAGTTAATCTTATATAAGTAACTATCATATTTAATAATATTATCTTTAAGTTCTCTATGTTCTTCTTTAAGATTTTTTCTTTCGTTATTAAATCTGTGATAATAACCTCTTAGTTTTTTAGTACTTTTTAAATATTCATCTTGGAAATATGGATTATCTTTATATTTTAAAGCATTTCTTAGTAATCCTCTAATCTCCATTTCTATTTTTAGTGCTTCTTCATCACCATATATAGTACTTAAATTTAAACTAATTTGCATTATGTTAGATGATATATAATCAAATTCATTAACTTCCATAATTTCTATTATTTCATTTAAACAAGCAATCTGATTAGATAATCTAACAGTATTATCATCTTTTTTTAATTCTTTTATTTTCTTTTCTAATAATTCTTTAAAAAGTATTATAATTTTATCCTCTTGTCTTCTCACAAAATCCCCCCATAAGCACTACATATTATATCATATTTTTCCTTATTTGTCAAAGAAAAAGCAACCTTAGGTGGTTGCTATTTTATTATTTAATCTTTTATTTCTCTAGTGGTTAATACATATTTATTATTATCATTAGTTTCAATTAAAACTGCACCTTCTCCACCTGTTGTATTCTTTGCTGCTAATGTTCCAGAACTTATAGTCTTAACATTGCTATTTTCTTCTTTAACTACATTTTCTAATTCTTTACAATCAGTAATTACTTGATCTGTTTTATTATCACCATATAATCCTATTGAATATAGCTTATTATCTTCTGTTACAATAAATGCACCTGTTCTTGGTGATTGACCTATTGATGCTACTAATAATTGTTTAGCATTATTAATTTTACTAATTGTATATTTACTATTATATGAATTACTTACAACTACTTTCTTATTTTCAATAGCAAATGTATATGTAATTTCCTTTCCTTCTTGTGATAAGTCACGTTCAGTAATTGTATCATTAGTTACTAAATTTTTAATAACATTAAAATCGTATTTTTCTGAATTAAAACTATTTGTATAGTATACAGTAGGTCCAATACTAGATTTTTCTTCTGTTTTAGTTTTCCCACTTGCAGTATTATTAGTTTCATCTCCTGTTGTATCTTTCGTATCTTCTTTTTCTACTGTTTCAGGATTATTATTACCTGATTCTTCTTCATCATCTTCATTAAAGAATGCAAAATATACACCTGATGCTATCATTGTAAGAGCTGCAATTACTATAAGCACAAGTTCTCTTGTACTTCTACCTTTATTATAATTATTGTTACTATTATTTGACTCAGTAGGTTGACCAACAATTTCATCAACCGATACAACTTCAACTGGTTTAACTTCTTCAGTTACTACTTGTTCATTATTTTCTTGCATATTATCCTCCAATTATTAGTAATACACTATAAATATAATAACACTTCGTTATTAGATTTGTGTCATTTTATGTTTATTTTAATTAATATTGATGTAAATTTATGTAAAAAAGACGCTTATAGCGTCTTAAACTAAGATAGTGTTATAGTTCCTGTTGCAATTGTTAATCCTTCATAATTTGCATCAGTTAAATTAAATGTTTGTGTTGTTGGTAGTGAATTTTCTACTTGTAGAGTTTCAGTACTTGTCGTTAAAGTAGTGTTTTTTACAGTGCTATCAAAGTTATGATCCCCGTCTGATGCGATTTGTTTATAGTAGATTATTGGTGCTCCAGTTTCTGCAAATGGTACATTATTAAATACTGCGTCCCCATTAGAATCTGTTGTAATTACGTTCCCATATATATTTCCTTCTGAATCTGTTCTATTAAATGTTGCTCCTACTACTGGTGTTCCAGTAGTTGTTCCATCTTCTGTTACATGTAGAGTTAACGTACCATCTGCTGCAATTGTGAAGTTTTGTGTTGTTGTAGAACCATCAATAGTAATACTAGATGGATTAATAGAAGTGTTATCATATCCTACTACACTTGATGATACAGTATAACTATCATTAACTACACTTGCTTGTCCTGTTCCATTTACTATGTTTATTGTATAAGGTTTTGCCATAAAATTAATTCTCCTTTCTCTATTTTTAAGCCAGGATAATTCCTGTCTTCTAATAAAAAGGTAATATTTTGAAGATTATTAATATATAAATTTAAATTAAATAATATTTTATAATCTTCATTTACTTTTATTACCCCACGAAAGGTATGATTTAAAACTTTAATATCTATAATATATATTTCATCTTTAAGTGCATAAAAGGTGTAAATGTCTCTTCCTTCTTTTTTATAATTAACTATATTATTATTAATATCACTTATTTTTAAATCATAATTATAGCAATTAGTAATACATCTAATATTTATTTTTTTATACATTAATTATCCCCTCAATTACTTTATTATATTGTATGAGGATATAAAAAAAGGTACTATAATAAGTACCTATTTTACTTGTATACTAATTAAATTATAATTTCCATTTTTATCTTTTTCAAATGTATATGTAGTAGTAGGAAGTTTATCTTTAACACTATTATATAAATCATCTGTTAATTCAATATCTTCTTGTCCATCTCTTTTACCTATTATAGGTTCACCACTTTTTGAATCTTGTGCACTCTTATAATAAGAATTTTGTGGTCCCCAAGTATCACCTTTATATATTCCATAAATAATATGAGAATTAATAACTATTTTATTTTCATTAGTTACTTTTCCATCTACAAAATAATAATAACCTTGTACACTACTTGGGCCACCATGTCCTGGATGATTCTCATGGAAGATATATTGTTTTGATGTACTATCATAATCATAGAAAGGAACATTATCTATGCTACATAGTATATTTTCATGAGTAATTTTAATATTACTTCCAAAATACTTTGTAATTAATTTTTCTACTTCTTCACTACTGAATCTACCATTATTGTTCGCTAGTTTACTAGATGCGAAAGATAATAATTCTTGATTACTAATTTTAGTAACATCTTCTATTGGAAAAGACATATCAAATGTATTAGTAATTGTTTCTATTCTTTCTTTAAATTTTTCTTTTTCTTCTTCAGTTAATTTTCTTTCTTTATTATTTTCTTTCTTATTTTCTTCTTTTGTCTCACTATTATCTTTTTTATTAAATATTATACCTTTATCATAACAAAAATATCCAACACCACATAATATTACAAGTAATAATAATACTATTACTGCTTTATATCCTCCGTTACCTTTATTATTTGAATTCTTAACTTCTGGTGTTACAACTGTTTTTTGTTCTTCAACTACTACTGGTTTTTCTTCTACAACTACATTTTGTTCTTCATTATTCATTATATTTTACTCCTCCTATTATAAGTTAATTATAATGCTTAGAATAAAACTACACAATATTTTTTTATTAATTCATAATAGCAATTGACACATTTAAATATAATGCGAATAATAGCCATAATACATATGGTATTTGTAGATATGCTGCTTTTTTATCTATTTTAAAGAAACTAATAATCATAAGAATTACTGCAATCAAAAGAAGAATGATCCATATAGCAGAAAATGTATACCAGTTAAATCCAAAGAAGAAAAGTGTCCATAGTGAATTCATTATTAACTGAACAATATATAAAGTATATGCTTTAGTCTTATCTTTATATTTATCTTCACTAATAATATAAATAGATATTCCCATCAAAATATAGAGAATTACCCATACTATTGGAAATACTATACTAGGAACATCAAATGGTTTATTTAAATCACTATAACTACTCTTACCCATTGTAAGCATTGCAAATATACCACCTACTAAAATAGTACCTAAAATTATAAGTATTAACTTCTTAAAATTTATTTTCATATAATCACCAGTATAATTATATGCATAACTAGTTGTAATATTTTGACGAAAAAAAAGAAAAACTTAAATTTTTCTTTTCAATCACTATTACAATTATAATCTGAGAAAGTACATCTTGCTCCTTTTAGATACTTTTTAATATCTTCTTTAGTCAATGAACAATTAGGACTTAAATTGTTGTAATACTCTTCTAATGTTTTTCTAGTTTGTCTCATAATTTCAAGTTGAGCATGTGTACATAATCTTTCTTTTGCTTTTGAAATTAAATTATCAAATGAATCACATTCATAAACTTTAACAAGTTCTCCTTGAGGAATAACATCCTTTACTTTTTCCATATCAGTAAGCCACTCATTAACTAATGAATCATTATCTTCTAATATAGGAGGAACAAAATACTCTTTATTATTCTCATTGACCATCTCAATTTGATATGAAATACTTCTGTGTCTATTTGCTTGAGCAACACTTGCAAAAGATGCTTTATATAAAATTGAATAATTATCTCCATAATGAATTTCTTTTTTATCTAAATCTTTTCCAAATAAAGATAAACTTCTATTTTTATCATTCGTAAGTAACCCATCTATCACTATATGTAGTCTTTCAAGTTCAAATATAAAATCCATCATTGAATCACATAATTTATTATTAAACTCATCTTTATAACCATTTTCATTAATATATTTAAACATCCAAGAAACTATATAGTTTATTTGTCTTATAGATGTTGTATATACCATTTTAGTAGGCATAAATGTTGTTACTAAATATCTAGCATTTTCTTGAGATAATGTCTTAATTTTAAATGAGGTAAAACTATCTGGATACTCTTCTATTATTTTATCTGTAAAAATATCCATCCATTTATTATAAAGTTCTTCTTCAGTTTTAGTAATAATACTATTATCAGTTCTTACAACTGGTGTATAACGAGCTGATTTTTCACTTGTATTATACTCTTTTTCATTATTTAGAATCATTGCTAAAATCTTAGGAATATTTTCTATATTTAATGTTATATGAGTATGACCAAAGACACTATGATGACATTGCTTTAAAGCTCTCATTGCACGTTTTTCTGTCTTTTCTGGGTCTTCTTTTAATAATTTATTTAATCCCTCTTCTTCATAACATACACCTGCATAGTGACCAGCTGCACTTATTACTTTTTCTACATTAAGTGTATTATCTTCTTTTGAATAATCACTAGGTATTAATTCTACTTTTATTTGATCCATAATTAACCTTCCTCCCTATAATTATATTAAATTCTTTCTACTTCTATTTTAACACTATGACCATTTAAATCATAATCAGGACTCTTAACATCTTTTTTAACTATTTCTTCTGCAAGAGTTTCATTCTTAACATATTCATTAAATTCTTTTAACATATCATCTATATCGTTATCCCCTTTATAATAAACTTTAATATGATCAGTTATTACAAAGTCAGCTTCTTTACGTAAGCTTTGAACTGTTCTTACCATTTCACGAGCAAGACCTTCTAGAATTAAGTTTTCTGTTAAGTTAGTATTAAGAACTACACATATATTACTATTACTTGATGCAGTATAACCATCTTTTACTTCCATAGATAAAATTGTATTTTCACGATCTAATGTAAAGTCTTCTCCATCTAATTTAACAGTTAATAAATCATTATATGCTTTATAACAATCAGGGCTTGATAATTTAGATAGAACTTCTCCAAGTAGTTTTACTTTAGGTCCTAACTCTTTACCTAATACTTTAAAGTTAGGTTTTAGGCTATATTTTAAGTAATCAGTCATATCACTCTTATAACTTATTTCTTTAACATTTAATTCTTCTTTAATTATAGAATCTAAGTCTCCAATAATATCTTTTACACTACTATCAATAATTACTTCACTAATTGGTTGTCTAACCTTAATATTAGCACTTTCTCTAGCATCTCTTCCTAGACTACAAATATCTCTTACTAAATCCATTTTTTCTTCAATCTTATCGTTAATAAGTTTTACTTTTACACTAGGGAAATCTGCAAGATGTACACTTTCTTCACCTGTTAATTTGGTATAAATTTCATCTGAAATAAATGGTGTGATTGGTGCGGTTAATTTAGCTAAAGTAACTAATACTTCATAAGTAGTTAAGTATACTGCTTTTTTACTTTCTGATAATTCACTATCCCAGAATCTTCTTCTATTAGATCTAATATACCAGTTAGAAAGATCATCATTTAAGAATGGAATAATAGCTCTAACTACTTTATTTAAATCATATTCTTCATAACCTTCAGTTACTGTTTTAACTAATTTATTTAATTTAGATAGTAACCATTTATCAATAAGTTCTCTATCAGCTTGTTCAATAAAATATTCTCTTGGATCAATATTATCTGCATTTGCATACATTTCAAAGAATGAATAAGCATTTTTAAATGTAGATATATATTTAGAATAAATTTCTTTTAATCCTTCACTATCGAATCTTAAAGGTGTCCATACAGGTGAAACATAAGGTAAATAGAATCTTACAGTATCAGCTCCATATTCTTCTATTGTTGTAAATGGTTCAACTATATTACCTTTAGATTTAGACATCTTCTTACCAAATTTATCTAATAACAAGTCATTAACAAGTACATTCTTATATGGTGCTTTTCCTGTTACAAATACAGATATTACAAGAAGTGTATAGAACCATCCTCTAGTTTGATCTATTCCTTCAGCAATAAAGTCTGCAGGGAATTGTTCTTCCCATAATTCTTTATTTTCAAATGGATAATGATATTGAGCAAAAGGCATTGATCCTGAATCAAACCAACAGTCAATTACATCTGTTACACGGCTCATTTCTTTACCACAATCTGGACATTTAATATGAATATCATCTACATATGGTCTATGTAAATCAATATTTTTATCTATATCTTCTATAGCTTTTTCTACTAATTCTTTACGTGAACCTATCATTTCCATATGTCCACAGCTACATCTCCATAAAGGAAGTGGTGTACCCCAATATCTATTTCTAGATATAGCCCAGTCTTTCATATTTTCAAGCCAGTTACCAAATCTTTTTTCTCCAACAAATTCTGGATGCCAATTAACTGTTTTATTAGCTGCTATTATTTTATCTTTTAACTTAGTAGTTTCAATATAGAAACTTGGTTTAGAATAATAAATAAGTGGTGTATGACATCTTTTAAGTATTTAATAACTTCTAAGTCAGCATCAAATACTAACATACCTTTCCAAGTACCTTCTTTATATTTTCCATCTTCTCCTACTGGATTAAGATAAGGTAATTTATATTGTTTACCAACTTGTGCATCATCTTCACCAAAAGCAGGTGCGATATGAACAATACCAGTACCATCTTCCATAGTTACATAATCAGCACAAGTAACAAAGAATGCTTTTCCATCTAATTTATAATCAGGAATTAATTGTTCATATTCAGTATATTCTAAATCTTTACCTAGATATTCTTCTAATACTTCTGTCTCTGTATCAAATACTTTAGTAACTAATTTTTCAGCTAAAATAAATGTATTATCTTTTGATTTAACTTTAGCATACTTTTCATTTGGATTAACACATAAAGCAACATTACTACTTAATGTCCATGGAGTTGTTGTCCATACTAAAAAGTAACAATCTTCATCTTTTTTCTTAAATGGTACGATTACTGTATTAGCAGCCATATCTTCATATCCTTGAGCAACTTCATGTGAAGCAAGTCCTGTACCACATCTTGGACAATATGGAAGAATTTTACTTCCTTCATAGAATAATCCTTCTTCAAAGAATTTTTGAAGTATCCACCATTCTGTTTCAATATAATTATTATCATAAGTAACATATGGATTTTTAAGATCAATAAATTGTCCCATTTCTTCTGTAAGACGTGTAAACGCTTCTTCATTTTTCCATACGATATTACGACATTCTTTATTAAATGCTTCAATACCATATTTTTCAATATCTTTTTTACCTGAGAATCCTAATTCTTTTTCTACTTGTAATTCTACTGGTAATCCATGTGTATCCCATCCTACTTTACGTAGTACTTTATGACCTTTCATAGTTTGATATTTACAGAATGAATCTTTTAAGAATTTAGCCATCATATGATGAAGTCCTGGAAATCCATTAGCTGTAGCTGGTCCATCATAGAAAACAAATTTAGGAGCATCTTTTCTATAATCTATTGTTTTATTTAAGATATCATATACTCCTCCCCATTTTTTAGAGATTTGTTTTTCTACTACTGATACTTTTCCTTCACTAAGTTTTTCAAATTTCATAATTATTCCTCCTAACAAAAAAAGATGGTTACCCAAGGACGAGTTATACTCGCGGTACCACCTTTTATTTACTCATTATACTTAACGTGTATTACCCGCCTTTATCTTATCCATAAAGGGCACTTGAAAGTGATCTAAAATAAATTACTAATTACTCTATTCCACCAAACTAGAGTTCTCTATAAATCTTCATTTATTTTCGTCTTTCGCCTTTGCGTTACTAATAATGTTATATCACATAGATATTTCTTTTTCAAGAAAAATATTTTCAAGTTTTCCTTGAAAATACTTTATATTATCTCAATATCATCAATTTCATCAACAATTGCTTTTTGTTGTTCAACTACTATTTTAAGTTTTTGTTTAAATATTTTTAAATTTCTAGCTGCAATTCTAGTTTTCATTTCTACTTCTTCAGCTTTAATCAATGCTTCATTAACTATTCTACTTGCACTACTTTTAGCATCCATTATAATCATATTTGCTTCTTCTTTAGCATGTATCTTAATTTGTTCAGCATTTCTTTCACTTCTAAGTATTTGATCTTTTAAATTACTTTCTAGAGTTTTATAACGATCTAACTCTAATTTTAGATTAACTATATCTTTTTTTTGATTCTTTATTGTTTCTTTTTGTTCAATATATTTATTAACTAATCCAGAAGTTTGGTCGATAACATCACTAACAAACTGATTTACTTCTTTTCTGTTATAACCATTTGCTTCATAATTAAATTTTTCCAACTCCATCACCTCTGGATATTTAATTTATATTTTTTTACCAATTAAATTCGTCTGAGTCTTCTTCTTCTTTTGCTTTAGATTTTCCTTTTGCAGGAGCATCTTTCTCATCTGAGATTTTTCCTTCAACATTTACGTTATTAGGTGTACATAAGAATACTCCTCCACCTAATTTTTGAAGTCCTCCTCCGATTGCATAAAGTGTACCGCTTAAGAAATCAACTATTCTCTTAGCTTGATCTGGTGTTACTCTTTTTAGGTTTACAACAACTGCATTTCTTCCTTTAAGATAGTCTGCAACTTGTTGTGATTCAGAATATGCACGTGGTTCTAATAATAACATTCTAGATCCAGCAGGTCCATTTTCTTGAGTATATTCTTCTCTTGTTTCAGAATAAAATTCTTCATCTGGTGAAGTTACTTCCTCTTCTTCTTTGTCTCCTCCACCTAACATATTTTTAAATTTTTCAAATGCCATATAATTAGCCTCCTATTATTTTATTTAACTATACTTTATTATAACATAATATTTTTTGATAGAAAAGTACTTTACACTTATTTTTTTTCAAATAATTTGTCAATATTCTTCTTTGGCATTAACATTTTAGTACCATAATCTACTGTAAAGGTATATTTTTTATCATTTACATCATGTTTTTCACCATCTAAACACCATACTGGTATTTCACCTGTAAACTCTATTTCAATCTTATTTGTCTTGTAATATTCTATTTCTTTAATATCTTCTAAATCATGTGTTTTAAGTAAATATAGTATTCTTACCATTTCTTTTCTCTTTTTTGCTTTTGCGAATACTACTTCAAACATTCTGTCATCTAACTTTACATCTTTATATATTCCATTTTGTCCTGCTATACGACTTGTATTAGTAATAAACATAAAACTATAATTACCTTCTTTTTCTATACCATTAACTTTATATTTTAAATCATATGACTTAACTTTCTTTCTAATCTGTTTTAAAGCATATATTGCATAACCCATTTTTCCATATCTTTTCTTAAGTCTTCTTGGAGTATCATAACTTACATTCATATAGTTTCCTGCACAAGCTACATATACAAATGCTTTTTCATTAATGTAACAAACATCAATTTGTTTAAATATTACTTCTAAATCTTTTATATAGTTTTTAGTAAAACCATACATCTTACCAACATCATTAGTTGTACCAAAAGGAATATAAGCAATTGCAAGTCTATTTTTTCTCATACAATTACCATTAATAGCTTCGTTAAGTGTTCCGTCTCCTCCAGCAACTAAAACTATATCTAAGTCTTCTGGTAAATGTTTTATTATTTCAGTAGCATCTGCCTTTCTTTGAGTTGGACAAAACATACCATTATAATTATGTTCTTCCATTAATTTTAAGACATACTTTATAAATTTACCATTATTATGTTTACCACTTTCTGGATTATAAATAATAGCTATATTCTTAACTTTATTTTCTTTTAATAACTCATTAACATAATCACTAAATTCTAGATATGTTTTACGTGATACTTTTTCTAATTCTAAACAATTACTTTTGACAGATGATCCACTATATTTCTTAACCATATCTATATCACTTTCACTATCACCTATTACGTTAATATCATAAACATCTGCATACCTACTAACAAAGTCAACCGCATAACTTTTATTAACACTTTTAGGTACTATTTCTAAATGTGGATGATTTTTAAGAATAAATAAGTTATATTTAGAATTCTTAGAAAATACTTTATAATCTTTTAATAAATCTTCTTTCTTTTTATATTTAACTATTACTTTATAAACACAACTCTTTCTTTTATCAACGCTTTCTTTTTCTAAGCAATACTCTAGTTTACAATTCTTTTTTTCAAAGAATTCTTCTATTTCATCTAACTCTTCTTCTTTTAATGTTATAGAGTTAATTAAGTTAAATTTACTATCTAGTATTTCAGCTCCATAGTTTAAAATATAAAAGTCACATTTAATATTAAACTCATCTATTGCTTTTTTAAAGCTATCATAACTTCTTCCCGTCGCAATAGAAAACACATGCTTTTTTCTAAATTTATTAATAGCTAAAATATTATTTTTTGTTGTTTCTTCATCTTGAAATATAGTTCCATCATAATCAGAAATTAAAATCTTCTTCATCTTTACGCCTCTTCTCAATTCTAGGTTTTAATCTAGTATCGTTTTTATCTTTTGTAATAATACTATAAATTATGGATAATATAATAAGTAGAACAATAAACATAATTGAAATTAATATAAATTGATTAAAGAATTTAGTAGTCATCTCATCAAATAAATAATTAATAATACTATTTTTGAATATGTATTTATATAGTATTATAATAATTGATGCTGTAAGTATATTAAATATATTATTTACAAGAAGAGTATTTATTATATATTTAATACCATTTACTTTATTAACTACAAGTAATAAGATAAAGCATATAACTAATATAAAGCAAACAACAAGTATTGATAAGTCATATAGACTAAATACTAAATCAAATGTATTATTGTTTTTTAATTCTTTAACTTGAGTGTTTAAGTTCTTTTCAAAGTCTATTATTTTATAATTATTACTTAATATATATTCTTTAATTTCATTTTCTTTAATTTTTTTAGTTAAAATTTTATCAAGTTGTTCTTTAGTATAAACAGTTTTTAATTTTTCTTCATTTAAAATATATTTAATTTTATTATTAATAATGTTAACTAGAACTTGATCTAAATTGGTATTTTTTTCTATTGTTCTTATATCATCATCATCTAAGTTCATTTCTTTTAAATCAATATATGTTTTATTAATATTGTCTATAAACTCGTTTTCCCTATCTAGTTTTATATTAGTTTTATCTACTAATGATATTTGTTCTAGTGAACTTGTTAGTCTTCCACTCTTAACAAAATATTTGATGTTTATTAAATAAGTAAGTGCTAAAAAAATTATAAATGTTAAAAAAACTAAAAATATATTTAAGAACTTTTTCATACTATCACCTCTTTTAATTATAACAAATAATATATTTTTTTAATACTTTTTTTAGTAAATTACTTGTCAAAGATATATTTATTTGTTATACTATAGAAGTAATTTTGAAATGGCGCTGTAGCTCAGTTGGCTAGAGCAATCGGTTCATACCCGATAGGTCGTGAGTTCGAATCTCTCCGGCGCTACCAAAATGACTATACTCAAACTTAGCGTTTGAGTTTTTTTATACATAAAATTTATTTAACTTAAAAATAATTATGATATAATAATTTGTAATGGAGGGTTTATATGATATATTTTATTAAAAATAACGATGTAATAGAAAAATACCAAATTGACTTTGATAAAAAAGAAATAGAAAAATTAAGGGATGCAATTATCGATAATTGCAGTTATATAGAACATAAAGAGTACTATTGTGATCATGTACCAAGACTTACAAATAAAATTGTTAGAAATTATAAATTTGAATTAACAAATAACTATGTGGATTATTTTGTAGAAACAAGGGAAACTGTATTTGTTAGCTATGATGAATATAATGCACCAGAGTTAGTAAATTTAATAAATAGACTTTTAGAAAATGATTCAAGAGTTTTACAACAAATCTTTAATTATGATATTTCCACTAATATACCTATAGATGATAAAATTGATTCTATAAACAAAGAATTTTTTGAAATTGATATTAAAGATATAGAAAAGAAAAAAGCAAAACTACATGAATTAGAAAAATTATTAAAAATTCAAGAATTAAATAAAAATCAACAAGGTATTAAACAATATTATAATCAATTAATAGAATTAATTAAAATTAAATTAATAGATTCTATTTCAGTTAGTGAATTAGAAAGAATACAGTCTTTTTTAGAAACATATCTATCTAATAAGATAGAAAATAATTATTCAAATGAAAAACCATTTGCAATTGTAAAATCACTAAAAAAATTAGATTAAAAGTTATAAAAATAAATAATTAATTACTAATACCAATAAATTGAAATAATTTTAACAATTATTGGCAATTTATTCTAATGAAAAAGAACCAAATGGTTCTTATTTTTTTTGAGATTTTATATAATCTTTTAATTCATAATAATAAAGTTTTTCATAGTATACAACCAAAACAAGAAAAACTAATGCTAAGAAACATATTGGAACAACTCTTTCTAATATTTCTTTAGTATTGGTAAAACAATTTAAAGATAAAACACCAAAAGTTGTTAAAGTAAACATAACAAGAGTAATTATATAAACTATGAACATCTTCTTACCAACATATGTCTTTCTAAATCCTTTTTCATATTTCTTATGTTGCTCTTTTGTTAAATTAAAATACATAGTATACCTCCTTAACTACATTATAATAATATTATTTTTTCTAAACAATATTATTAATATAATACTCTGTAAACAGTTGTAAATTATATTAATTCTATTTCTATTCCAAGAATTCCATACTCTTTTTGTTTTTCCTTTGTATAAAATTCTTCAAAAATATTAATTAATTCTTCTTTTGATATTGACTTATCAGCAAGAATAGATATATCAAAATCATTAAACATATCAACTAAAGAATTATATTTATATAAATTAACAACTTTAGTATCAAAATACTCTTCTAATTCTGGTTCTTTAAAGAATCTAATTGTATCACCTATTTTAATTCTTTTTCTTTTTTCATCATTTAATCTTATTTCTATTCTTTTAGTACCACTTTTTATAAAATCATAATATCTTGGTTTTAATTTCATCTCATGCATATTATCACTTCCTATAAATTATTATAAACAAAAAATTAGTATATTTAAATACTAATTTTAGTCTATAGAAATATTAGTTTTAAGTACTTCTATTACTGGTCTTACACCAATAGTAGTAGTTCCACCATCTATAGTAATAAGATTACTTGCTGTTCCATCTACAATCCATACTGCTTTATTACTACTTGATAATGGAGTTTCAGTCCAATAATTACAATTATCTGTACATGTTTCTTTACTATAATCTGTATTTTCTAATAAGAAATTATAATTACTTAAAGCATCAGTAGCAGTCACATCAGAACCACTAGTAGCTGTCTTTATTTCATTATATGTTATAAGTCTAGCTGACTTATCTTTATAATTAAAATTAGGTAAATCTCCACCAGTAGTAGTAGTTGTTCCTAATTCATTATAAATCTGTCTAGTCATGTTTTTTATTAATTTAGGATTATCCCAATTATTATCTGGTAATTTAGAAAGTAGATTATTTGATGGTCCAAATGAATTATCATTACTGTTATATTCACCATTATTAATATTTTTATAATAAATTAGTGTAGCATATTCACTAGTACTACCATCTTTATCACCGACATAATAGAATCTTTCAGTTGAATTACCATTTTCATCAACATCTATTTCACCATTAAAGTTAACATCACAATCAAGTGCATAACCTGTAGTTAAGCTTCCAGTGTTTGTTCCATATGTAATAGTTGTAGTATTTTTACTTCCACCTACATAATAACCAGATGAATAACATCCTCCACTACTTCTACTACATTCTTCGGTATGTAACTTGCTTGCTTTTACACAAAGTGCTGGTGATGTATGATTAACTTCTGTAACATTCTCATCTGCTTGAACATAATTAATTGTTAGTTTTAAAGTTAATGTAGTTCCAGTTACATTACCTGCCAATTCATCTTCACTTTTATATCTTACTTTAAATTTAATTCTTTCTTTAGTACCTGCTCTTAAAATATCATTTTGTGATAAAACTTCACCATTTGCTGGATTTACATAATTAGCATCTACTTCTAAGATATTTCTATAAGCACTTTCAATAGTAATAGGAGAAATGTTTCCTACTTTAGCATCTATTGTTCCATTGTTTACTACATCAACTGTATAGTAATAAACATCACCTGGATTTAAAGTTATTGTTGATTTTACACTTGTAGTACCATCTAAAGTAGTATTATTATTTGGTGCTTTTAAATTTTCAAAGTGAACATCCCAACTATTCTTAGAAACCTTAGTTAATCCATTTATTCCAAGTGCAGTCTGTAAATATGAATAACCTAATCCTATAAATAATGATAAAGAGAAAACTATAATTAAGTATAGCTTAACATTAGATTTTCTCTTAAATTTTTTTCTATTTCTTTTCATAGTTTTCTCCTTTCATATAATTATTTTTTCAAATATTAGATTTCGCTACAATTATTACTGGTCTTACGCCTAAAGAATAATCAGCATTATAAGCATAAATATCATAAGTACCATTTGAATTAACATACCATATATAACTAGCATTATCTACAGATCCAAGCCAAAATGATGTATTAGTTACAAATGATTTAACCCCAGAAGTTGGGCATGCATAATTGCTTGAAATACAATCAAGATTATATGCTTCTTGATATGTTAATAATCTTGCATTCTCAATTGTTGCTCTATATGTATTACTTTCAAGTATTTGTTTATATTTTTCTATGTAATAAGCTATACTATAGCCTGGTGTACTATATCCATTTGCATTAAAATCAGGAATTGTCTTATAGTTGGTATCATAAATATTATTTGCACTACGTGTTCCATATTGTGGTTTTATATAATAATTTTCATTATCATACCAATAATTTGTTTGAGAGAATGCTACATTTCCATATAATGTCTTACCCTTACTATTATCACCTATTACTCCACTATCTTGTAAAAATGTTTCAGTTCCCTTTGGATTATGTCCTACATTTAAATTATATTTAGAAAGTAATACTACATTATTAACGTCATATTTTATAAAATTAAAGCATTGATCTTTTCTACACAACTCATCTCCAACTTCTAAAGTGGATACTGTTTTTCCTTGAGGTAATACCCATTCAATCTTTTCATAGTTGTTAATAGTTACACTATTATCAAGTTCTACATCTTGATTTAAAAAAGCATAACCAACACCCATTACTAAAAAAAGAGCAACTACTAAATAAATTTTAAGTTTATTATTTTTCATAATAATCCCTCTATTCTACTACTTATATAATACAATATTCGATACTTTCAAGTCAATTTTATAAATTATTTTATAATTATCTTTACATTATTATGTACAATTTTTGTAAAATAAAAACTTCTTAACGAAGTTTTTAAATTTTTTCAAACTGTGAATTATAAAGTTCTTTATAGAAACCACCTTTTTTAATTAATTCATCGTGGTTACCAACTTCAATTATATCCCCATCTTTCATAACTACTATTACATCAGCATTTTTTATTGTTGAAAGACGATGTGCGATTATAAAGCTAGTTCTTCCTTCTGTTAACTTATCCATTGCTTTTTGTACTAATTCTTCTGTTCTTGTATCTACACTTGATGTTGCTTCATCTAGTATTAAGAATGGAGCATTTTTAATCATACCACGAGCAATAGTAAGTAATTGTTTTTGTCCTTGAGATAAGCTTTCAACATCACCAAGCATTGTGTCATATCCTTTTGGAAGTGTCTTGATGAAGTGATCAAGTCCTACTTTTTTACAAGCATCTTTTACTTCTTTTAAAGTAACATCATTACTATTATAAATAATATTATCTTTTATTGTTCCTTCAAATAACCAAGTATCTTGTAAAACCATTATAAATAAATCATGAATATTTTCTCTTGTTAAATTATTTATAGATTTATTATCTATTTTAATATCTCCATCATTTATATCATAAAACTTCATAAGTAAGTTAACCATAGTAGTCTTACCTGCTCCAGTTGGACCAACTATTGCAATTTTATCACCTGGTTTAGCGCTTAAATTAAAGTCTTTAATGATTTCTTTGTCTTTATCATAACTAAATTTAACATGTTTAAACTCTATCTTACCTTTAACACTATTCTTATCTAGGTGTTCCTTTTTATCTTTTTCATTTTCCATTTCTTTTTCTCTTAAGAAATTAAATACTCTTTCACTAGCTGCTGCAGCTGACTGCATTTGTGTCATAGCTTGAGCTATTTGACTTAATGGTTGAGTAAATAATCTTATATAAATCATGAATGCAACTATTACACCAAATGAAATGGAATTATTTATAACAAGAATTGCTCCTACTATACATACACAAACATATCCAAAGTTACCAATGAAAGCCATTAATGGATGCATAAGACCAGATAAGAATTGACTTTTTCTTGCACTTTCAAATAATTTTTCATTTACTTCATCAAATTTCTTATCAGAATCTTTTATACCATTATATGCTTTTACAACAATATGACCTGAATATATATCTTCAATATGTCCATTAAGTTTACCTAATTCTTCTTGTTGAGCTTTAAAATATTTTTGAGACTTTTTCATAATTAATCCCATTAAAACAAATCCAATAATAGATGCAACTATAGCTGTAATTGACATATAAAAGTTAGTTATAAACATCATTATTAAAGAACCAATAAATAAAGTTATTGAACTAAATAATGTTGCAATACTTTGATTAATTGTCTGACTTAAGTTATCAACATCATTTGTAACACGAGAAAGTACATCACCATAACTATTTTTATCAAAATAATTAAGTGGTAACTTATTTATCTTATTAGATATTTCTTTTCTAAGTTTTTTAGAAAACTTATTATTTATAGTAGCCATTATAAAACCTTGAATATAATTAAATATAGCTCCTAATAAATATATAATAATTAAGAATATTCCAATACTTTTTATTTCATCTAGATTAATACTCGTCATTAATCCTTTAGTAATGATATCTGTTATATCTTTTAGTTTATCTGGACCAATTATTGAGAATATTGATGATGCTGTTGTAAGAATAATTGCAATTATTATAAATGGTACATATTCTTTTGAATACTTAAAAAGCATTTTTATTGATTTTTTGAAATCTTTTGGTTTTTCGGAATTAAATCTTCCCATAGGACCATGTGGTCTTCTATTTTCTGTACTAGGCATTTTCTAATTCCTCCTTACTAAGTTGTGATAAAGCAATTTCTTTATAAACTTCACAGTTTTTAAGTAATTCTTTATGTGTTCCTTCTCCCACTACTTTACCATTATCAAGCACAAGTATTTTATCTGCATCTTTAATTGTTCCGATACGTTGAGCAACTATTAAAGTAGTAGCATCCTTCATATATTTTTTTAATTCTTGTCTTAAGATAAAATCTGTTTTATAGTCAAGCGCACTAAATGAATCATCAAATATATATATTTCTGGATGTCTTGCGATAGCTCTTGCAATAGAAAGTCTTTGTTTTTGTCCACCTGATATATTTGTACCTCCTTGAGCTACATGTGAGTTTATTCCTTCTTCCATTTTAGATACAAATTCATACCCTTGAGCTATTTTTAATACTTCTATTAATTCTTTATCATTTATATCTTTTTTACCATTATCTCCATATAAAACATTTTCTTTTACCGTTCCACTGAACATAACTGCCTTTTGGGGAATATAACCTATTTTATTATGTAAAAATTCTTGCTTATATTCTTTAACATTAACTCCATCTACAAGTATTTCTCCTTTAGAAACATCATAGAATCTTGGTATTAAGTTTACTAGTGTACTTTTTCCTGAACCAGTTGATCCAATAAAAGCAACAGTATCACCTTTTTTAACTTTAAAACTAATATTTTCTAGAATATACTCTTCTGCATCAGGATATCTAAATGATACATTCTTAAACTCTATCGTACCTTTTTCTTTTGTTTTATCTTTAGAAACATTACCATCTACTATTTTAGTTTCACAATCCAATACTTCATTAATTCTATTAGCTGAAACACTTGCTCTTGGATAAATAATAAATATTACTATTAACATAACAAAAGACATAACTACTTGTATTGCATATGATGAGAATACAACCATATTACTAAATAAAGTAATCTTATCCATCATATTTGCTTCATTTATTAAGAATGCTCCTATTAAATAAATAGCAAGTGGTAAAGCAGATAAAATAAGTGTCATTACAGGTCCCATAACAGACATACTTCTTTGAATAAACATTTGGGTTTTTGTTAAATCATCATTAACACTCTCAAACTTATCTGTTTGATACTCTTCTGCATTAAATGCTCTTATTACACGAATTCCTGTTAAGTTTTCTCTTGTTACTCTATTTAATCCATCTGTTAGTTTTTGTAATTTTTTAAATTTAGGAATAACTAGTTTCATAAGTATTCCTACAACAAGTAATAAGAATACTACAGCAACTACAGTTGCTATTGTCCAACTACTTCCTTTACCAGCAATCTTAGTTATAGCCCATACTGCCATAATTGGGGCTTTAATAAATGCTTGAAGTCCTATTGCTATTAACATTTGTACTTGAAAAACATCATTAGTAGTTCTAGTAATTAGACTACTTGTTGAAAACATCTTTATTTCTTCCATACCAAAGTTTTCAACTTTATCAAATACTTTTTTACGCATAACAAAACCAAATTTAGCAGCAATGAAAGATGCAAAATATCCAACTAATATACTAGTAGCTAAACTACCTAAAGCACATAAAGTCATGAATAATCCTTCTTTTAAAACATCACCCATAGCAGTACCTGGTGTCTTAACTAATACTGTTATTTTTGACATATAATCTGGTATTTTTAATTCTAACCATACTTGACTAAAAATAAAAACCAGACATAAAAATGCAAAAAATAATTCTTTTTTACCTAAGTTTTTTAATACTTTTATCATAATACCTCCTGTATAACTTATGCATTAAAATTTTAATATATTTTATTAACATTGTCAAACAAATAAGAAAGCTTAAAGCTTTCTTATTCTACAACTAATTCTATTCTATTATTTCTTTTTGTATTAACTTGTAGTTTATAATTTTTATTATTAATTGTTGCACTTGCTGGATTAATAGATGCGAATACATCAACTATTTCACCATAATCAGCTACATCTTTTGTCTTAGTATATACAATCATTGAATATGTACCTTTTTCTAAGTTACTAACATCAATAGAGTTATTATACCAAGCTAAAGTTTTATCTTTATTATCATTCGCATTTACTTTATAACTACCATCTTTAGTAGAACCTATATCAAATGTATATTGCTTATAAGTTTTAGTATTTTCTAATACTATTTTTCTTTCTACAAAGTTATTATCATCATAACTTATATCATAATTATATGAAGTACCAATAACTTGTAATTTATTATCTACAAATTTCATGTCATCATAATTATTAATCATATTTCTATAAGTATTAGATACGCTTGTTGTAATTAATTTATCTTTTCTGATATTTAATTCTATTTCACGTTTTTTAGATGAAAGATTAACTCTAAAGTTATAACCATATTTACTATCTTCACTTCTTCTTGAAATATTACGATTAAATATATTAGTTACTTTTTGTTCAGTATAATCTGTATCTGTACTTGCTTTCATATATAAGTCATAATCACCTTCAAGATTATCTTTTGAGAAATCTATATATCCTTTAAACCAAGCACCATTATAATCAAAATTGTTTTCAATTCCTAGTTCAAATGGAATATTTTCTTTCCAACGATTAACATCAAAATAATATTTTTTATCACTATTCTTATCTTTTAATACTAGTTCATATTTTATATCATCAGATATTTTATTATTAACTCCTTTAATAATTAAGTAACCACTAATTTCTATTTTTTTATTATCTTTATTATAAGTTAATCCATCAAGATAGAATTCTCCATCTCTTTCTACTCTAGTCTCAATTGTAGTATCCTTAGAAGCAACAGTTACATTAATAGTTTTTGTTACTTCATGATTATAACTATCAACTACTTTATAAGTTACTTGATATTTACCTGGTTTATTAAAGTCAACATTATTAGACTTGATACTAACTTTATTTGTTAAGTCTCCGTCTTCTTTATCAGAAGCACTTACTCCTGTTAATAAATTATATGTTGTACCTTCTCTAACAGTAATATCACTTGCAGTTATAACTGGTTCTTCATCTTTAATAACTTCAATAGTAATTTGTTTTTCTACAGTTTGATTAAAACTATCAGTTACTTTATAAGTAATAGTATATTTACCAGGTGCTTTATTATTTACTGTTCCTTCAATTACTATTTTACTTGTTAAATCTCCATCTTCTTTATCTGTTGCAGTAGCAAGTGATTTAAGATCAATTTCTGTTCCTTCTTTTATTGTTTTATCACTTACAGTAATAACTGGTTTATCATTTTGAACTACTTCATAATCATTAAATATTTCTATTCTTGCATCACTATCAGTCTTTAATGTATAACCATAACTATTATCATTACTATCTAAACTTACTGGTACTTTTAGATAAATTGTTCCATTAACATTAACTTCTTCAAGTACTGGAATATAAGTTCCATCATAAATACCACTTATAACTCCACCAGATCCTGCATTTCTAAATACATTAGAACTATATCCTTCAGGATCTACTGTTTGCTTACCATATTTACCACCAACAATAGTTACATCATTTGCACTTACCCATTCTTTTTGATCATATTTATAATTACTTGTTATTTGATAACTTACAACATTACCATTTCTATCGATTGCTCTATCATATACCATTACGTATTTATCACTTAGTACTTTTTTACCTGTAGCTTCTGTTAAAGCACCATCGTAATAGTAAGATGTTTCTCTATTAGTTTTACCAACTTTAGGAGTTAAAGTATTACCATCATTATAGAAACTATAACTATAGTCATTTCCTTGATGTGGATAAACATCATTTACACTTTTTAATCCTGATACTGGTGTATTAATCTTTTTAAAGTATGCGGCTGGTACATAAGCATAACTATTTTCCCAATCAAATTTTTCAGCATAATTTCCATATGGATCTTTATTACTATTTATATTTTTATCACTAACTATTTTATACCATTTATTATTGCCATCTACACTTGTACCAGTTACTTCTTCTTCAATAATTACTGGTATTTCCTCATTTCCAATTAAATAAATTGCACGAGAACTTGTATTTGGACTAGCATATACTTGTGTACTTCTTGTATTAATAGCTAATTGATAGAAGTTATAATCTTGGAATCCATAATATCTGTCAAATCTATAATAGTATGAAGCTGCTTTTTCACCCCAGAATGGATCAGATGCATAATTAATATTCCATCCACCTGATTTATTACCAAAATGTCCACCATTATAATAAGAGTGATTTGGATTTTCATACATATCACCAACAAAGTGTTGAGCATGATTATAAATACCACCTTGATATGTTAAGAATCCATAAGCAGAACCAAATGGTGAAGAATCTACTGCTCCTTGACCAAATCCATTGTTCTTAAGAACAGAAATACTACTTCTTCCATCTCCACTTTCATTTCTATTTAAACCAAGAGAAAGTATAGCATTAGCTCCATATTGTTCTTGACCATGTATAAAGTATGTACCCATACCATACAATTTAGAAATTTGATCAGTATCAAAACTACCTTTAATATTTAAGGTATTACCAAATACTGTATAGTTATATCCTAAACCATCTCTAATATATTGATTTATATTAGTTGCTGAATAATTAGTTTTAGAGTGATTAGGTAAATATTGATAATAGTTATAATATGGATTATTTTTATTTGCCGCATTATTATAATTACCTGCTTTATAATCACCTATCATTGTATATTGATTAGTATAGAAATAATGTCCATCATAACTAAAATATACTTTTCCATTTGATAGTCCTTCGGGTGTTTTACTTAAAGCTATTCCATATGAACTACTACTAGTTGTTGTTATATCACGAGCAAATACATGTTTAAATTCGTTATTAGTACTTTTATAATATCCAATTGAATATACCCAAACAATAGGCACTATATTATAAGCATCTTCATCAACCCAACCAGTATACCCACTTATTTTAATTCTTGCACGTCTAGAGTTTGGATCAAATTCTAAGAAAGCTCCTTCTACTGCACCAGTTTGACTACTAGTTACCATATATGCATCACGACTTGAACTACTAGCTGTTGGATAATAATAAGTCACCTTATTACCCCTACCAGTAAGATCAACTAACGCATATTTAGCATTTATAATCTTAGTATAATTATTTCTCCTTTCTAATAAAATAGCATCATTATTATTAGTATTATTCATAGCATTAAGTGCAGAATAATAATCATCATAACAATTTAAGTGTTGAATACTAGTACTACTAGGATCACCTGCTCTACTTTCTATAGCAATCGCAACTTCATAATTACCACATGTATTACGTCCTGCAATTTCATCTTTTGTTAAAGCTTTTATACCCTTAGGAGATAACAATAATACAAAAACAAAAACAAAGAACAAATATTTCTTTTTCATTATTATCACTCCCTTCTATCTCACCTTAATTTTATCATATAGAATACTACCTATTTTACATAAAAATAGTAAAATTTACATTTATTGACAAACAAAATAAAAAATAGTTGAAAAATCAACTATTTTACACTTTTATATGAATCAATCACTAACTTATTATTTTTAACTACATAATCTACTTTCAATTCACCTTTTTTCTTAGCAAATCTCTCAAAATTAGCACCTATTACATAGTTCTTAATATCTTTTTCTTTACCTTTAGCTACTAAATAATTATATATTGGTGTTATATCATATTTTTTCTTTGAATTCTTTTTATTATTCAAATCAGAATAGTAATTTAATATTTCATATGGATTAGTTACTACATATTTATCGTATGTAACTTTAAAATGTTCACTTGATATTTTTTTAATACTATCAATTTCATAGAAAGTAAGTTTCTTTTTAGCAATTTCACTTTGAGTAATTTGAGATTTATCTATTCTATATTTTTCAGTTACAAAATCATATGTAATATAGTTTTGCATCATTTCAGGTGAAATTACAACATTTTTTAATTTTTTACTACTTGCATCATAATTAAATACATCTAAGATAATCTTTTTAACTTCATTAACAGTTAACTCTGTTTTATTATTCTCATTATAAGCATATTCTAAGGCATAATAAACATATTTATTTAGTTTACTTTCTTTAGAATTTTCTATTCTATCCATATAAGGCATAACTCTTTTACTAACATCTTTTATAGATTTTTCTTCTAGTGTGGTAGGTTTACTACAACTAGATAATACTATTAGTAAAACTATTATAAAAAATGCTCCTACTACAATATATCTTTTTTTCTTATCCATTAAAAACTCTATTACTTTTTCCATTATATTCCTCACCTATTATAATTATAACATAATTTTAGAATAATGAAAGTTGATTTGATTCAGGTAAATTATCAAGTATTTTCATCTCTTTCATTTTTTCAATTAGAGTACCTGAGACTTTTCCTCTAGTTTGTACATCTTCAATGCTTAAGAAAGGTTTTTTCTCTCTTTCTTTTACAATGTTTTGAGCAACTGTATCACCTAATCCATCAATTGATGAGAATGGTGGATAAATTTCTTTATCGTTTTTAACTTTCCAAACTGTTGCTTCACTTTCATATAAATCAACATTTAAAAATTTAATACCTCTAGCTGTTGCTTCTAGTGCAATTTTAAGACTTTCAGCTTGTCCATTTTCTTTATTAGATGCTTCATATCCTTTAGCTTGAATATCAAGTAACGCCTGTTTAATTTTATCATATCCCCCTATCATTGCATCAACATTTACATCTGTTGCTTTTGATGAATACCATGATGCATAGAAGTATACTGGCATATGTACTTTATACCAAGCTATTCTAAAGGCACTAATAACGTATGCGGCAGCATGTGCTTTAGGGAACATGTATTTAATTTTAAAACATGAATCTATAAACCATTCTGGTATATCACTTTTTCTCATTGTCTCAACATGGGTTTTCCATGTTTCTGGATCTTTTGATGCTTTTCCTTTACGAACAAACTCCATAATTTTAAATGCTTTAATAGGTTCAACTCCATGATACATTAAGTAAACCATAATATCATCACGACAGCCTATAGTTTCAGAGAAAGGAACAATATTATTTTTAATTAATTCTTGAGCGTTTCCTAACCATACATCAGTACCATGTGATAAACCTGATATTTTAACAAGTTCAGCAAATGTAGTTGGTTTAGTATCTTCAACTAATTTTATAGTAAATGGAGTACCAAATTCTGGAATACCAAGTGTTCCTGTATTACACATAATTTGATCAGTTGTAACTCCTAATGCATCTGTTTTAGTAAATATACTCATAGTATCCTTATCATCTAAAGGTACTTTCATAATATCAGTCTTTGATTCATTTTGAATAAGTCTTAACTGTGTAGGATCAGAGTGACCTAAAATATCTAGTTTTAAGACACATTGATCGATTGCATGGTAATCAAAGTGAGTTGTTCTCCACTCAGCAGTTACATCATCTGCAGGAAATTGGAATGGCGTAAAATCAAATACTTCCATATAATCTGGAATAACAACTATTCCTCCTGGATGTTGACCAGTTGTTCTTTTTACACCAGTACATCCAATTGCAAGACGTTCAACTTCAGCTGTACGTAATTCTTTACCATGTTCTTCTGCCCAACCTTTAACAAAACCAAAGGCTGTTTTATCAGCTACTGTACCAATAGTACCAGCACGATAAACATTATCTTCTCCAAACAATACTTTAGTATATGCATGAGCACTAGCTTGATTTAAATCTGAGAAGTTAAGATCAATATCTGGTACTTTATCTGCATTAAATCCTAAGAAAGTAGCAAACGGCATATCTTGTCCATCTTTACGCATTGGTATATTACAATCAGGACACATTTTATCTGGTAAGTCAAAACCAGATGAATAAGTTGATCCTAGTGGATTACCATTATCATCATCAAAAATACTCATCTTACATTTTTCACATCTATAGTGAGCTGGAAGTGGATTGACTTCTGTTATTCCCATCATAGTAGCAACAAAGCTTGAACCTACTGAACCACGGGAACCAACTAAATAACCTTCATCATTAGAGTGTTTAACTAGACGTTGAGCAATTAAGTAAATAGGATCAAATCCTCCACCAATAATTCCTCCAAGTTTTTTATTAAGAAGTTTATCTAGTTCTTTATCATCTAAATCTTCTTCACTAGTTTTCTTTAAATACTCTCTTACAAAACTAATTACTTCATCATATCCTTTAACAATTACTTCATGAAGCATTTTAAAACTATCTTCTACTGAATCATTATTCTCACTTTCTAATTTATATTTAACTGCTTTAAAGACAATATCTCCATATAACTCAGTTGCAATTCTTTCTTCTATATTATGTGGTAGGTTTTCTCCATACCAATCTTTTGCTTTTGTATATACTAAATCAGTAACAACTCTTTTACAATCAAGATAAGTTTTACCATCATCACTTTTTACACGTGGTGAGAAAGGTATTCCACCTGTATCAATAATAACTTCTATTATTTCAGTCATATCAGCTATTTTATTTGGATTATCAATTACAATCTTCTTAATTAACTTTTCATTCTCTAAGAACTTAAAGTCTTCTAACATCTCATCTGTTGTTCTAAAATGATTAGATGGTATTTCTTTAATATTATTACGAGCAAGCGGATGACGTCCTCCTCCTGGTACTTTTTGATTAACTATTATTTCACGATAAATCTTATCTTCTCTATTTATATGATGAACATCACCTGTTGCAACAATTAGTTTACCTGCTTCATCTGTTACTCTAATTATTTTTTGTAAGTGATGAGATAGTTCATATTCATTTGCAAAATCTCCACTTTGAATTAAGTGATTATAGCACTCTATTGGTTGAACTTCCACATAATCATAAAATCTAATTATATTAGTTAATTCTTGATCTGCTTTACTTCTTGCTTGTAAGAATACTTCACTTTCATAACAACCACTACCAACTAAAACACCTTCTCTATGACTATCTATTTCACTACGCAATATTCTTGGAGTTTTATATAAATACTTAGTATTAGCTAAACTAATAAGTTTAAATATATTTTTAAGACCAGTCTTGTTTAGTGCAAGTAAATTTACATGATAACTCTTACCATATTTATGTATTTCATCACGACTAACTAATTCATCTAGTTGATTCATATTTTCTATGTTACGATTATCTAGTTTCTTTAACATTTTATAGAACACTAAGGCAGTACCTTCAGCATCATAATCTCCTCTATGGTGACTTTCTTCATCCCAAGGTACATCATATCTTTTAACTAAAGCACTTAAACTATGTCTTGCAAAATTATTATCTAATGTTCTTGAAAGTTCTAATGTATCAATAACAGTATTTTTAAATGTTCCTAAATTATATTTTTTATAAGCCATCTCTAAGAATGAAACATCAAACTTAGCATTATGTGCGACCATTGGTAAATCTCCAAACCATTCAATAAATCTTTTAATCGCATTTTCTTCATTATCTTTTCCTTCAAGCATTTCATCTGTAATACTTGTTACATCTATAATCTTTTGTTCTAGTTTAACACCTGGATTAATAAGTTCATCATATTTTTCAACAATAACGCCATCTTTCATCTTAACAGCACCTATTTCAATAATAGAATCTTTTCCACCAGCATTAAAACCTGTTGTTTCAAAATCGAACACAACATACTCTAAATCTAATAATTTATCTTTAGTAGGTCTTACTACTATATCTACAGTATCATCTATTAAAGTTAGTTCTGTTCCATATATAGCTTTAAATTTTTCACTTTCTTCTTTTCCTTTATTATATGAAGTAACTGTATTAAATACATGAGGAAAAGACTGACATCCATTATGGTCAGTGATAGCTATAGCTTTATGTCCCCATTTAATAGCTTGATTAACAAGTTCAACTTCATCACATACTCCGTCCATTTGACTCATTTTAGTATGAGCATGTAATTCTACTCTTTTAATTTCACTATTATCTTTTCTTTCTTCTTTAGCTTTATCTTCTAAAATAATATCTCTAGCATTTAATACAAGTTCATTATTACTAAAGTTATCACTTTTAACATAACCACGTATCTTATACCATTTACCCTTTTTTAACTCTTTACAAATTCTATCATACTCTTCTTGACCACGAGCAAAAACTTTACAATAAATACTATCTTCATAATCAGTTACTTTTAAAGTAATAATTTTAAAATCACTCTTACTAGATTCAAAGTAATCTATTCCAAATACTTCTGCCCATATAGTAACATTATTATCTTCTCCTAAAATAGATTTAATAGGTATAGGTTTATCTTCTATTTTAACTCCAATAACACTATCAGGATCTTTAGTAGGTCGTCTTGTAAATCTTGGTTTAGATTCTTCTTTAACTTCTACTTTCTTAACTTCTTCTGTTAAACTCTTCGCACTTTCAATACTTTCATCTATATTTTTCTTAATTTCTTCTTTAATTATATTTTCTTCTCTAAATACTACTTTTATATCTTGATCTAGTCCTAAATCATGATAAAAAGAGTTAATTTTATCAAGTACTTTATTTAACTTAGTCTCTTCTACTTTATTATTAGCTACTAACACAAAAGAATTATCTTCTAGTCTTAATTTATCTTTATATATTTCTATTATTCTTAAATCTGATTTTAATTTATCAAGTACTACTTCATAATAATCTAAGTACTTCTCATTGTTTTTTTCTTTAAAATCATATACTATTTTTACATCTTTCATATCAGGTGAGATTAAGTTTTTCTTCTCATCTAACTCTTTAATTATTTCTTTATCAAACATAGTATTATTTTCTATATAAATAATACATTTCTTTTCTTTTTGATTTAATTTTATCTTAGTTAAAATTGCACTTAAAAAGTGATTATAATGGTCCTTATCTATACTTAATTTCTCAAGTAATATCTTAATCTTATCATCCATTATAATCACCTCCTGCTTATCTAACCCCAAGTTTATCTAATCTTAATATTATTTTTTTGTTATTTATACAAAAATTAATAAACTCCTTTAAATTAATCTTTCTAAGTTTTACTTCATTTGTATATGAAGATTGATCAAATATAATTCCATCTCTTCTCATATATGAGACTAAATCATCTCTATCTACTCCTAAATACATTAAGAAATATGGATATATTTGTCTTTTTAATAATTGATATTCACTTCTACCAATTAAATAACAACTCTTACCAGTAATTCTAGTTCCAAGTTCATTTAATATTGCAAGTTCAACGACAGCTTCAACTATTTCTCTATTTTCTTCATTAAATCCTTTTAATTCTTTTCTTAAAATAATATATACTAATTCCATCATTGCTTCTACTGGATTAGTTTTCATTTTTTTACCATAAACTATTGTATTTGTTTTACCATCACCTTTAGATGATAAATCTATTACATTAAGTTTAGGATTAACAAGTAATATATTATAATCTTTAATTTCAAATCTTAATATATTTGAAAGTTCTTTTTTTACTTTAGTTTTATATGTATCCCATACTTTTAAAACATTAACTTTATATTTATCAGTATCTTTTAATATATCTTCGTAATCATCAAAGTCTTTTATTAAATCATATATAGTATCATTATCTGGAATATAATTTTTAGGATCTTTTAAAATTAATTGTTTTTCTTTTTCTAGATGTATATATTCTTTTTGAAAATTATTCCATAACTTTTGTTTATACTTATTAAGTTTAACTGATATAGATTGTTGAAATAACAAATACCATACTAATGTATACTCATTAACAATAAACTTTACATTCATACTACTTCACCAATAATATAATATCATATTTTTACATAAAAAAACTACACTTTTTTAGTGTAATTTTAATTTATTTTAATTTATATTTTCTTTTTAAGTATAAAAAATACAAGTACTCCTACTATTGCAAGTAAGAATAATACAAAGAATACTTTTAAACCAGTATGTCCTTTTTTTTGTCCATCTTCATCTTCTTTATCTTTTAAATCAAAGTCTTTATCGGATAAATCCATACTTCTAGTATAGAATGATTGATCCATATCTTTAAATATTACTTTATTATGATTTGTATCTTGATTAGTAACTTCAAATTCATCTTTCTTTTCTTCAACAAGTTTTAAATCAGATTCACTTAATATATCTTGTTTTTCCTCTTTATTTTCTTCTTTTTTATCTTCTACTACTTGTTCATCTTCACCCATAGCTTCTACTCTATCAAGAGCTTGTGTAGCCATTAAATCACTAAGTAAGTTAACACTCGTTTCTTTATCTAATTCTCCATTAATAGCTTTAGTAGTTATAGTATTAATTAAACCTTTTATTTCATCTTGATCAGCTCTAATAACTTTATTTCTATTAGCTCTAAATTCTTCTAATTTCTTTTCATCAATACTAGTTAAAATATTATAATTTTCATTTTTTAATCTTCTTCTATCCTCTAATTCATCTTTTTCTACACGATTTTTCTTAGCTTCTTCTATAACACTATTAATATCATAAACTTTATTTTCATTATCTTGATATAAATTATTTAAATCTTCTAATTTTTGTTTCATTTTTGGTTGAGGTATTAAATCACTATATTCTTTAATTTTTTGATAACCTTCTCTAGTACGATAATTCTTACTAGCAGCATCTAAAACTATTGCATTAGCATTATTAACATCTGTATATGTTGTATAAGTATTATTATCACTTAATCTTTCATATAGTTCTCTATTACGTGCACTCCTACTCATTTTTTTAGTAGGTTCTTCCTCATATCTATTCATTCTACTTTCCATATAATCACCTCGGAAATATAATTCTAAAAAATTATTTAGTTTTTAGATTAATCATGAACATGGTTAACGTCTACTTCTGTACCATCTGCTTGTTCATATTTTAAATCTAGTGTTAAATTAAGATTTGCATCATTATTTAATAAATCATTATCTGTAATATCTTTTTTAAATTCTAAATATACTTTGATTGTTTCCTTACTATGAAATCTTAAAGCATCACCTTGTTTTATTTCTACTCCATCATCATAAGTAATAGAGTAATCCAAATAATTTGATGTATTTTCTAATCCTTCAATATTAACGTAAGCAAGTCTTCCATCAATACTACCATCGTTTTTTAAATCAACAGTGAAAGCGTATTTATCACCTGGTTTATCTAAATTTATTCCAAAATTAATTTTAGTCGCATTATCAGTAAATGTTGGAGCAGCTAGTACTTGAGCAGAATTTTCTGTAACATGTAATGATTCTGTATCAAAATGTACATTCCAATTATTACTATATACATCAGTATTACCATCTACTGTTAATGTCTCATGTAAATATGAATAACCTACTAATCCACTTAATATGAAAACAGCAAGGATCAAAACCGAAAAAATTAATTTACTATTTCTTTTTCTTTTCATCTTATTCATAGTATCCCTCTATTCTATTATTAATATATCAATTTTATCATTTAATATCAATTTAATTTACTCTTTTTTTACTTATTTTACATAAAAATACATATTATAGTTATTGTTTTATTATAATTATTATGATATTGTAATATATATTGAAAGAGAGGTAAAAAAATGAAAGTTTGTGTTAATAAAGATCAATGTATCGGATGCGGTGCATGTGCTGCTATTGAACCTAATGTATTTGAAATTGGTGATGATGGTTTATCTAATGTTCTAGTTGAGAAAGTACCTGAAGAAAACAAAGATAACGTAATTGAAGCAATTGATTCTTGTCCAACTAGTGCAATTGAAGAAGAAAACTAAAAAAATAGTTAAGAAATTAATCTTAACTATTTTTTATTTTAGCAACATAACCATTTATTTTTGAAGGCCATTCACTACCTTCAGCATATTTAGGTCCCATTTTTTCAACAGTATCTAATCCTACTGCATAGTAGTTTCTATATAAGTTATCTATTGCACCTCTAATACCATCATCAATAGTATCATATCCTTTATAAGCTCCCATACATGATGGTGAACCTTTTTGACCAGCAACATTATTACATGTTCTAATCATAGTACTTGTACCACGACCAGTTTCATGGATCATAATAGCTGTCGCAACATAAGGGTCAACACCTTTAGATAAACAGTAGTTAGCAATTAATTCACCCTTACCTGCTAATGCAGCATTACCTAAGTTTCTATTTAATCTAGCAGATAATTCTTCTATTGTAAGTCCATCATATACTTCAACTCTCAATAATTTAGAAGGAGCAATATCTCTTTCCTCTTGAACTACTGCAGACATCTTTCTAATGTTACTATTATTAGTAACAGCTTCAGTACTAGTACTTTCTTCTTTTAAAGTAAATACGCTGTTAGAAATAGAAAGTGTAGAAACATTAGTATTATTTAAGATTATTACAGCTGCTAATATTAATGAGAATCCAATAGTTGATAATCCAGCAGCAACATAATTTAATTTCTTCATCTTATTCTCCTTATTCAAACGAATACATATGAATTATATCATAAATAATTTTATTTGTCAAATTTTGTAAAGCCTATTAGTGCTTAATTTTAAAAGTATTCGTAGCTTTCTTTCTAACCAAATAAATAGAAATACCTATATATATCAAGGAAATTGGTATAATTATCATTTCTAAAATAAATAGTTTTATTTTAAATTTTATCATGAAAAGTAATATAAATGTTATAATCATATTTAAAATTTGTGCCTTTAAATCCTTGACATTTGAATCTTTATCATATGGTTGCAATAAATAGTACATCATAAGATGATATGTTGTGAAAAATGCAGATAAACATATAAACATAAAAGGTATTAAAAATAACTCTATATTTAGTTTATAGCCACATATAATTAAAATTGTTGTTACAAAAACAGAAATAGCTATAATAGGTAAACAATTTATTTTAATTAAAGATTTTAGTCTTTCTTTAAATATATTATTTATTACTTCTTTTTCTTTATAAAAATCATATGTAAGCATACTTCTATCACAATTAGTAAACATGCTTTCTGTTACCATATAACTCTTATTAAGAATATGTATAATAAGAAATAACACATTGAAGTACTCTGGTAAATACTTTCTAACTTCTCCCATAACTTCATTATTATTGAACATAAATATTATTAAAATTAAGGCAAGTATTGATATTAATATTGTTTCTCTTACTATAGGTTTTAGAAGTATTTTACTATGTCTTTTAATAAATATATTATTAAAATATTTATATGGATTCTTATTATATTTTACATGAGTTGCATATTCTTTATTAATACTATATACTTCTTCTCTTGATAATTGTGTTCCATCTGAATAACTTCCAAGATTCATTACTCTTTTATATATATGTTTATAATTATCAATACTAAATATATAAACTATTGAAAATATACTTAATACTGAAAGTATTATTACTGAATAAATAAGTATTTGATTAGATATATATACTTTAAAAACTGATGTTAATATAAGTGATAAAAATATTAGTCCTAATACAGTAAAATATAAAACTGTATTAGTTAAAAACGTTTTATTAGTCTTTTTATAATAAAGAATATTGAAACCCTCTCCTACTATTTTTATAGTCATATAAAAGATAGTTAGTAAAATAATCGTACTAAAAGATAGTTTTAAATAACTATTAAATATGATAAATGTAATAAACTGAAATATAGTTCCAAAAACAATTGATGAAAAAACATCTGAAATAGTAAAACTCTTACAATCCATATTCAAAAGTATTACATTATGATATTTACTTTTACTAGTCTTTAATATTTTAGAATTAATAATTGCTCCAAAAAGAGCTAAGAATATATATGAATTAATAAATATACTAGGATTATATGTAGTAATTTTATCTATTATGAAATAGATAGTAATTAAATACAATAATTTAGTAAGTATATTTTTTATCAAATTAGTAAATATTCCTGATATAAAAACTATTTTTTTAACAAAACTACTTAAATTTGTATCTTTAAGTAAACCTAGTTTTCTTAATTGATATAATCTTGTATTTAGTAATACTCTATTTGATACTTTATTTTGTAATACTAGATTTTTAATCATTCTTATCATCCTTCAAAGCATTTATTATACTTTGTCTATATTTTTGATTATTAAGATCTTTTTTCTCTATTAATTCTAATTTTTTATCTTTTAATATTACTATTTCATCACACAAATCTAATGCTATATCTAATATATGTGTGGTAACTATTGTTATGCGATTCTTTTTAACACTTTTAAGAAGTTCTTTCATTTCTTCTTGAACAACTATATCAAGTGATGTAAGGGGTTCATCTAGAAGTAGTATTTCTTTATTACTAATTATTCCGAGTAGTGTTTGAACTTTGTTTTTCATACCAGTAGAATAATCTTTCATTAGTTTATTTTGATCATCCTCATTTATATCAACCAATTTAAAATATTCACTACTTGTTTTTAGATTAGGTATTTTTTCTTTGTTAATTTCTATAAAAAAATCAATAAACTCTTTACCTGTTAAAAATGGTGGAACATTTGGTATTGCAGGTACTAATGATACATTATGATCATTTAGTGGTTTATCATCTAAATTGATCTCACCACTATTAGAGTCTATATCACTATTTAATATTTCAAAAAAAGTAGTCTTACCTGCTCCATTTCTTCCAACAAGTCCATATATTTTATTTTCTTCAAAAGTAAAGTCTACATTTTTTAATACTTCTTTTTTTCCATAATTTTTAGATAAATTTTTGATTTTTAAAGTCATACTAATCACTCCAAGATATATTATACAATAAAAAGTTAAACTTTTATATAATTATATTAATAGATATTCTCTGGATATTATTCTAGAATCACTTGAATACTCTATTACATATTTGTTGTTTCTTCTACAAATAACTATTCCTATAGTTTTATCTTGATTTAGTCTCCTTAAATTATTATCTATATAATTCATATATACCTCTATTTGACCAATATGTTCTTTTTTTAACTCTGTTACTTTTAGTTCTACTATTACAAAGCAGTTATATTTATAATTAAACAGTAATAAATCTATGTAGTTATATGAACTTCCAATCTTTATTTTATATTCATTTCCTACATAACTATATCCATTACCTAATTGTAATAAAAAACTATCTAAATTATTTAATATAGATTCTTTTAAAACATATTCAGAAAATTTTTCATTAGAAGAAGTCTTTTTAATAATTATTGGATTTGGAATTAAATCTTTTATATCAAGTTCTTGTCGTTTTATAATTTTATTCTTTGTAATACAGGGCAACCTATTATAAGTATTATTTTTTATTAAATCATGTAATTGTCTTTGAGTTAGATTTTTATTTTCACATTCATTTAAATAATATATTATTTCATTTATATCTTTAAGTGATAAGACCTCACGATAATGACTCCAACACAATTTGGTCCACATTGTGGACCATTTTTGATTATGAAAAATTTCATAAAATTGTCTTATTCTTCTTAACGTTCTTTCATTATACTTTTTGCCAACTTCAATCATTAGTTTTTCTGAATATTGTTTAATAATATTTTTACCGTATTCTTTACCTGCTTCACTTAATAGTCTACCTGTTTCGAAGTATACAAATACTTTATTTCTATCTTTTGAATAATCTTTTACTCTATCATATATTTCACTTTTTAATAATTTTTCTTTTATCTCATTATAATAATTCATATTATCACCTCTATTGTATTATAATGAGATGATATTAAAAAAACTAAAAAAGTTCATGAATTTATCATGAACTTAAACTTTTATTATTCTTCTACTTGTGCTCCACAATTAGGACAGAATTTAGTAGTTACTTGTGCTCCACACTTAGGACAAACTTTAGTGTTTTGTGCAGCTTGATTATTTTCAATATTAGCAACTGCTCCCATCATGTTTGCTCCAGCATTTTGAGCCATGTTCATTCCCATGAATCCCATCATACCACCATTTGGATTAGTAGCAGCACCTTTCATAGCATCATACCACCATTTGGATTAGTAGCAGCACCTTTCATAGCTTCTCCAGTTGCAGCAGCCATTGTACCAGTCATATTGTTACTATATACTTCTCCAAGACGAGTTGTTTCAGCAACTTTTCTATCCATTTCTCTAATGATTTCTTTAGCTTCATCACTAGCATTAATTCTTAATGAAACATCTGAAACGATAATACCATATTTTTCTTTCCAATCAGAATCTAGAATTTCATTCATTTTATCAGTTACTTCTGATTTTTTACCTTGAATTCTATTGAATGAAATATTTTGTTCAGTCATAATATCAGAAATAGCTTCACTAACTTTTTGACCAAATTTAGATTTTAATTGATTTAATCCATCTACTACAAAGATATCATCAAATGTTAATGTATCTTTTGGATTAGCTCCAATAACATTGTTAACTAAGATAATTGGATCATCTACTTTAATAGCATATTCTCCATTATAAGTAATTTCTACACTTCCATATACTGGATCATAAATTGTTTCTGGTTGTTGAGAACCAAAAGTATTTCCAGGTATATTTTTAATATTAATGAAATAAACTCTTTGATCTTTAGCTGGTTGTCCACCATATGTGAAACGTTTTCCAATAGTCTTAAATGTATTTAGAATACCTTTTCCAAGACCTCCAGTAAAGATACTTGGTTCACTACTTGTATCCCAAGTAAATGTTCCAGCTTCTGCAGTAAATTCAGCAATTTTACCATTGTCGATAATCATCATAGCCATTCCTTCTGGTACAGCTATTGTACTTCCATTAGAAATAATTCCTTCTTGAGCTCCAGGGTTACCTGAACCATGATGAACTTCTCCTCTTTGAATAATTACGTCATTATTAACTTCTGGACAAGTTACATATTCTTTAAATTGATCTCCTAATGATTGTGATGTTGCACTTACAAGTGCTCTAATTAATCCCATATTAATCCTCCTAATAATTAATTTAGAATACACAAATTTGCGTTCATTCTATGCTTATTATAACATATTAAATTTTTTTTGTAGAGTTTTTTACAATTATTTACTTGTTAATTGTGTTAACTTTTGTAATTTTTCTTCAAATACTTCTATAAACTTATCTAATTCTTCTTTAGTTGTAAGATGTGAAATACTAATTCTTAAGCTATGTTTACTTCTTTCTTCATCTTTTGTAAGTTCATATACTGGTATACTTATATCTTCTCCTTTATTACAAGCAGTCTTAGTTGATATATAAATATCTTTTTCCTCTAATGCATGTAAAAGTGTCTCTGGTTTAATATTATTAACACTAATATTTACTATGTGTGGTATAGAGTATTTAGTACTGTTAATTACAACATTATCTACTTTAGATAATTTATCTAATAAGTATTTATTTAAATCTTCTACATATTTATAATTATTATCAATACCATCTATTACTAATCTAAGTGCTTTAGAAAGTGAGGCTATTAAACTAGTAGCAGGTGTTCCACTTCTATAAATAGTAGTACTCTTTCCACCATATATAATTGGATCTATTTCTAACTTTTTATTTTTTAGTAGACATCCTACACCTTTCATACCATAAAACTTTTGTGCTGACATACTAGCTAGATCTATACAATCTAAATTAATCTTTTTCTTACCTATTATTTGAGTTACATCACTATGAAATATTACTTTAGGATACTTCTTAATTATTTTAGAAATACTATCTAAATCTTGTTCAATACCTATTTCACTATTAACTGCACATATAGATACTAAAATAGTTTTATCAGTAATTAGTCTTTCTAAATCTTCTAAATCTACTTTTCCATATTCATCTATTTTTACATAATCAACCTTATATCCTTCTTTTTCTAATTCTTTTATAGGTTCAATTACAGAAGAATGTTCAAGATGAGTTGTAATAATATGATTACCTCTATTTTTATATTTCCTACATACTCCAAAAATAGCTAAGTTATTTGCTTCACTTGCTCCACTTGTATAAATTACTTCTTTATCAGTATTAAGTAGTTTTTTTATTTGAATAGTTGCATCATCAATTAATTTTTTAGCTTCAAATCCCAATTTATGAAGTGAATTTGGATTACCTATATATTTTTCAGTTACTTTTACATATGTATCAAGTACTCTTTTATCTACAGGTGTTGTCGCACTATAATCTAAATAAATCATTATATCATCCCTTTTCAACGTTATATTATAATTTTTAAAATATTTAGTCAAGATAAAAGTCCTAATAAAATTAGGACTTATTTTATATTTTTTTCTTTAAAACTTTTATAATTTCATCATCTGAATTATCTTTTTTATTCGCATTTTTATTAAGACTATTCATATATTCATCTATTTCTTTAAATGCATCTGCACAAGTCTTTAACTCATCTCTTTGCTTAGTTGTTAAAGTATTATTCTGTCCTAAATATTTAATTCTATCTTCTAAAGCTGCCCAAGCATCCATTGTAAGTGTTCTAACTTGAATTTCTGCTTTAACCAATTTTGTATCATTTCCATCAATAACTGGCACTTTAACTAATAAATGAACACTTTGATATCCTGATTCTTTAGGATTTTCAATATAATCTTTTTCTTCATAAACTTCAAGAAAATCACTTGATTTAATTAGATCGACAACATCATAAACATCATCAATAAATGGACAAACTAGTCTTATACCAACATAGTCACGAACATTATTTTCAAGTGAATCCATTGTTAACTCACAATCTTTTTCTTTTAACTTTCTTAAAGCACTATCAAGTGGTTTTAAACGATAGTCGAAATGTTCAATCTTATTTTGGCCATTTTTTAAGTGATAATAGTCAATTGCTACATTTAAATACGTTTTTAACTGTTCTAAAGCCTTTTGATTTAATTCATTTAAATTTCTTAATCTATCAGAATCAAAATCCAATAATTTAATTCTTTCTTGTTTAATTTCTTTTTCTTTTGGTAAGAAACCAATTAAATATTGTTCTAATCCTTTAAATGCTCTTGAACAAGTAATTAGCATCTCTTTTGCTTCTTTATCAAGTTTACCATTTCCTTTAGGCTTATATTTTAATCTGTGTTCAGCCGCAGCCCAAGCATCCATAGCAACAGTTCTTACTTGTATTTCACCTTTTACATATTTTATTCTTTCACCCATTCTAACAGGGATACCTACTAAAACATGTATACCTTGATATCCTGATTTTTTTGGTTCTTGTATATAATTCTTTATTTCATATATTTGTAATAAATCACTTTTCTTTATAAGTTCAACCATATCATAAACATCATCTATGAATGGACAAACAAGTCTTGCACCAACTATATCATGTAATTTTTCTATATTTTCTCTAGTTAATAATAAATTCTTTAATTTTAACTTTTCTTTTACACTTGAGTTTTCTTTTAGACGATCTGCATAATGTTCAACTGGTTTTGAATGGTTAACTTTTTCAAAATTTTTAATACATATATGTAGATGTGCATTTAACATTTTTCTTGCTGATGTATACTCAAACTTCATCTTTTCCTGCTCTTTTCTACCTAACATAAATTCATCCTTTCCGGTATCACTTTTTCCCCTTCAAACAAGTACATATTATACCATAAAATATAAAAAAAGTAAAGATTTTACCTCTTTACTTCAATTCATCTATATATTTTTTTAATTGTTTAGATTCTTTATCAAGAATAATTTTTAATTGATTATCAATCTCTACTATTCCTTTAGCACCTAGTTTCTGAATTCCTTCTTTATTAGCTTTAGTTACATCTTTAAGAGTTACTTTAAATCTAGACATCTCTACTTCAGTCTTAATAATATTATCTTTTCCTCCTAAATATTCAACTAATTTATTTAAATCCATACTTGCATCTTTTTTATTTGCTTTAAGTACAGCAAGTAAAATAACAAGTAGAACTGCTCCTATTATCGCATATTCTAATATATATTTTCCCATATGACATTCCTTTCTATTACTAAATAATATTATATATTAATTTAACAAAGTTGTAAACAATTTAAATATTATACATATAGTTTATTAGGTTAATACCTACACAAATAAATAACTTATTCATATTTTATTAATAAAGAGGTGGAAAATATGGTAAATAATGAAAGTTGTTGTTTTGCAAAAATATTAAAAGTTATAGAAATATTGCAAAATAAGAATGATGATTCTATCTGTTGTGAAGGTGGTTGTGATAGACCTTTCTTAGGTCCTTCTACTGAACTATTATGTTATAATACTAGACCTGTTCAATTCTATATAAGAAATGGTAATTTATTTACTGCAAACTATAATAATGGAGAAACTACTGCTACTAGTAATATTTTTAGAGTAGAAAAAGTTAATAATTGTTGTTGTAAATGTAGAATACTCGCATTAAGTAATCCTGATGATATTAATAGTATTGTATCAACAGATAATTTCATAACTATTAATTTAAAATGTATATGTGCGATTAAGTGTTTAAATGATGTCGTACTTGAAGATATTTAGAAAGGAGAATTTATATGTGTGAAGAAAACAATAATACAAACAATTTAGAATGTTCTTGTCTATATAATTTATTAAATACTATTATCCAACTTCAAAAGCAAGATTCTAGTTGTTGTAATTTAGGTGGTTGTGATAAACCGTTCTTAGGTCCAACTCCAGAAGTAGTTTGTTATAATACTAGACCAATAACTTTATATAATTGTCAAAATGGAGAGTTATGGAGTATATTCTATACAACAAATGGTACAGAAGCTCAATCAACTGTATTTAGATGTGAAAAATTAGATGATTGTTGTCTTACATGTCGTATCTTAATAGATAATGGTGATGGTACTTATACAGCAACTAATCAATTCTTTACAATAAATTTAAATTGTGTAAGTGCAGTAAGATGTCTACCAGATACTTTTGTAGATATTTGTTAAATAAAAAACATACTTAGTATGTTCTTTTATTTTGTTCTTTCAATAGAAATAATATCATTAATATCTATAATATCATCTGTTAAAGTATATATTTTATTATTAGTCTTTTTAATAATAGCAGTATCATACACTCCATCACTAGTCTTAATCAATAATGGTTTATTAAATATATAACCATCCTCTTTAAATAAGTTATCTATCTCCTCTTCTATATTAGTACTTATACTTTTACTAACATTTCTTACTTCTTCACCTACATAACAAACATCTTGATTATTAGATATATTTCTATTTATATCTTTGTGATATATACTTGGTAATTTTTTCATTTATTCACCTCTATTAATTTTATGTAATTAATGAGTAATTTTTACTTTATTTTCCATAATAATTATAGGTGATGTAAATGAAAAGAAAACTTATTGATAAAAAACTAATATTATTTTTATCTTTTTTCTATATAGTAAGTATTATATGTATTAAAAGTGCATCTACTTATACCCAAACATCTTTAGGAAATTTAGTCTTAAAACAGAGTATTTGGTATTTAATAGGAATAGGTATTATTGTTTTAATATATAAACTTAAAAATGAGTTTTTTTATAAGTACTCAATAGTATTTTATGTATTTTCTGTTATTCTACTCTTCTTACTACTTTTTTTTGGTAACGAAGTAAATAATAGTAAATGTTGGTTTATAATACCTGGTATTGGTAGTTTTCAACCTAGTGAATTTGTAAAAATTGCTATTATTTTAATACTAAGTACTATAACAGATAAGTTTCATAAAGATAAACCTAATCCGTCTGTAAAAGATGAATTTATATTTCTTCTAAAATCTTTTATTATTATTTTAATACCATCTATACTTACTTTTTTAGAACCAGATACAGGTGCGGTAATGATGTATTTAATAATATATGGAACTATGTTAATAATATCAGGTATTAGATCACGTTGGTTTATTTCTTTTGGAATAATTATAGTTATATTAATAGTATCTTTCTTTTTAATTTATATATACAAAAGTAATTTATTTATTAAAATATTTGGAACAGACTTTTTCTATAGATTTGATAGAATATTTGATTGGAAAAAAGGTAGTGGATTACAACTAGAAAATAGTCTTATGTCTATTTCATCAAGTGGACCTATAGGACATGGTTTTAATAAAACACCACTATATTTTCCAGAATCTTCAACTGACTTTATTTTTGCGGTATTAGCTTCTAATTTTGGTTTACTACTTACCCTACTATTTATTTGTATTACTTTATTTTTTGATATTTATATTATTAGATTAATGAAGAAAAAAATATCACTAAAAGATAAACTTGTAATCGCAGGAATAAGTTCTTGTTTAATATTTCAACAAATACAAAATATAAGTATGACAATAGGAATACTTCCTATTACTGGTATTACTCTTCCCTTTATTAGTTATGGAGGCTCAAGTCTTATATCTTATATGATTATGTTAGGAATTATTTTAAATGTAGCAAATAATAAAAAACTACAAATTTTGTAGTTTTTATACTTCTTGAATTACTGTTATAATCATTGGTTTAAGTTCTGTTTTTTCATAGAAGAAGTGTCCTAGTTTTTCACGAACATCATTTTTAATCTTACTATAATCTACTCTCTTAGTAGCTTCACGAGTATTATTATCAATTAATTCATAACATAAGTCTCTTGTTTCTTCTAGTAGTTCTTGATTTTCTTTAACAAAGATAAATCCACGTGTTAATATTTCTGGTCCACCTACTATCTTTTTAGTAGCTTTATCAAGTGTACAGCTGATAATAACTATACCATTTTCTCCTAACATTTCACGATCTTTTAGAACTAAGTCTCCAATATCTTCACCATTATTACCATCTACTAGTATTTCATCACATTTTACTTTATCAAAGCATTCAAGATTTAACTCTCCATTAACAAATTCAACAACATCACCATTTTGTTTAAGAATAATATTATCTTTATCCATACCTACCTTTTCAGCTACTTTAGCATTCGCAAGTTGATAACGATATTCTCCTTTTACTGGAAAATAGTATTTTGGATTCATTAAGTTTAACATTAACATTAAATCTTCTTGTGATGCATGATGAAGTAAATGTTTTTTACTTGAAAGTATAACTGCATCTGCACCAAGCATAGCAACTTCATCCATTACTTCAGCAGTTATTTTTTCAATACCATCATATGTAGGTTCAGTTATAAATATAGTATCATTTTCTTTAATCTTTATATATTTATCAAAGCCTCTAATAATTCTAACTAAGTTAGCAAATGGTTTTTCTTTAGCATCAGAAATAAGTACTAAAGCATTCTTATCATTTAGATTATTTAAATCTCCTATAATACTTTTTTCTATTGTAATATAACCATTATCTGATGCATAATTAATAGTTTCTTGTAATTGTTTTCCCATAATTACTACTTTACGATGTGTTTTTAATGCTTCATCAAATATTTCTTGAATTCTATAGAAGTGAGCAGGAAATACTGTTGCGATAATTCTATCTTCACTTTTTTGAAATACTTCTCTAATAAATGAAGATGCTCTATTATTTGGACTAGTATGTCCTTCTCTTTCTGCATAAATTGATTCAGAAAGTAAACATAATACTCCTTGTTTTCCAACATAAGCTAGTTTTCCTATATCTGTTTTATATATTCCAGTTGCAGCTCCATCAAATACATAGTCTCCTGTATATACTATTGCTCCATCTTTAGTATAAAGTACATATAATACAGAATCTGGTATTGAGTGAGTTACACTAATTGGGAATATTGAAAGTCTACCAAAATTAATTTTAACATGTGGTTTAATTTCAATAAGATTAGATTTCTTAATTTCTTCATCAGTCATATCTCTTTTTAATATTTCTAAAGTAAGTTTAGTTCCATATACATTAAGTCCTGGAATATTTTTTAAAATATCAGGTACTGCTCCTATATGACTTTCATGACCATGAGATAAAAACATTCCTACAATGTTTTTCTTATTCTTAATTAAATAATCATAATTTGGAATAATATAATCTATTCCTAAATTACTATCATTATCATATTTTAATCCTGCATCAAAAACAAATATCTTTTTATCTACTTCTACTACATATAAATTCTTACCATTTTCGTTTAGTCCACCCAAACTAAAAATTCTAATTTTACTCATTTTTTTCATCCTTTCTTAATATTTTTATAATTATACTTAAAGAAATCATCATTAACTAAAATAATATTTCAAAAAGAAATATTATTTTTTATTTATTTATTAAATTTTTGGTTCTGTTTAAAAATAAAATTTATAATAATTTCTTCAAAGTAAATAACGTCTACATTATATCACTAATATACTAATTTGTCTAGTGCGTCTTTTGCAGCATCTTGTTCTGCTTCTTTTTTACTTTTATTAGTACCTCTTCCATAAGTAATACCATCTATTCTTACTTCGAATGTAAATGTTTTATCATGAGCTGGTCCTTCTTCATTTAATAATATATATTCAACACTTTTCTTATGTGTTTGAGCTGCTTCTTGAAGTGCTGATTTATAATCACTAAAGAATGTAACATTACGTTTTACATATGGAATAATTATACCTAAAGCAACTCTTCTTGCAGTCGCATATCCTAAATCAATATAAATAGCTCCAAGCATTGCTTCAAATACATCTGCAATAATAGCTTTCTTTATATGAATATTATCTTTTTGTTCTCCATGACCTAGTTTTATATAAGTATCTAATTCTAAATCTTTAGAATAAGTATATAATGCATTCTCACATACATAGCTTGCTCTTACTTTAGTCATTTCTCCTTCTTTTTCAGAAAAATTCTCATAAAGATAATCAGCCATTACTAAATCTACTACTGCATCACCTAAAAATTCTAATCTTTCATAATCATGTTTCTTTTTATGTTCATTTGCATAACTAGAATGAGAAAAAGCAGTCTCATATAATTCTATATTTTTAGGTTTAATTTTTAATTTTTTAAATAGTTTTTCCATAAGTTATCACCATGTTAATTATATATCATTTATTAAATTATTAAAAGATTATATTGAAACAAATAGTTTTTTTTAGTAAAATAATTATGTGGAGGATTTATGAAACAGGTATTAATTTCCTTAATTAATTGTTATCAAAAAATACCTGGTAGATGGCATAGTTCATGTCGTTTTGTTCCTACTTGCTCCGAATATGCGAAAATAGCTATTGATAGATTTGGATCTATTAAAGGTAGTTATCTAGCTATAAAAAGAATATTAAGGTGTAATCCTTGGGGTAGTTATGGATATGATCCTGTACCTTTAAAGAAAGGAAGAAAAAATGAAAAAGTTTAAAATTATTTCATGCTTATTATTGATAAGTATATTAACATTAACAACAGGTTGTAGAAAAGATAATATGGAAGATATAGATATAATGGTTACTAATTATCCTACTGAATATATCTTAACTGAATTATACGGAGAACATGCGAATATTAAATCAGTTTATCCTGATGGTGTTGTTGTTAAAAACTATAAAATTTCAAAGAAAAGAAAAAAGGATATTAGTGAAGAAGAATTATTTGTATATACAGGACTTGTTAATAGAGAAAGTAAATTAGCAGTTGAACTTCTTGATTTAAATAATAATCTAAAAATAATAGATACTTCATATATTCTAGAAATTGAAAATAGTGAAGAAGAATTATGGCTTAATCCTTCTTACCTACTAATGATGGCTAAGAATATTGAAATGGGATTAGATGAATATATCAGCAATAGTTATTTAAAGAAAGAAATAAAATCTAATTATGAAAAATTAAAAGTATCTTTATCAGAACTTGATGCTGATTATCGTGTAAATATTGAAAATAGTAAAAATAAAACTATTGTTGTAAATAATAAGAATTTAAAATTCTTAGAAAAGTTAGGACTTACAGTTATAGTTCTTGATAATAAAGCAACTGATAAAACATATAATGAAGTTGAAGAATTAATTAATAGTGGTAACATTAGTTATATATTTAAATTTAAAGATGAAAAAAATAGTGATAATGTTGATAAAATGTTAGAGAGTCATTCTTCTATTAAAACTCTAGAATTAAATAAAATTGAAAACTTAACTGATAAAGAACGTGATGATAAAGAAAATTATATATCTTTAATGAAGAAAAACTTAGAAACAATTAAACAAGAAATATATTAAAAAGGAAGAAACATTAGTTTCTTCTTTTCTTTTTAAGTTCTTGTTTTGTCTCTTTATCTATTCTATAGGAATCACATATTTTAGAAATAGTTTTATTATATGTAAAATCATCTATTTTAGTATTATCTAAATACTTACTTGTTTCTTTTGGATATTTTATATAACAAATACTAAGTAACCAAGCTATAGCCATTTTAATATAGTACTCTTCTCTATTAATATTATCAACTAGATCAAATATCTTAGATAAATATTCTTCTTCTACATAATAATTTAATAGTATTACTAGTCCTACTCTTACTGCGAATAAATAATCATCTTTTAATAACTCTTCTACTACATTAAAGTAATATTCTTTATTCTTCTTAATTATTTTAGAAGCAGTAACAAATGAATCACATAATGACCAACAATCTATTTTGTAAATATATTTGTTAAAGAATTTATCATACTCTTCTTTATCTTTAATATTTGAAATAACAAATAGTTTAAGTAGTACTTCTTCATAATACTTTTCATTGTTTAATTCTAGTATATCTTTTGATACATTTTTAGATAGTTTTTTTAGTATTGGTGTTCTTATTCCTATCATAGGATAATTAGTATCTATTATTCTTTCACTAAACTTTTTATATTCTATATCTTCGTTTTCTTTTAGTATTTTTATTAGTTCACTACTTTTCATTTTTCTTCCTCAAAACTTTAGGTATTTCTTTTTGATCTTCTACTTTTAAAACTTTTTTTATAAAACATTCTGGACATAAAGCTTCATATGTTGCATCTATTCCATCTATCGCTACTTCATCACCACTAATTGTATATTCTTCACCTAGTTTTCTTGCATTAAATCTTGCTTTTTTACCACAACTACAAATAGTTACTAATTCTTCAATTACATCAGCTTTTTCTAAAAGCGTTTTACTACCTTCAAATAAATGTCCTTGAAAATTACTTTTAAGTCCATAGGCTAAAACAGGTATATCATATAGTTTACTTATCATCCATAACTCATTAATTTGTTTTTCATTCATAAATTGTGCTTCATCTACAACTATACTATCAACAGTATCTAGTTCTACTTTATCACTAAGTAATTCATCATCACTTAATATATAATCCACTTCTCTTTCAACGCCTAATCTAGATACAACTTTAGTATCTCCTTTTTTATCTACTTCTGGTTTAACAAGTATTACATTAAATCCTTTTCTATTATAATTATAAACAACTTGTAATAATTCTGTAGTTTTACCACAAGACATTGCTCCATATTTAAAATAAAGTTTAGCCATATAACCACTCCCTATTTTAAGTGTAACATACATAAAAAAAATATAAAACTCACTTTACATAAATTTTATATTTCTATTTTATATTTTTTATCATTATTAGAAACATAAACAACAATAGACTTATTATCTATTTTTAAATCTTCACTTACTTTAAGTAATTTACTATATTCTAAGTTTCTAATTATATCTATTTTATTATATATAACTTTATTATAATTTATTAAATCTCCAAAAATACTATCACTAATAAAATCTATGTAACAACTACTTTTTATTTTATTAGCTATATTTACTTTTTTACTTCGTGTGAAATCTTCTTCATTTAAAAGATTATTTCTATTTTTTAGAGTTTTTTCAATAAACTTTAATAATTCATTTTGTTTAGTAGTCTCCGCACATAAGTACACTACTATATAATCTTCTGTTGTATCAAAAGAGTGATAAAAACTTGTATATAAATCATTAGACTTTGCTTCTTCATTAAATACTGAAGTAGTTCCAAAAAGACATTTTAATATTGTATTTAAATATACATCTAATTCATATTCTTCTTTTATATTAAAATCTTTCTTTCTTAACTTTAACATATAAGATACTTTTGGTACTTCTATATTAAATCTTACTACTTCTTCTTTCTTATGAACAGGATAATCTTCTTCTATTTTCTTAACTTTAGGCATCTTATCATACTTATTTTCTCTATTTTCTAACTCTTTTTTCAAGATATCTAAAGTATTATTAACATCAATATTACCTACTATTAATACAAACATATTTTGTGGTTGATAGAAGTTTTCATAACATAAATATAAGTCTTCCTTAGTTATTTTTTCTACATCTTCTACTTCTCCACCAATATCAATTTTTCTATGATCTTCATTAAATAAACATTTTCTACATGTATCATCTAGTGCTGACTCTGGATGATCTTTATACATATTTACTTCTTCTATAATTATTCCTTTTTCTTTTTCAACATTTTGATCTGTAAAATAAGGATTATTAACAAAGTTTAATAAATATCTTAAATGCTTCAAAACCAGTAGATGCATTTACATAAGTTCCTGTTTTTCCAAAGAAATCATATGGATCTTCACCACTAGCTTGTTCAAACATTTTATGTTCAAGAAAATGAGCAACTCCATTTGGAACATGGCATTCTTCTTTACTACCATAAGGAGTAAAATCAGTTATTAAAGAACCAAACTTTGTTCCATATGAAATATAATATCTTTTTACTTTAGTATAAGGTACTAAATATATTTCTAAACCATTACTAAGTGTCTCAGTATAAACTGAAATATCCATATTTTTTAAATCATGTTTTTTCATTCTTTAACACCTTCTAACATATATATAGTGTCAATAAATATTTTATGACTTACTTTTTCAATATCTTCTTTAGTAACAGTTACTATTTTTTTCTTCTTAGTTTCTATATCATCTACACCAAGTAAATCCATCATATAATACGAATCAACTATATCATCTTCACTTTCTTCTATTTCATCTAAAGAACTTAAATATAATTGTTTAGCATTCTCTATATCTTTATCTGTGAATTTACCCTTCTTCATATTTTTTAATTCTTCTTTTACTAATTTTACTACTTTTTGATAGTTTTCATTAGTAATACCTGCTCTTATAAGCATTAGATTATCTAATTTATTAACAACTGAATGAATATAGTAACATAATGAATTCTTTTCTCTAATATTTTGGAATAATTTAGAATTACTTCCACCACCAAGAATTATGTTATAGATATTAATAACATATTTTAATTCAAAATCAGTTAAGTTTTTTATTCTACAGCCTATTACAAGATTAGATTGATTAGTATCATTTTCTTCTATTATTTCTTTTTGTTTAACTCTACCTTTATATTCATCTAATTTAAATGGTTTATTATTGCTCTTATATATTTTTTGTTTAAAATACTTTTTAACAAGTTCTTCCATTTCATCAAACTGAAAATTGCCAATTACATATATATCCATGTAATCTTCTCTCATTACTTTTTCATAATACTCGTATAAGTTTTCAGGTGTAATTTTATTTAAATCATCAATATTTCCAACCATTCGATAAGAAAGTGGACTGTCATTATCCATTTCTTCTAAAGCACGTATTCTACTATAAACATTAGGATTTTCTTTTATACTATTAATAGAAAGAGTTGCATCATGTTTTATTATATTAAAATACTTTTCATCAAATTTATTATCAGTAACATTTGGATTATATATTACATCACTTAAAAGTTCTACACACTTTTCAAAGTTACCTTTTTCTGTATATTTATCTTCTAAGGCATCTATCACGAAATAATAATTATAAAAATTACCAAATCTAGTAATATCATATCCTAAACCACAAGCATATAAATCTTGACATTTAAGAGCAAGTTCTCTTTTAGTAGGATATTTTTTATTAGTTACTTTTAACATACCAATTAAAAAATTTCTTATAGTTATTTCATCTTTTTTTATTGGTGAATAAAAGAACAACTTCATTCTTATAGTTTTAAATTTATCTGTTTTAATAAGATGTAATTTATAATTTCCTAGATCTTTTACTACATGTTCCATTATATCGCCTCTTTTCTATATTAGTATTTTCTAAAAATTTTTATTTATTCTTTTTACTCCATTTTTAGAGCTGATTCTAAAGCAAGAAAAATCATATCTGTAAAAGCATTGATTCTAAAGCAAGAAAAATCATATCTGTAAAAGCATTTTGTCTTTCTTCACTTGTAGTTTGTTCTTTTGTAATCATATTATCTGATACTGTAAGTAAGCAAGCTGCTTGTTTTTTTAATTTTTTAGCATTTAAGAAAAGTGCAAAACTCTCCATTTCTGTACCTAAACATCCATAATCATTATATAATCTCGAAGGATTTTCAAGTTCATTATAGAATACATCAGTACAACTAATATTTCCATATAATACATCATAGTTTATTTCTTTAGCTGTTGTTAAAATAGTTTGATTCATCTCCATACTTGATTCTGAATAAGGTACATTTTCTCCATTTAAAATATCATCATATGCAGAACGTGAATATGATTTATCTGCAAGTATTAAACTATATAAATCTATGTCTTCTGAATTTGCTCCACAGCTTCCTATTCTTATAATTTTTTCTACATCATAAAACTTATATAATTCATATGAATATATTCCTATACTTGGATTACCCATACCTGATGCGAATACTGTTATACGCATTCCTTTATATGTTCCAGTATAAGCAAGCATATTTCTTACTGAATTAACTAGCTTATAATCCTCCAAATATTTTTCTGCGATTAGTTTTGCCCTTAGTGGGTCTCCTGGCATTAATACTACTTTTGCAATATCTTCTTTTTTTGCTTCTATATGTGGTGTTGGCATAATATTTCCTCCTATTCTTTTTTTATATTTTACCATAAAAGACTGAAAACTACTTCAGTCTTATATTACTCATCTTTATTTTCTAGAGTTACTAACACTTCACGAGGTTTAGAACCATTTTGTGGTCCAATAATACCACGTTCTTCTAGTAAATCTATTATTCTAGCTGCTCTATTATAACCTAGTTTAAACTTACGTTGTAATAGTGATGCACTAGCTTTTTGTGTACTTACTACAAATTCTACTATTTCATTATATAGTGGATCATCTTCATCTGTCTCAACATCTACTGTACCACCTTCACTATGATTATTATCGCTAACTGCATCTAAATTCATCATAGAATCATCATAATCTGCACCTTTTTGATTACTTACAAAGTCTATTATTCTTTTTATTTCACCATCTGTTATGAATGAACCTTGAATACGAAGGGGAGAATTCATTCCTATTGGTAAGAATAACATATCTCCTTTACCAAGTAAGTTTTCAGCACCTGTTTGATCAAGTATTGTTCTTGAATCAATTCCTGATCCAACTGAGAAAGCAATACGTGACGGAATGTTAGCTTTTATTAGACCTGTAATTACTTCTGTTGATGGTCTTTGTGTAGCAACGATTAAATGCATTCCTGCAGCACGTGCTTTTTGAGTAATTCTTAAAATTGAATCTTCAACTTCTTTAGCAGCAACCATCATTAAGTCAGCCAACTCATCTATAATAATTACGATAAATGGCATTTTTTCTTTTTGATCATCTGGATGTTTATTATTCCAATCTTCTACATACTCATTATATCCTTCAATATTTTTAGTATGTGAATCACTAAATACTTGATATCTTCTTTCCATCTCCATTACCATCTTAGAAAGAGCAACACTTGCTTTTTTAGGATCAGTAACTACCGGACATAACAAATGTGGTAATCCGTTATAAACAGATAATTCAACTACTTTTGGATCAACCATAACAAGTTTTACTTCATCAGGTCTAGCCCTCATTAATATTGAACAAATAATACCATTTACACATACTGATTTACCAGAACCTGTAGTACCAGCAATTAGTAAGTGAGGCATTTTATTAATTTCACAAACACCTATTTCACCCATGATACTTTTTCCAAGAGGTACCATTAATTTCTTATCCATAGCTTCACGCATTTTCTTACTATTAATTATGTCATAGAAACCAACAGGTGTTGGTGAATCATTAGCAAACTCAATTCCTACTGTGTTTTTACCTGGAATTGGAGCTTCAATTCTAACATCTTTTTTAGCAAGAGCAAGTGCTATCTCACGATTAATACTTGTAATCTTATTAACACGTGTACCACTAGCTATTTCCAACTCATATTGAACAACTGATGGTCCAATATGAACTTCAACTACTTTACCAATAATTTTAAAATCACTTAATACTTGTTCAAGTATTTTAACATTCTTTTCTATTAATGTTTGATCAGTCGCATTTTTCTTTTTCTTTGGTTTATCAAGTAAATCTATAGGTGGCAAGAAATAAGGTTTATGTTCTTTTGGAACATTCTCATGTGGTGTCTCAACTGGAATACTTTCAGCTTCTATTACATGAGGTTCATCTTTATGTGTAACTTCTGAAATTGAAGTAATAACTTTCTTTGGTTCTTCAACTACTTCTGGGTCTTCATTACCATTTATAATTACATGTGACAAAGTACTACTTTCATGTTTTTCATTTTTCTTAGCTTCACGTCTATCTCTTAATTTTTCTTTTGAAGTATCTACTTTATTCTTTAAGTATTCAAGAATTGAGAATCCAGTAAACATTAGAATTCCTAATACTATTAAAAGAATAGCAACTATCTTCATACCCGTAATTGAGAATAATTTATCAAATACAAGAGCAAATACTCCTCCAATTAATCCTCCACCTACTACAAATACATCATCTATTGTACCTGTATTCATAATACTATGGAAAGATGCGGTAAGTTCATTAATTGTTTCTTTAAATATAGTCATGGCATTACCATCATTTTGAACAACAAATTCTTTATGCATAAGAACTAGTACTCCAATAACAGCAAGATATATACCTATCATTTTCGTACTGAAAAGTTCTGGCTTTTCTCTATTTATTATTAAATAAACCCCTAATATTAGTGTTACAGCAAGTAAAACCATATATAATGCACCAACTAAAAATATAGCAAAAGATGCAATACCTCTACCTACTATTCCATATTTACCTATACCAAGAATTGCACATAATATTAGAAATACTCCTAATAGTTCATTTTTATGTTCAAATTTCTTCTTTTCTACTCTTCTTTTTCTCTTTGCCATAAATAATCTCCCCATTATCTTTATTATAACATTTTAATTAATGATTTCAAATGTTAGAAATATATTTTACCTTAATTTTACACATTTTTTATAAACAAAAAAAGAACATTACTGTTCTTTTAGAAATTTCTATTTTGTAAGAATGGTGGAAGTTCAAATCCATCATCTGTATCATCGTCAAGTTTTTCTGGTTTAGTTGCGATATAACTAATTTCTTCACTTCTACGACGAGGTTGTTCTTTTTCAACTGGAGGTGTTGGTATTTTAACAGTTTCTTTTTCCATAGCTTTCATTTTAGCTTTTTGATCAAATCCTGTAGCAATTACTGTAACTATAACTTCATCAGTTAAGTTTTCATTAATAACAGCACCGAATATTGTATTAATATCATTTCCAGCAGCAGCTCTAACTACTTCTGCAGCTTGTTCAGCTTCAAATAATGTTAAGTTAACTCCACCAGTAATATTAATAATTGCATCTGTTGCTCCAGTTATACTAGTTTCAAGGAGTGGTGATGAAACAGCATCTTTTGCAGCTTCGATTGCTCTATCTTCTCCCATTCCAATACCAATTCCAATAATAGCATTACCAGAATCTTTCATAACTGATTTAATATCAGCAAAGTCTAAGTTAACAAGTCCAACTACAGCAATTAAGTCTGAAATTGATTGAACTCCTCTATGTAGTACATTATCAACTTCTTTAAATGCTTGTAATTACGATTAATGTATCAACATGTTTCTTTAATTCATCTAATCCTTTTAGAGCATTATCCATTCTTCTTTTTCCTTCAAATGAGAATGGTTTAGTAACGATAGCTACTGTTAAAGCTCCTAGTGCTTGAGCTATTTCAGCAACTATTGGTGCAGCACCAGTTCCTGTTCCTCCACCCATTCCGCAAGTAATGAATACCATATCTGCATCTGCAAGGGCATCTTCTAATTCTTTTTTAGATTCTAGGGCAGCTTCTTTACCTATTTCTGGTTTAGCTCCTGCTCCTAATCCATCTGTAAGATTAGCTCCTATTTGAATTTTAACATCAGCTTTTGAATTTTTTAATACTTGTAAATCAGTATTAGCAACAATAAATTCAACACCTTTAACACCTGACTCTACCATTCTGTTAACGGCATTTCCT
>CADAWN010000011.1 GCA_902791625.1 uncultured Erysipelotrichaceae bacterium | reverse complement strand
CATTTACTTAATTCATTAATAAAATATATAATAAGAAGAAATAGACCAATTGGACATAGATTAGTAGAAGAAAAAGGATTTAGTTTTCCTTCTGGACATTCCATGGTTAGTTTTGCAGTATATACATTTTTAATATATTTAGTTTATAAAAATGTAAGAAATAAAACATTAAAAATAACACTTATTATTCTGTTATCAACTTTAATACTTCTAATAGGTTTTAGTAGAATCTATTTAGGTGTACACTTTACAAGTGATGTATTAGCAGGATATTTAATCTCGTTTACATATATCAATATGTTTATATATATTATTAGTAGAAAAGAATAGTTTTAGGAGTTTAGTAGTATGAAAGAAAAATATAAAAAATATTTAAATGAAGATGATAAATTTAGTTTAAAAACTAGAATAGGTATTTATGCCTTATTAGTTGTAATAGGTGGTATATTTGGTTTTGTATATGAATATATATTTTATTTCTTTGATGGAGGTATGGATAAGTTTTACTGGAGAGGTGGAAACTTCTTACCTTGGATAAATATATATGCCTTAGGAGCAGTTGTAATATATCCATTAGTTTATAGAAACAGAAAGAAACCATTAACAGTATTCTTAAAGAGTTTTATTGTATGTGGAGTATTAGAGTTTGTCTCAGGACTTCTTATTTACTTAATAGGTAATGGAGCAAGATTCTGGGATTATAATACAGAGATTTTAAACTTTGGAAATGTATATGGATTTATCTGTTTAAGAAGTGTTACTTTCTTTGGATTATCAGGTTTAATACTAATATATGGAATAGTACCATTCTGTTACTTTATTGCAAGTAAGATGAATAAGAAAACTTTTGTAATAATAAGTGTTACATTAGCTTGTATCTTTATCTTAGATGAAGTATATAATTCTATTCTTTCACCAATGTTTGGTATACCATGTGCGACAGATATATATAAGAAGTTAGGAATGAATTTTTTAAAATTCTAGATAGGAGAAGTATATGCATAATGTTATTAATTATTTAGAAGAATCTAGTATAAAATTTAAAGATAAAATTGCAGTTATTGAAGAAGATAAGAAAATAACTTATGACGAGTTAAATAACTATAGTAAAAGTGGAGGAACATATTTTGCTAAAGAAAAAGTTTTTAAAGAACCAATAATTATTTTTATGAATAAAGGAATTGATGCTTTAATAGGTTTTTTCTCTAGTTTATATGCAGGATGTCATTATTCTTTAATTGATCCAGATTTACCTAAAAGTAGAATAGAAAAAATAATAGAGACAACTAATTCTAAATATGTAATTACAAATAGTAATTATAAAGACTTAGCTAATGATTATTTTAGTGGTTTAAATGTTTTAGATATAGAAGATTTAAAGAAAAATGATATAGATAATAGTTTGTTAGAAGAAGTAAAAAATAAAGCAATTGACTATGATCCAGTTTATGTTAACTTTACATCAGGATCTACCGGAGTACCTAAAGGAGTAGTTATTTCTCATAGATCAATAATAGATTTTATATCTAATTTTACTAAAATATTTAATATTACTAGTGATGATATATTAGCTAATCAAGCACCATTTGATTTTGATGTATCAGTCAAAGATATTTATTCAAGTATAAGTGTAGGAGCAACCCTAGTAATTGTTCCAAAAGCATATTTTTCAAGTCCAGCTAAACTACTTGATTATTTATGTGAACACAATGTAACTACAATGATTTGGGCAGTATCCGCACTATGTTTAATAACAACTTTCCATGGACTTGATTATAAAGTTCCAGATAAAGTTAATAAAGTTATCTTTAGTGGAGAAGTAATGCCTTTAAAACATTTAAAAATATGGCAAGAACATTTACCTAATACAATGTTTGTAAATGTATATGGACCAACTGAGATTACATGTAACTGTACATATCACATAATAGATAATAAACGTGAATATGTTGATAAAATTCCAGTAGGTAAACCATTTCCAAATGAAAGAGTAGTTTTACTAGATGAAGAAAATAATGAAATAAGTGAACAAAATAAAGTTGGAGAAATATGTGTTGTTGGTAGTGCGATAGGTCTTGGATACTATAACAATAGTGAACAAACAAGTAAAGCATTTAAACAAAATCCTAATGAAACTAGATATTTAGAAACTATCTATTATACTGGAGATTTAGGATACTATAACGAAGATAATGAATTAATGTTTAATGGAAGAAAAGATTTTCAAATTAAATATTTAGGACACAGAATTGAACTAGAAGAAATAGAAAAATCTATTATGGAAATAGAAGAAGTAAGAAGAACATGTACAATATTTGATGAAGAAAAATCTAAATTATATGCTTTTTATATAGGTGATATTAGTAAAGCAGATTTACAAAGTAAATTAAGAGAAAAACTTCCTGTATATATGCTTCCAACAAAACTAATACAACTAGAAGAATTTCCACTTACTAAAAATGGAAAAATAGATAGAAAGAAATTATTTGAATTAAAGTAGGTGAGAGTAATGGATTATAATTATATAATTAAGAATTTTAAAACACCATTATATATATTTAATATAGATGAATTAGTTAGAAGAACAAGATACTTAAAAGCTTTTTTTAAATGTGGATTAGTATATGCGGTTAAAGCTAATACATTTATTCCTAAAGAAATAGAAAGTGTTGTAGAAAGATTTGAAATATGTTCAAATGGAGAATTTGAAATATGTAATAAACTTGGAATTGATCATAGTAAAATGGTTATTTCAGGAGTTTATAAAGATTACGATTCAATAGAAAATATGATATCTAATTATGATATAGGAAAGTATACAATAGAGTCACTTAATCAGTTTGAATTATTAGAAGAATTATCAAGCAAGTATAATAAAGAAATACATGCTTTAATAAGACTTACATCTAATAATCAGTTTGGAGTTAGTGAAGAAGATTTTAAATATATTTTAAAAAATAAAAAAAATATTATTGTAGATGGTGTTGAATATTTTTCGGGAACTCAAAAGACATCTTTAAAAAAGATTAATAAAGAAATAGATCATTTATGTGAGTTTATTAATAGTGTTGAAGAGGAATTTAATATTCAATTAAATGAAATAGAGTATGGACCAGGATTTTCTATTCAATACTTTCAAAATGAAGAGTTTGATGAAGAAAATTATTTTAAAGAATTAAATGAAGCAATAAATAAATTAAGACATAAAAAACTATATTTAGAAGCAGGAAGAAGTATAGCTGCTTCATGTGGTACATATTTAACTAAAGTAGTAGATATGAAAAATAATAAAAATGGAAACCATGTAATATTAGATGGTGGAATAAACCATTTAGTATATTATGGACAAACTATGGCAATGAGACTTCCATATTTTGATGTTTTTCCTAAAAAAGATAATAAAAAAGAAATATATACATTATATGGTTCACTATGTACAGTAAATGATGTTATAATTAAGAGTGTGGAAACACAAGAGTTAGAAATAGGTGATTTATTTATTTTTAAGAATGTAGGTGCTTATTCTTCTACTGAAGGAATATCACTATTCTTAAGTAGAGAATTACCTGGAATCATCTTATACAAAAATAAAGAATTTATAAAAGTAAGAGATAATCTTAAAACAAGTGAGATTAATTATCCAAATTATGAGAAGTAAGGAGTGAAAAAAATGGAAAGATTAATTGAAATATTACAAGAATTACAACCAGATGTAGACTTTGAAAATACTGAAAATTTAGTAGATGGAAGATATTTAGATTCATTAACTATTTTATCTTTAATAGCTGAAATAGAAGATGAATTTGATGTAGAAATTCCAACAGTTGAAATTATACCAGCTAATTTTAATTCAGCTAAAAAAATATGGGCCCTAATTGAAAAACTTAGAGACGAATAAAAATGATGCCATATCTTAATTTAGGAATAATGGTTGTAGGATTATTACTTACTATAGTAATCTATAACATTATTCCTAAAAAAATAAGACCAGTTTTACTATTATTAGTAAGTTTTGGTTTCTTTTTTATATTAAGTAATTGGTTGATAGTATTCTTATTATTATCAATCTTATCTGTTTATATAATAACCAATTGGTTAGGTGAACTTAATAAAGAGCGAGACAAACTGATAAAAGAAAAACCTGATATAAAAAAGGAAATAAAAGAAAAATATCGAAAGAAAAAGAAATTAGTATTATTATTAGGAATCATATTTAATGTTTCATTCTTGTTTATGTTTAAATATGTAAACTTTTTTGGAACTAATTTAAGTAATTTATTAGGTCTATTCAATATAGAGTTTAATTATAGAATAGTTAAAATAGTTGCTCCTATTGGTATATCATTTTATACATTAGAAGCTTTAAGTTATGTATTTGATGTATATTATGACAAAATAGAAGCTGATAAAAATATTTTAAGAGTAGCTCTATTTTTATCGTTCTTTCCACAATTAATGGAAGGACCAATAGCACGTTATACAGATACTGCAAATGATTTATATGCAGGTAGGAAAGTTACTTATCATAATTTTTGTTTTGGATTACAAAGAATAGCTTATGGTATTTTTAAACGTGTAATTATTGCGGATAGATTAAGTCATTTAGTAAGTTTAGTATTTAAACATTATACAAGTTATAGTGGATCAACTATTCTTTTAGGTATAATTGGTTATACAGTACTTTTATATATGGACTTTTCTGGTACTATTGATATATTTATTGGTATTGGAGAAATATTTGGAATTAAAATACCAGAGAACTTTAGACAACCATTCTTTGCTAAAAATATATCTGAATTCTGGACAAGATGGCATATTAGTTTAGGATTGTGGTTTAAAGATTATATTTTCTATCCAATATCTTTATCTAAAAAGATGAAAAAATTAACTATTAAAGCTAGAAAAGGATTAGGTAATCATTTTGGACCATTAATAAGTGGAGCTATAGCTTTATTTGCAGTATGGTCATTAAATGGATTATGGCATGGAGCAGGGTGGCCATTCTTATTCTATGGAATGTATCAGTTTACATTAATATTAATGGGTAATATATTTGAACCATTAATAATTAAGATATGTAAGAAAATACATATAAATCGTGAAAATATAATTTATAGAATAATTCAATCAGTAAAGATGACATTATTTGTGTTTATTGGAGAATTATTCTTTAGAGCACCAACTGTAACTATAGGATTTAAAATGTTAAAGAAAGTATTTACAAGCTTTAATTTAGGTACAACTCTAAAGAGTGGAGAATTCTTAAGCTTAGGACTTGATATATATGATTTCTTAGTTATTATTGGAGCTTTAATTGTTATCTTTATTATTGGATTATTAAAAGAAAAGAAACATAATATAAGAGAAGAATTAAGTAAAAAAAATATTGTATTAAGATGGGGAATCATATATGCTTTATTAATTGCAATAGTAATATTTGGAGCATATGGTGCAGGATATCAACCAGCTGAACCAATATATGCGGACTTTTAGGGGGTAGTTATGAAGAATTTATTTAAGAGTATATTGTTTATTGCTATCTTTATATTAATGGTTCACTGTATTACATATTTTTTAATACCTGGTAAAAATGTTAAAGAATATGGTGTTTTAAAAGCTGGTAATTATGAAATATTAAGTGAAGAAGATAATACAATAGATACCGTATTTTTAGGTGATAGTCTAGTTTATAGTTCAATCTCACCTATGGAGATTTGGAATGAATATGGTTATACAACATTTAATTGTTCTGAGTCAGCTCAAATAACAGAAAATGCTTACAAACAATTAGAAATAGCTTTTGAAAAGCAAAAACCTAAATTAGTATTAATGGAATCCAATGTTTTATTTAGAGATCCAGCTAATCAGGATATATTTGATAAAATAGTATATAAAATAAAAAGTTTACTTCCTATAATTGAACATCATAATAATTGGAAAAAATATATATCTAGCGATGTTAAAAATAAATGGATAAACTATGATAAAGGTTATAGATATGTAAAAATAGTAAGACCAACTAAGAATAGAGATTATATGAGTAGAAAAAAATTAAAGACAAAAATTCCAGAAGAGAATTTAGTTGCTTTTGAAAAAATAATTAAACTGTGTGAAAAGAATAATGCAAAATTAGTTTTAATGAGTTCACCAACACAAAAAACTTGGAATTATGAAAGACACAATACAATAACTAAGTTTGCAGAAAGTAAGAATATTGAATTCTTAGATTTAAATACTGTAGATATTGGTATTAATTGGGAAGTTGATACTAGAGATAAAGGTTCACATGTTAATTCATATGGATCAAAAAAAGTATCTAAATATATTGGAAGTTATTTAAAATCTACTAATTTGGTAATTGATCATAGAGAAGATTTAAAATATGATACATGGAATGAAGCATATAAACTATATAGTAACATTAACAATTAAAAAAGGAATCATAAGATTCCTTTTTATTTTATATATTTATCATAGTATTTTGAAGGCTTTAATTTCTCTTTTGAAAATGTATCAAATCCTATAATTTCAGGCAATGTTTTTTGATTAGAAAATAAATTAGTACCAAAACCAATTCTATTACCTTTAACATCTCCACCTAATCCAGATATAACAGTAGGATACATATCAAAGTTTGTAACAATACGATTTTTAGTATTAATATTTTCTTTTTTAGAATTTATAAATACGTTATATACACTTCTTTCATATTTAGGATTACTAATATATTGTTTTTGCATAGTTTTATGATCACCAGTTATAACTATCATAGTATCATCATAGAAATCTTGCTTTTTAATCCATTTAACTAAATTAGAAACTTTATTAGATGAACATAGGTAAGCATTTGACATCTTATCATCAAATTCTTCTTTACAATCTTCATCAAGATAACCATCAGGGAAATGAGTATCCATTGTAACAATAGTTACTGCAAAAGGTTTATTATCTTGAGCTAGATCAGTAATTTCTTTTTTAGATATTTCGAATAGTTTTTTATCTTCAATTCCCCACCATTTATAATAATCTTTATCAACATATTTTCTTTTTATAGCTTCATTATAATCAAGTATATATGGTTTACTATGTTTTGTTAAATATTTTTTAAATCCTGCAAAAGTAGCATCTGTACCTTGTATATATTCAACATTATATCCTTCATTTGTAAGTACATCTCCAATTGTTCTAACTTTAGATAGGATTTCTTTATGCTTGTAACAATTATTCTCACAATCTGCCATAATAGGGGTACTTGATGTACTACTAAATAATGCTGAAATAGTATATCCATCTGCATCATACATACCACCTAAACCACTATTATTAGAAAAATTAATATTTTCTTTAGCTAGTTCTTCAAGTCCTGGAATTCTAGATTTTTTAAAGTAACCATTATTTTTTTTAGAAAAAAGAGAGGACTCCATACTTTCCATATAAATATATATAAGATTTCTTTTTTCTCCACTAAAACTAATATCTACTTTATTGGTATCAATATAATACTTTTCATAAATATCAGTAGTAGTTTTTTGTGTATCAAGATAATCTTTATAATGTACATGATCAAATAGAATATATAGACTAATAATTGTCATAATTACAACAATAGTTGTTCTGTATTTAGAAAAGATAGTAGGAAGAATATTAAATTGTTTATCACTTTTTTTAGATTTTATTGCTAGCTTATATTTTTTCCACCTTGTAAATATTAATATTTCTATAATTATTAAAATTAATAAAAATGGAATACAATATAGAATTCCTGATAATACAATATAGAAAGAACCAGATGTAGCAAGAGAACCAGAACCACCATTTTCTATGTGATAATAAAGTTGAAAGAAACTAATATCTCCTATATATGTTTTTAAGTAATAATAAATACATAATAATATATTGGAACATGCTAATAATATTATAAATAAAGACTTATTTAATATTTTTTTAAACTTCTTCATTTTAAACCTCTACTTCAACAAAAGACTATTATAATTACAAAAATCATTTTATCATAATACATTACTATAATCAATAATTCATAAATCAAAAAAATAGTTTTCAGTAAATCTGAAAACTATTTAAGTGTACAATTAATAATTAATACTATTGCAATTGCATAATCTCCATCATGAGATATTGATAAAGAAATACTATTTGTATTTAATTCATCTAATTCATTATGAAATATAAAAGATGGAGCCTTATTAGAATCATGAACTATTTCTATATCGTTAAGATTATAGTTGTTAATTCCTTTTTTTAATGCTTTAAGTAATGCTTCTTTAGAAGCATATAAACCAGCTAATGTTTCTATATTATTGTTTATATAAATAATTTCTTGTTTATTAAAACTCTTATTCATAAAAGTTTTATTATTTATTAGATCTTTAAATCTATCAATTTTAACAATATCAATTCCATTTGAAATCATATTTTCACCCCTAATTAGTTTATATACTTATCATAGTAATCAGATACTTTGTTTTTTTCTTTAAAAAACTGATCAATTCCCATTATTTCAGATATTGTTTTTTTACTAGAAAATAAATTAGTACCAAATCCAATTCTATCACCTTTAATATCAGCACCTAATCCTGATAAAACAGTAGGGTATATATCAAAATTTGTTACTTGACGGTTTTTAGAATTAACATCATCTTTTTTAGAATTTATAAATACATTATACACTGTTCTTTTATAATTTTTCGCATTTTTATAATATACTTCTTGCATAGTATTATGATCTCCACTTATTACGATCATAGTATCATCATAAAAATCTTGTTTTTTGATCCATTTAACAAAATTATCTATTTTTTTAGATGAACAACTATATGCATTTGACATCTTATCAGAAAATGGTGTTTTACATGTTTCATCTAAATATCCATCAACAAAGTGAGTATCAATTGTTATTACTGTGAAGGCAAATGGTTCTTTTTTACTAGCTAGTTTTAGAATTTCATCTTTTGCAAATTTAAGTGTTTTTTGATCTTCAATACCCCACCAAGTGTAATATCCTTCTTCAACATAACCTCTCTTAATCATTTCATCATAATCAATTAATTTTTGTTTACTATGTTTTGTCAAATACTTTTTAAAACCTGCAAATTCACCACTTGTTCCCTGCATATATTCAACATTATATCCTTCACTTTTTAAGACATCACCTAGTGTTCTAACTTTTGGAACAATATCTCCATATTTTTCGCATTCATTTTGACAACTTGCAACAATTGGAGTGGAAGAGGTACTACTGATAAGTGCTGAAATAGTATAACCATCTACATCATACATACCACCTAAACCACTATTATGGGAAAAGTTAATGTTTTTTTCAGCTAATTTTTCAAGTTCAGGAATTCTTGATGTCTCGAAAGCACCATTATTCTTTTTAGAAAATAGAGAGGACTCCATGCTTTCAAGATAAATATATATTAAATTTCTTTTCTTACCATTAAAACTAATATTTACTTTATTAGAATCAATATAGTATTTTTCATATATATCAGTAGAAGTATTTTGACTGTCTAAATATTCTTTTAAATTTAAATAATTTAGAAGAAATAAAATACTTATTACTGCGACTAAAAATGAAGATATAATTCTATATTTAGAAAAAATAGTAGGGAAAATATTATATTCTTTTTTAGAATTATTTGATGTAAAAAAGAATCTATATTTTTTCCATCTAGTAAATATAAATATTTCAATTAGTATTAAAATGAATATTAATGGAAGACATGACCATAAAGCACTTGAAACAACAGTTACAGAACCAGAGTCTGTTGAACTTGTCATCATGTGATAATAAAGTTGGAAGAAACTGACATCACCTAAATAATTTTTTAAATAATAATAAGTACATAAGGATGTATTAGCTATAATTAAAAATATTATAAAGAATATTTTATCTAGTTTTAGTTTTTTTAGTATTCTTTGTAGTTTTTTTAGTACTTTTTTTAGCTTCGACATTTTTAACCTCTATACCAAAAGAAAATTTTTGAGCAACAAAAGGAAAAACTATACCTAAAATAAATGATAATAAAACAGCAAATAACATATATTTTACAGTAAATGATACACTGAAAAATTTATATGCTTCTGTTCCATTTAATAATAAAAATGCACAGTTTTCTATTAAATATATGATTAAGGTACTTATTAAATATATTAAAATTAAACTCTGATTACTTATTTTTTTTAATTGCTTATTTACCATGTAAGTAGTAATACTTGCAGGTAACAAATAACACATTATTTCTTCCATAAATACTCCTCCAAATTAATAACCGTTATCTATTGTACCACAATAGATAATTGTAATCAAGAAATAGTGATTTAAAAAATAAGTAAAAGGTGTTAAAATAAATTATATAGTATTTATTTCGAGGTTAATATGAAAGAAGAAATGATTAGAAATATTTTTAAAAGACTTAATATTGAAATAAACAAAATAGAAAGTGCAAATAATTCATTCAGTTCTAATGTCTATATAGTAGAAACAATAAATCAAAAATATGTATTTAAAATTAATGGTAAAGAACAAAAAAGAATAAGAGAAAGTAAATATATTGAATATCTATCTAAATATATAACTACACCTAAATTAATAGATAATGGAATAGTAGATGACAAAAACTATATTATTATGACATTTGTCGAAGGAGAAAATAAGTTTGATGAAGATGCAAATTCATTAACAGATGAACAAATAGAGAATATAGGTATATTACTTGGTAAATTACATAGTCTTCCGTTGATTGATGAAGATAATGATTTTTGGATAACATATTTAAATAATACATTAGAAAAAACACAAGATGTTTTAAAAAGTATTTTTAAAGAAGATAATGAAGTAATATATAACTATTTAAAAAAATATATAAATAATAAAATAAAAAACAATTATAAGAACTCAATAGTACATATGGATTTTAGAATAGGTAATCTTATATTTAATAACAACGAAGTTGGACTAATCGATATGGAAGGAATGAAAAATGGGGAATACGTTTTTGATTTTGTAAAGATGAAGAGATTACTATCTAGTGAACAGTTTAATAAATTATTAACAGGTTATAAAAAAATAAAAAAAGTAGATAAAGATTTTTATGATAGATTGGATTTTTATAGTTTATTTGATTCATATACAACATTATGGTGGATTGTAAATAAAAGTAGAGTTGATTCTGATTTTTATAGAACTAATTATTCAATTGTTTTAGATTATTTAAGTAAATTAAAAAATAAGAATGGAGTTGTTTAATTTGAAAAGGATAAAAATAATTATTTGTTTATTTCTGACTATAGTTTTATTGGTAGGATGTAGTACAACAACTAAAACTGATAAGAAGAAAGAAACTAAAAAATTAACTATTGATGAAAAAGTAAAAAATAAAATGTCTAAAATGACACTTGAACAAAAAATAGCTCAGATGTTAATACTTTATTCAAGTAGTGATACTGTTGATGATGATTTTAAAAATACATTAAAAACATATAATCCGGGTGGATTTATTCTAATGCAAGATAATATTACGACTTTTGATAAAACAAAAAAGTTTGTTGATGATATGCAAGAAAATAGCGATATTCCTATGATTATATCAATTGATGAAGAAGGTGGAAATGTTCAGAGATTATTGCAACTAAAAGATGTAAATCCAACTAATATTCCATATATGTATTATCTAGGACAAACTAATGATACTTCTCTTGCATATCAAGTAGGTAAACTTACTGCAGAAGAATTAAGAACAATTGGAGTTAATGTTGATTATGCTCCAGTACTTGATATTTATTCAAATGAAAATAATAAAGTTATCGGTAAAAGAAGTTTTGGTACTACCCCAGATCAAGTATCTAATATGGCACTTAGTTATGCTAAAGGATTAGAAGAAAATGGAGTAATCGCAACATATAAACATTTTCCAGGTCATGGAGATACTAGTGTAGACTCTCATTATAATTTACCAGTTATTACAAAGAGTTATGATGAATTAAAGAATTTTGAACTTATACCATTTAAAAAGGCAATAGAAAGTGATGCTAAAATTATAATGATAGGGCACTTAAACTTTACTAATATTACTAGTGATGGAATTCCTAGTAGTTTATCAGAAAAAATAATTACTGATATTTTATATAAAGATATGGGATATAAAGGTTTAGTTATTACAGATGCCCTAAATATGGGGGCTCTTACAAAGAATTATACAGATGAAGAAATATATACTAAAACTATTAATGCAGGAACTGATTTACTTTTAATGCCTAATGGTAGTAAGAAGGCAATAGAATATATTAAGAAAAATATTAGTGAAGAAAGAATAAATAAATCAGTAGAAAAAATATTAAAATTTAAATATACTTATCTAAAAGATTATAAAACTCTAGATAAGAGTTACTTAAATAACAAAGAACACCAAGATATAATTAATAAAATAAATGTTAACAGTTAGTATAAGTACTATGATATAATTATATTGGGAATAGTAAGTAATTTAATTGATATAAAAATATTAAATGCTAGAGGTATATTTATGAATTATGAATTATTAATACAAAATTTTTTAAATACTATGGAAAAAGAGTTAAATCTTATTGATTTTGAAATAGTAAAACAAAATATTAGAAATATTGATATTGACTTATTAGAAAAAAACAAAAATGAACATGCGAATGGCTCATATAGTCCAACTGGGGTTATTGCAATACATGAAAAAAATAATAAAGGAACTTTTTATCACGAATTATTTCATGCTGCTTCTAGTTATTATAATGAAGATAAAATGGAATTTAATAGTGGCTTTCATCACCAAAATGTAAATGAAAAGAAAGATATAGGAATAGGAATTAATGAAGGCTATACTGAATTATTAACTGAAAGATACTTTGATTCTAATAATGAGAGTGGATATTCAAATGAATTGCATTATGCAAAATTGGTAGAACATATAATTGGAAAAGAGAAAATGCAATCATATTATTTAGAATCTAGTTTAAATGATTTGATTATGGAACTATGTAAATATAATTCATTAGAAAATACTTTAAAATTTCTAGAAAATATGGATAAATTCATTATTTTAGGAGAATTGAAGGATGATAAGATTAAATCATTTAGTGAAACAACATCATTTGTTGAATATTCAAAATGGTTTGATGAACTAGATGAATATATTAATAAAACATATAATGAACTAAATCAATTTATTGTTGAAACACATTTTAATAAGCTAAAAAGTGATCCAGACTATGAAAAAAATAAAGATGAATTAATTTCTATGATGTCTACACCTTTATCTTTTAATTTCAAAAAATATCACTTTGATATAAAATCACAGTTTAGTAAAAATAACAATATATAATATAAGCTAATATTATACTAGATATAAAAAATATATTAGAATGGAGTAATGATGATGGAAAGAAAAGTAGCAGATGATATTACAATAGAATGTCTATTTGAGAAAAATCCTAATGGCAATTTCTATTCACAAGTATTTGAAGAATATTTAGAAAAAGGTTTTATTGGTGATGCAATGTATAATATACCTGTTTCACCTTTAAAATTTCCAAATGTTAATAACAATAACGATAATGTGTATATAAGTGAAGAAATTTACAATGAATTAGCTACAATACAAGACATAACTCAAAGAACTAATAGTGAAATACCTTATTTTATGATTGGTTGGGAAAAAATAGATGGTAGTATTGTTTTTGAAACAATATTTTCTGACAAATCACAAATAAATCAAATAGAATGTGATCATAATACTATAACTCAATATATTGCAAATTTTTTACAAGAACTTAGACCAGAAGATATCCAAACTATAGGTAAACCTATAATATGCAAAGGACATTCTCATGGTAAATCTAATGTATCTGATAATTTTTCCTATGGAGATCTTGGTGGTTATGTAACACTAAAAGATGATATTAGAAATTTTGTAAGAGATTACAATAAAAATGGAGTTAATCCTAATAATATTGATACTACTGGTATGTTATTAAATCCTTGTGGTGATTTTAATATGGTTTATTATGATGATAGAGAAGAAATTAGAGGATTCTACAAATTTAACAATATACAAATTAGAACTAAAGAAGGAAAAATTATTCCTTTACCAACTATGAGTGAAGATGGAAATTATTTAAAACAATCTAACAATAAACAACTTAGTTAATTAAAAAAAGTTGAATAAAAAAACTAGTCGGAAGACTAGTTTGATTTTTTATGGAGCAAACAAGGGGAATCGAACCCCCATCACAACCTTGGCAAGGTCATATTCTAACCATTAAACTATGTTTGCGCTTAATACATACTTATTATAACATAAATTTTTATAAGCGCAATATTTTAATTAAACAAATTTTTACAAATAAATTCATTAAAAAACATAATTCGACAAAATACGACAAATAAAAAAGATATATTTATAATGAAAGAAGGTAATTTATGAATATATTTGATAATTTATTAATTAATCTTACATACTTATTTTTTCCTATTATGATTTATTTAGTTTATTTCGCAAATGCGAAGAATTTAGATGTGAAAGAAAAAAATATATATTTTGAAATATCTATGATTTCATCAACATATCTACTACTTAGAAATCTTAATATAAATAATTATATTTATGTAATAGTAATTGTTAATATTCCACTTCTAATAACTTATTTAAAAAGAAGACTTAATGTTTCAATTGTACTTTCAGTTATATTAATTATATTTTTATATCTAAAAATAAATATATCTTTAGTACTTCTAATTACTGAATATGGATTATACTTTTTTATTTATTATATACTTAACATGCGTAATACTATTGATGTTAATATGATATTTTTCCCTTTTTCTATAATAAGAATCTTTTTTATGATTTTTATAACTACATATTATTTTCTTAATAAAATAGATCTTACTTTTTTAATACTTAATGTTGTTATAATGACAGTTATGTTTTTACTTATATCTTATATTATCTTACTTCTTTTTAATAAGAGTGAAGCAGTACTTGATTATAACAGTACCATTAATGAACTTAATCGTGAGAAAGAAATAAAACTATCCCTTTTTAAAATATCACATGAGATTAAAAATCCTCTTGCAGTATGTAGAGGGTATTTAGATATGATGAGTGAAGCTAATTATAAGAATTATAAAAAGTATTTACCAATAATTAATTCAGAAATTAATAGAACACTATTTCTTATGGATGACTTTTTAGATTATACTAAATTAAAAATTAATAAAGAAGATGTTGATATTGTATATTTACTTGAAGAAATAGAAGAGGAGTTTAAACCAATTTTAAAAAATAAAAATGTTAAATATTTATCTAATTTACCAGATGATGAAATATACTTAAATCTAGATTATAATAGAATGAAACAAGTATTTGTTAATGTTTTTAAGAATAGTATTGAAGCATCTAAAGGTGATGAAATAATTAATTTAAACCTAGTAGAAAGTAACAATAATATAACTATTACAATAGAAGATAATGGAGAGGGAATGAGTAGTGAAACCTTAAGTAAAATAGGAGAAGCTTTTTATACCACTAAGGAGCGAGGTACAGGACTTGGTGTATCGCTTTCAAAAGAAATTATTAAATTACATGGAGGAGAGATGAGGTATACTTCATCTATTGGAAAAGGTACAACTGTTTATATTACGTTACCAACAAACTAAAAAAAGTTCCTAAGAACTTTTAATAATAATATGGATAAGGTGGATATGGTTGATATGGATAATATGGTTGGAAAAAATATGCTGGTTGATTATTATTTTTATACATATTGTTGTTAGCAATACCATAACCTAAAGCAGTACCAGCAACTCCACCAAATAGAAATGGAATTAGTATTCCTCTTTCATCTTTATAATAAACTACATTTTGTGGATAATAATTCTTGTTATTATATTTCATAAAAAAACACTCCTTTGTCTTATTATATGTAGGAGTGTTTATTTTGTTATTTTTTATAAACTATTTTTTTACTACTATTTCCTAAATCAATGTTAATTTGTGTATTTAATTCTAACTTAGTATAAGTAACACCACATTCATCAAACATTCTTTTAGCAGCTATATTTCCGTCAGTACCATTATATTTATCAGATAAATAAACTACTTCAGAAATACCTGATTGAATAATTGCTTTCGCACATTCATTACATGGAAATAAATCAACATATATTCTTGAACCAATTAAATCAGACTTACTTCCTCTATAATTAAGAATAGCATTTAATTCAGCATGACACACATAAGCATACTTTGTTTCAAGCATAGAACCTTCTCTTGCCCAACTAAACTTATCATCATCAAAACCAATAGGAGCACCATTATATCCCATAGATAAAATACGATTATTTTCATCTACTATACATGCACCAACTTGAGTATTTGGATCTTTACTTCTTCCTGAAGAAAGAATTGCAAGTGACATAAAATACTCATCCCAACTTAAATATTCTTCTCTTTTTCCTGACACATTAATCACCTCTAGAAATATTTTAACATATTATTTATTGAATACAACTAAAAAAAATGCTAAAATCAAAAAGGAGATGAAAATATGATAGACATAAACAGATTAAAAAAAGAACTAAATAAATATATTAATGAATTTGATATTAATGATCCTCAAATAGAAATGAAAATAAGACATACTTATAGAGTAAGTAGCTTATCAAAACAACTAGCTACTCATTTAAGATTAAGTGATGAAGATGTAGACTTAGCTGAAGCTATAGGACTTCTACATGATATTGGACGTTTTGAACAAATTAGAACTTATCATACATTTATTGATAAAGATAGTATTGATCATGGAGAGTTAGGTAATTATATTCTTTTTGAAAAAGGATTAATTAATAAAATGATAGAAGATAGAAGTTATGACAATATTATTAAAGAAGCAATAGCTAATCATAATAAGCCATTTATTAAAAATGGACTTAGTGAAAGAGAAAAATTACATTCAAAAATAATTAGAGATAGTGATAAAACAGATATATTATATTTATCAACACTTAAAGAATCTTTTTCAACAATGTTTGGTGGAAAAGAATTTATAGATGAAAAGATTAGCGATGAAGTATATCATGACTTTGTTAATAACTGTTCCATAGATTATCAACATATAGCAAGTAAAGCAGATGTAGTACTTTGTCATCTTGCATATATCTTTGATTATAACTTTAAAGAAATGGTAGACTTTATTGATAAGATGGGTTATGTAGATGATTTATATAACAATATTAGATTTAATGATCAAAAAACAGAAAATAGATTTACTAGTTCATATGATTTAGTTAAAATATATATGAAAAATAAGAAAAGATGTAGTTGAAAAATAAATAAATAAGTTGTATAATGTGCGTATAGGCGTTGAAGCTGAGGAGTACATAGGAATTATTTTTAGAGAAGTTATGGTTGGTGAAAATAACTAATATTAACTATGGAATGTAGCAGTGGAGCTAAGGACTGAGTTTAGTAAGTTATTTCGGGTAATTCCGTTAAAGATATAGAGGTTATTATTAAATAACAAATTAAGGTGGTACCACGAGATTTCGTCCTTTGGATGAAGTCTCTTTTATTTTTTAGGAGGAGAATATGATAGAAGAATTTATTAAGTATACTGACTCTTATAAAAAGTATGGTGAAATGATAGATTTGAAAATTAATCATACTTTCCGAGTCAAAGATTTATGTTTAGAAATAGCTAAGTCTATAGGACTAACTAAAGAAGGAGAACATCTTGCAGAACTATGTGGATTACTACATGATATAGGACGTTTTGAACAATGGAAAAGATACAAAAGCTATAAAGATTTAGATACAATAGATCATGGTAATTTAGGAGTAGAAGTATTAAGGAATAATAATTTTATTAATAAATTTAGTAGTGATAATTATGATACTATTTTAAAAGCAGTTAAGTATCACAATAAATATAAGGTGCCTAATACTTTATCTGATAAAAACAAATTATTTGTAAATATTACAAGAGATGCTGATAAGTTAGATATTTTGTATTTGGTATCAAAAAAGACATTAGGTATAAAAACGGAAGATTCTAAGATGAGTAAAAAAGTATATAATGATTTGTTAAATGGTAAACTTATAAAAAAGAGTGATATTAAAACAAAAGCAGATCAGATTGCGGTAAGAATTGGTTTTATATTTGATATTAATTATAGTGTTTCATATAAAATAATGAAAGAAAAAGGATATATTGATAAAATAATAGATAATCAAATAGAAGAGACTAATAATGAAGAATTAAAAGAACAATTACTTAGACTAAAAGAAATGTCTAGAAAACATATTGAGGTGATGATAAAGTGAATAGAGGTAGTGTAATAATTATTCCAAATGAAGATAAAATACAAGATGATTATTTTCAAGTGGATATTGATATGAATCATTTAGATGGATTTCAAGAATTTAGTGATAAATATAATTTAGGATATAATTTTAACTTAGATGAATATCAAGAAGCACCACTTAAATTTGCTAAAGATGGACATTTTGTTATTAAAACAATAAAAGATTTAGATGTTGCAATATTCTATATTCCTGAAGCTGTTACTAAGAGACAACTTGATTGGTTAAATGATAATATAGAACAGTTTAGATTTTTTCAAAAAATAGGTGGCTTTGTAATTAATAATAATGATTTAGAACCAGAAAGAATTCATGGATTTTATAATTTAACAAATAAAATAAAAGAACATATAAAAGAAGGTGAAAGAAATGTTAGATAAAAAATATAATCATTTAGAAGTAGAAAAAGATAAATATGAAAATTGGAAAAGTAAAAATTATTTTAAGTGTGATGAAAAGAGTGATAAAACTCCATTTTGTATAGTTATACCACCTCCAAATGTTACTGGTAAACTTCATATAGGACATGCTTATGATACTGGTATTCAAGATGTTATAATTCGTTATAAGAAGATGCAAGGTTTTGATTGCTTGTGGCTTCCAGGAATGGATCACGCAGCTATTGCGACTGAAGCTAAAGTTGTTAAAAAACTAAAAGATCAGGGTATAGATAAATACGAATATGGAAGAGAAAACTTCTTAAAAGCATGTTGGGATTGGACACATGAATTTGGTGATAATATTAGTAATCAATGGGCTAAACTTGGTCTTGCAGTAGATTATTCTAAACAAAGATTTACTTTAGATGAGGGATTAAGTAAAGCTGTTACTAAAGTATTTGTAGACTACTATAATGAAGGATTAATCTATAGAGGAGAAAGAATTATTAACTGGGATCCAGTTGCTAAAACTGCTCTTTCTAATGAAGAAGTTATTTATAAAGATGTAGAAGGTGCTTTCTATCACTTAAAATATAAATTAGAAGATAGTGAAGATTTTTTAGAGGTTGCAACAACTCGTCCCGAAACATTATTTGGTGATACTGCTGTAGCTGTTAATCCTAAAGATAAAAGATATAAAAACTTTATTGGTAAGAACGTTATTTTACCAATTATGAATAAAAAGATACCTGTAATAACAGATGAACATGCTGATCCAGAGTTTGGTACAGGTTGTGTTAAAATAACTCCAGCTCATGATCCTAATGACTTTGAAGTAGGTAATCGTCATAATCTAGAAAGAATAGTAATTATGAATGAAGATGCTACAATGAATGAAAATGTTCCAGAAAAGTATCAAGGAATGAGTAGAGAAAAATGCCGTGAAGAATTACTTGAAGATCTTGAAAAAGAAGGATTATTAATTAAAGTTGAAAAAATGACTCACTCAGTTGGATTTAGTGAAAGAACTGATGCTGTAGTTGAACCATATCTTTCTAAACAATGGTTTGTTAAGATGAGAGGTCTTGCTGATAAAGTATTAGAAACTCAAAAAGATAAAGAGAAGAAAGTAAACTTTGTTCCAACTTATTATGAAAAGACAATGAATCACTGGATGGAAATTACATATGATTGGTGTATTTCACGTCAACTTTGGTGGGGACATAGAATACCAGCTTGGTATAAAGATGATGAAGTATATGTTGGAATGGAAGCACCTAAAGGAGAAGGTTGGGTACAAGATAATGATGTACTTGATACTTGGTTTAGTAGTGCTCTATGGCCATTTTCAACACTTGGTTGGCCAGAAAATACTGAACTATTAAAAAGATATTTCCCAACTGATGTATTAATAACTGGATATGATATTATTCCATTCTGGATTAATAGAATGACTTTCCAATCACTTCATATTGAAGGAGTAAGACCATTTAAAGATTGTATCGTACATGGACTTATTCGAGATAAATTAGGAAGAAAAATGTCTAAGTCACTAGGTAATGGAGTAGATCCAATGGATATGATAGAAAAATATGGAGCTGATTCACTTCGTTATTATTTAACAACAGATGGATCTATGGGACTTGATCTAAGATTTGATGAAGAAAAAATTAAATCAACATGGAACTATATAAATAAGATTTGGAATGCTTCACGTTTTGTTCTTATGAATATTGAAGACTTAAAAGATATGAATATTGAAGACTTAAAAGAAATAAAACTAGAAAACTTAAAGAATGAAGATAAGTGGATTTTAAGTAAATATAATAAACTAGTTAAATCAGTAACTAAACATATGGATAAATATGAATTTAATTTAGCAGGAAGCGAATTATATGACTTCACTTGGAATGTATTCTGTGATTATTATATCGAAATGGCAAAATATTCATTAGATGAAGAATCTACTAAATCTACATTATGTTATGTATTAACTGGTATTCTAAAATTATTACATCCATTTATGCCATTTGTAACTGAAGAAATATATTCTATGTTACCAGTTAAAGAGACTGAATCTATTATGATTTCAACTTATCCTAAATATGATAAAAAATATATTTTTGAATTAGAAGAAAACGCCGTAGATGATTCAATTGAATTTATCAAAAGATTTAGAAATATTAAAGCAGAAAATAAAATGACTAAAGATCTTAAAGTAATGTTTGATACTGAAGATGATAATGATTTAATAGTTAAAATGTTAAAACTAGATCAAAGTATAATAAAACAACCTTTAGGAATAAAAGCATATAAAGTATTCTCTAATCGCGTAAAAGCAACAATTTTCTTTGAAAAGATAGAAACAAAAGCTGAAGAAGCTTTAAGAAATGAACAAATTAAATTACTTGAAGCATCTATTGAAAGACGTAAAAAACTTCTTAGTAATGAAAACTATGTTAATAAAGCACCAGCTAATATTGTTGAACTTGATCGTAAGAAATTAGCTGAAGAAGAAGAAAAACTTAGTCAATTAAAAAAGGCTTAATAAAGCCTTTTTATTTTGTATTAATTGTACTTAATAATTCATATATATGATTATTGCATTCATCTAAAGAATTAGGATTACTTAATTCAATTATAAATACTTTATCTTTATAATCAACTGCAAAGAATGATTTTCTTCCATCTTTATCATATACATTGAAACCTTCCCAATCTAATTTATTATAAGATTTTATTTCTATATCACTAACAAAATATCCATTTGGATTTTCAGTATAATCTACATCATTATAATTATGTATTTTACCAATAAGAATATCTGCTGCTTTATAATCTTTAGTACTATTTAAAGATAGTTTACAACTATCATTATATGAGTATGTATTTGTAGATGTTTTCTTATATCCATTTGGAATAGTATAGGTGAAGTAATCACCAAATTTTACTGTATCATCATAGTTAATTGTACCTTCGAAATCTTTTTCTTTGGTAGTTTCTTTTTTAAAGATTGAAAAAATATCTTTAAAATTAAAATCATTAATTATTTTTTTCCATGTTGTACCAATTCCTAAAGTAATTAATAAAATAGCAGTTATAATAGCTATACCAATATTTGCAAATATTCCTCTTACCACTAGAGAACTACTTGTACCACCTTCGCTTTCACAAAAGAATTTTAGTTGTTCATATGTTGCGTCCGGATGTTCAAGTTGAATTTTTTTAACTCTTCTTTTAACAAACATAATATATAAAGGATTAAATCCAAAACAACATGCGATTGATACAATTAATGCAATAATATATGTGTTAGTATAATAAGACAAAACAGCTATTATTATTGATAATAAAATACCATAAGAAAATAGTTTTCTATAAAATAAGTAGAAAGCATTGAAGAATAATGCGCTAAGATTAAATATTCTTCCAGTTATTTTATTACTATTAGGACCTATATAGTCTTTTATTAATGCTTCTGTAGGATCAGGTTTTTGATCTCTAATATCATTAGTTTTTCCCATTAGAAGACTATTATATTCAATAGTACTTTTATATTCTGTTTTATCATTGATATTATTGTTATTATTAACTTCATTATTACCTATGTTATACATACTGTTTAAATCATTAACATTACTATTATCACTTGTTACATTATCATCATTATTAATATTAAAAAATTTATTGTTCATAATAACACCTCTATTATGTATATAACAACATATTATAATCTTTGTCAATTAAAGAAAATAGTGTCTTGACATTAATATACATAAATAATAAAATTTAAGTAAATAGGGTGATCGTTATGAAAAAGAAAAAGTTAAAGAAAAGTGGAATAATTATATTTGTATTTATATTCCTTGTAATTGCATTACTTTCCGCATACTTTATATTTTCTTCATGTTTAAAACTAAATGTTAAAGATACTTCTATCTCAGTTGGTTCAAAATATAAAGAGAGTGTTAGTGCTAGTTTTTTAGGAAAAGACTTAAGTAAAAAAATAAAAAAAGAGGGAAAAGTAAATACTAAGAAAGTTGGTACTTATGAGATTAAATATACAGTTAAGCATTTGTTATTTAAAAAGAGTAAAACTGTTAAAGTAGAAGTAAAAGATAATATTAAACCAGAGATTAAGTTAAAGGATGCAAAAACTGTTTTCTTTGCTACTGGTGTTGAGTATAAAGATCCGGGATTTAGTGCTAAAGATAATATTGATGGAGATATTACTAAGAAAGTTAAAACTACTAGTAATATAGATAAGAATAAAGAAGGTACTTATGAAGTTACTTATACAGTAAAAGATAAAGCAGGAAATAAAGCTGAAGCTAAAAGAAAAGTTATATACACAAAACCTAATACTAATGGAGTTTCAGTTTTAAATTATCACTTCTTTTATGATCCAGATAAAGGTGAAGGATGTAATGAAGGTAACTGTGAGAAAATAAGTGATTTTAAACAACAATTAAATTATTTAAAAGAAAATAATTTTAAAACTTTAACTATTAAAGAATTTAGAGATTGGATGTATGGTGAACTTGAAATACCTGAAAAAAGTGTTTTAATAACAGTAGATGATGGAGCATTTGGAACAGGAAAACATAATGGTAATCATTTAAATCCAATACTTGAAGAATATGAGATGCATGCGACATTATTCTTAATTACTAGTTGGTGGGATATAGAGAATTATAGAGGAGAATATCTTGATATAGAATCACATACTAACGATATGCATACAGGTAATGTTTGTAAAGAACAAAGTAGAGGAGCTAAAATGTTATGTTCATCTAATGATTATGTTATGAATGATTTAAAGAAATCTATTGAAATAACTAAGTCAAAAATAGCATTCTGTTATCCATTCTATGTATATAATGAAACAACTACTAGACAAGTAAAAGAAGCAGGATTTGAACTAGCATTTATAGGTGGAGGAAGAAAAGCAACTAAGACTACAGATAAATGGCATATACCAAGATTCCAAATTGTAAAAACAACTCCACTAGATAGATTTATTCAAATTGTTAATTGATATTGACATATAAAGAAAATAGTACTAAAATGTAAATATATTTTTTATAATATTTTTATAGAAAAGAAGAGTAATTTATTAAAATATTTACTAGAGAGAGTTGATGGTGGAAAAACTCAGATTACTTAATAAATGAAGACAGCTTTTCACAATATAAAACGTTTAATGCGATAAATTAATTAAAGAGTACCTAGGTAAAGTAAGGTGGCACCGCGGAAATGTTTTCGTCCTTACAAAAGTTTTAGGTACTTTTTTTATTGAGAGGTGAAGAAAGATGAAAAAAATAAATAACAATAGCATTAATATTAAAAATTTAGGAGAAGAAGTAGAATTATATGGATGGGCATCAAAAGTAAGAAATCTAGGAGGATTAGTATTTATTGATTTAAGAGATAGATCAGGAATAATTCAATTAGTTATTAATCCAGATAATAAGTTTTATGATTTAGCTTCTACTATTAAAAGTGAATATGTTATAAAAGCATGTGGAAAAGTTATAGAAAGAAGTAATAAAAATCCAAATATGGCTACTGGTGATATAGAAGTAGAAGTAAGCAATTTAGAAATATTAAACACTTCAATCGATATACCATTTCCAATAGCTACTGATATAACTGCACTAGAAGAAACAAGACTTAAGTATCGTTATTTAGATATTAGAAGAGATGAAGTAAAAGAAAAACTTATTACTCGTAGTAATATTATTAAAGCATTTAGAGAATACTTATATAAGAATGATTTTATAGAAGTAGAAACACCAGTTCTATGTAAAAGTACTCCAGAAGGAGCAAGAGACTATTTAGTACCATCACGTATAAATAATGGTTCATTTTATGCTTTACCTCAATCACCACAATTATTTAAACAGTTATTAATGGTTGGAGGAATGGAAAAATATTTCCAAGTAGCTAAATGTTTTAGAGATGAAGATTTAAGAGCAGATAGACAACCAGAATTTACACAAGTAGATGTAGAAATGAGCTTTGTTGATCAAAATGATGTTATGACTATATGTGAAAACTTAGTAGCGTATGTATTTAAACAAGTAAAAAATATAGATATAAAACTTCCACTTAGAAGAATGAAATATGATGAAGCTATGGATAGTTATGGATCTGATAAACCAGATTTACGTTTTGATATGAAAATACATGATGTTACTGATGTGTTTAAAAATACAGAGTTTACTATTTTTAAAAATGTAATAGAAGAAAATGGAATAATTAACTGTTTAGTTGTAAAAAATAAAGCTAGTGAGTATTCTAGAAAAGATTTAGATAAATTAGTAGAATTTGTTAAGACATATAAAGCTTCAGGACTTGCTTACATTAAATATAATGAAGAAGTAACTGGTAGTATTGTAAAAGTATTATCAAATGAAGAAATAGATAATTTAAAGAATAATTTAAATATAGAAAATAATGACTTAGTATTAATAGTTTCAGGTAAAAAGAATATTGTTAAAACATCACTAGGAGCTTTAAGATGTAAACTTGGTAGAGATTTAAATTTAATTGATAATAATAGTTATGAATTATTATGGGTAACTGATTTCCCAAGTTTTGAGTGGAGTGATGAAGAAAATAGATTTATGGCATGTCATCATCCATTTACTGCTCCAAATGATGAAGATATTGATAAATTATTAAATGATAAAGCTAATTGTTATAGTAAAGCTTATGATATTGTTATTAATGGTTATGAAGCAGGTGGAGGATCTATTCGTATCCATAATCAAGATGTACAAAATAAAATGTTTGAAGCTTTAGAATTAACAAAAGAGGAAGTACAAGAAAAATTTGGTTGGTTTACTGAAGCATTAAAATATGGAACACCACCACATGGAGGTTTTGCAATTGGATTAGATAGATTTGTTATGTTATTAACAAATACAGAAAATATTAAAGATGTAATTGCTTTCCCTAAAACAACTTCTGCATCTGATTTAATGTGTGAATGTCCAAGTATTGTTGATAATAATCAACTAGATGTACTAGGTATTAAAGTAAAAGGAGAATAATTATGACATTAAAAGAATTATATGATGATATAGAAAAATTAGTAGATAAAGAAGTAGAATTAGAAGGTTGGATAAGAAGTCAAAGAAAACAAAAAGACTTTGGATTTATAGACTTTTCAGATGGAACATGTTTTAAACATATTCAAATAGTTTATGATAATAAGATAAGTAACTTTGAAGAAATAAATAACTTTCACTTTGGTTCAGCAATTAAAGTAGTTGGTAAACTAATTAAAAGTGAAGGTAGTGGGCAAGCTTATGAAGTAAAAGCAACTTCTTTAGAAGTACTTGCTAGTTGTGATGATGATTATCCAGTTCAACCAAAACGACATACAAGAGAATTCTTAAGAGAAATAGCTCACTTAAGACCAAGAACAAACTTATTTCAAGCAGTATTTAGAGTAAGAAGTGTAGCAGCTTTTGCGATTCATTCTTACTTTCAAGAAAATGGTTATCTATATGTAAATACACCACTTTTAACAACTGCTGATTGTGAAGGATCAGACCAAATGTTTAAAGTAACTACACTAGATATGGATAATATACCAACAGAAGATGGTAAATGCGATTTTTCTAAAGACCTATTTGGAAAGAAAACATATATTACAGGAAGTGGACAACTACATGGTGAAGCTTTCTCTATGGCATTTAACAGAATTTATACTTTTGGACCAACATTTAGAACAGAAAACTCAAATACAAAAACACATGCAAATGAATTCTGGATGATTGAACCAGAAATAGCTTTCTGTGATTTAAATAAATTAATGGATATAGAAGAAGAAGCAACTAAATATATTGTTAAATATGTACTTGATAAATGTCCAGATGAAATAGAATTCTTAACTAACTTTGTTGATAATGGATTAAAAGAGAAACTAGAAAAACTAGTTTCTTCAGAGTTTAAGAGAATTACTCATAAAGATGCAGTTACTCTATTAAAAGAAGCAAAAGTTAAATGGGAATTTGAACCAGAATATGGTGAAGATATAGCTAAAGAACATGAAAAATATATAACTGAATATTATAACTGTCCAGTATTTGTTTATAACTGGCCTAAAGATATTAAAGCTTGGTATATGAAGTTAGATGATAAAAAAGAAACAGCTTTAGCTGTAGACTTAGAAGTACCAGGAATTGGTGAATTAATTGGTGGATCAGAAAGAGAAACAGATATTAATATCTTAAGAGAAAGATGTAAAGAACTTGGTGTAGATACAGAACCAGTTGAATGGTTTATGGATTTAAGAAGATTTGGAGGATGTACTCACTCTGGATTTGGAATAGGATTTGAAAGATTAATAATGTACTTAACAGGAATTGATAATATACGTGATGTTATACCATTCCCAAGAACACCAAGATCATGTGAATTTTAAAATAAAAGAGATGAACTCTTTTATTTTTTCTTTAATATGATAAAATAAAAGTGGTGATTTTATGAATTGTTTTGTTTTAGTAAACAAAGAAAATAAAATTAAAGATAAGTATTATGAAAACTTAAAATTAGTAGATACTTTAAATGTTTTAGATGAAAAAATTAAAGTAGAAGAAGAAACTTATAAGGCTTATTTAGAATTAAAAAAGTTTTTAGAAGAAAAAGATATTATTATTGGAATAGATACATCTTATAGAGATGAAAAAGAACAACAAGAAATATGGGATGATTTTTTAGAAAAAAAGGGATTAGATTATTGTAATAATTATGTCGCACCAGTAGGATACTCTGAACATCATACAGGTCTTGCGATTGATATAAGTTTAAAAAAAGATGGAAAATTTTTAATAGATAATGGTGATTTATTTAAGTATGACGATGAGTTTAAAAAAATTCATCCATATCTAAAAGAATTTGGTTTTATATTAAGGTACCCTTTAGGAAAAGAAAGTATTACTGGTTATAATTATGAACCATGGCATATTAGATATGTTGGCACTGTTGCAGCAAATATTATTTATGAAAATAACTTAACACTAGAAGAATACTTAACTAAATTTGGTGGAGTATTAGTAGTTAATAAAGAAAAAGGTGTTACTTCTTTTGATGTAGTAAAAGAAGTTAGTAAAATTTTAGGCATTAAAAAAATAGGTCATACAGGAACACTTGATCCACTTGCAGAAGGAGTACTAGTTTTAACAATAGGAAGTTTTACTAAATTAGGAGAAGATTTAACATCTCTTGATAAAGAATATATTGCAAGTGTTGAAGAAGGAATACTTACTGATACTCTAGATATAGAAGGAAAAATACTTAATAAAAATGATAATAGAGTAAATAATTTAGAAAGTTTAATTACTAGTTTTAAAAAAACATATTTACAAGAAGTACCAATTTATTCAGCAGTAAAAGTAGATGGAAAAAAACTATATGAATATGCCAGAAGTGGTAAAGATGTAGAGTTACCTAAAAAAGAAGTAACTATTAAAGAAATAGAATTACTAAGTAAAGAAGATGATACATTTACTTTTAGAACAGTAGTATCTAAAGGTACTTATATTAGAACTAGACAAGGTAAATTTAGAATAGAAGATAGTTATACTTTAGAAGATATTAAAAATAATAACTTTAAAATATTAGGTATTAATGATTTATTTAGTTATCAAGTTATAGATATAGATGATAATCTATTTAAAAAAATAGATAATGGAGTAAGAATAGATAATACATTTAATATAGAAGATAAAGTTATGTTTAGATATAATAATAAAATAATTTGTATTTATAAAAAAGAAGATAATTATTTAAAAATGTATAAGAAGTTAAGGTGATAAAATGAGTAAAATAATAGTAGTTGGTGGAGGTGCTAGTGGAGTAATTACATCTCTAGTAGCAAGTAAAAATAATGAAGTTATTCTTCTAGAAGGAGAAGATAAAATACTAAAGAAATTACTTTTAACAGGTAATGGAAAATGTAATTATTGGAATAGTGATATTTCACCTATAAAATATAATTCAAATGATGAATATTTATTAGATAATATTTTTACAAAAGAAAAAATTAATGATACATATAACTATTTAGAAAAACTAGGAATATATCCAAGTGTTAAGAATGGATACTTTTATCCATATTCTCTTCAAGCATCTAGTATTAGAGAAATATTTATTACTAATTTAAAAAATAAAAAAGTAAAAGTTATAACTGATAGTAAAGTAGAAAAAGTAATAAAAGAAAATAATGGTTTTAAAGTAGTAACAAATAATGGTGAATATTTATGTGATAAAGTAGTAATTTCTAGTGGTTCGAAATCTTATCCTAAAACTGGTAGTGATGGATCAGGATATAATTTAGCTAGGAGTTTAGGACACACTATAACAGATTTAACAAGTGCACTTGCGCCAATTAGAATGAATGAAAAATTCTTAAAAGATTGGAATGGAGTAAGATGTAATGCAGTACTTAACTTAGATATTAATGGTAAAAAATATTCAGAAACAGGAGAACTACAATTAACTGATTATGGTATAAGTGGAATATGTGTATTTAATATTTCATCACTTATTTCTCATGCACTTTTAAATAAAGAAGATGTAAAACTAACTATTAACTTCTTACCATTTACTAGTGATCCAATGAACTTTATGAATGAAAGATATAATAGCTTAATAGATTTAAACTTAGAAGAAATGCTAGAAAGTATATTTAACTATAAACTTCTACATGTTTTATTCAAAGTAGCGGGTATTAAAAAAGAAAGTAGATGGAATGAAATTAGTTATACAGAAAGACAAAGGCTAATAGATGTTTTAACTAATTTTAATGTAAGTATAGATGAAGTTATATTTGATAAAGGACAAGTAACTAGTGGAGGAGTAAAACTTAGTGAAGTAGATGTAGAAAGTTTTGAGTCTAAAAAAGTAAAAGATTTATATTTTACAGGAGAACTTCTTGATGTTGATGGAATATGTGGAGGATTTAATTTAGGTTTTGCTTTTATTAGTGGTTATATAGTTGGTAGGTGTTTAGATGATCACAATTAGACAAATAAAAGTAGAAGTAACAAAGAATACTAATGAAGAAATAATTAAAAAAATTTCTAAAAAGATAAAAGTAGATGAAAGTGATATAAGTGATTTAGTTTTAGAAAAACAATCACTTGATGCAAGGGATAAAAATGAAATATTTTATGTTTATGAATGTAGTTTTAAAGTAAAAAATGAAGATGAAGTATTAAAAAGAAATAAAAATAATAAAGATTTATTTAAGATGATAGATAAGTCATATATCTTTGATAAAAAAGGAACTATTAAACTAAATAAAAGACCAGTAATCGTAGGAAGTGGACCAGCTGGACTTTTCTCAGCTTTACTTCTTGCAGAAAAAGGTTATAAGCCTCTAGTAATTGAAAGAGGAGAACAAGTTGATAAAAGAATAGAAAGTGTTAATAATTTTTGGGAAAGTGGAAAACTAAATAAAAACTCAAATGTTCAATTTGGAGAAGGTGGAGCTGGAACATTTTCAGATGGTAAACTAAATACTCTTGTAAAAGATGAAAATAATAGAGGAAGAAAAGTATTTAATACTTTTGTAGAATGTGGAGCTCCAACTGAAATACTTTATAGTTATAAACCACATATTGGTACAAATAAACTAATTAATGTAGTTAAAAACTTAAGAGAAAGAATAATTAGTTTAGGAGGAGAATTTAGATTTAATACTTGTCTTACTAATATTAATATAGAAAATAATAAATTAAAAAGTATAGAAATAAATAATAGTGAAATAATTGATTCAGAAGTTTTAGTACTTGCAATAGGTCATAGTGCAAGAGATACATTTAAAATGTTATATGATTTAGGAATAAAGATGGAAAGTAAGCCATTCGCAGTAGGACTAAGAGTAGAACATAGTCAAGATATGATTAACTTAAGTCAGTATGGAGAAAAATATAAAGACTTACTTGGACCTGCTACATATAAATTAACTTATAAAGCAAGTAATAATAGAGGAGTATATTCATTCTGTATGTGTCCAGGAGGATATGTTGTTAATTCATCAAGTGAAGAAGGATGTTTAGTTGTAAACGGGATGAGTAATTATGAAAGAGAGTCATCTAATTCTAACAGTGCTATTGTTGTTACCGTAGGTAAAGAAGACTTTGGAGAAGATACTCTTGATGGTGTTAAATTTCAAAGAAATTTAGAAAGTTTAGCTTTTAATTTATGTAAAGGAAGTATTCCAGTACAAACGTTAGATGGATTTAATAATAATAGAATAGAAGATATAAAAGATGTTAAACCTTTAGTAAAAGGAAAGTATGAACTTGCTGATTTAAACTTAATATTACCTAAAGAAGTAAGTAGTTCTATTAAAGAAGCATTTACTTATTTTGGTAAAAAGATTAAAGGTTTTGATAAAGAAGATAGTCTTTTATTTGGAGTAGAATCTAGAACATCTTCACCAATTAGAATATTAAGAAATGATGAACTTGTTTCTAGTATAGAAGGTATATATCCATGTGGTGAAGGATGTGGATATGCTGGTGGAATTACTACAAGTGCCATAGATGGAATAAAAGTAAGTGAAAAAATAATAGAAAAATATTGTTAAATTAATTAAAATTACAAAATTCACTAAATGAATTTTGTAATTTTTTATTTGTTTTAAACTCTAATTTGTAAAATTAGTTATTTGATTAATAAATATTCTTAATATATAACATCATCACTAAGGAGTAATAGTATGCATGAATTAAAAGAATATACAGAAGAATTATTTGAAAATATTAAACATATAGATGAAAATGGTTGCGAATATTGGTTTGCTCGTTAATTGCAAATGGTTCTAGGATATAATCAATGGCGTAGTATAAATGAATTAATAGAAAGGGCAAAAGTAGCATGTCAAGAAAGCAGAAAAATAGTAGATGACCATTTTGCGGTACAACGCAAAATGGTACAGATAGGTTCAAATACTAAAAGAAAAATAAAGGATTATAAATTAACAAGATACGCATGCTATTTGATTGTAATGAATGGTACTCCTAAAAAAGAAATCATAGCGCTTGCTCAAACATATTTTGCTATACAGACAAGAAAACAAGAATTAATTGAAAAAGAATATAATTCTCTTTCTGAAGATGAAAAAAGATTTTATCAAAGAGATTTAATAAAGAAGGGTAATTATAGTTTAAATCAAACTGCTAATAAAGCTGGTGTGAAAAATTTTGATAAATTTCATAATGCTGGATATAGAGGACTATGTAATGGTGAAACAGCTGCTGATATAGGTGGAACAATGCCAGAAGATTTACTTACTCCAGAAAAGAGTTTGAAAGAATTAGAAAAAGATAAAAACAAAGAAATACTGAAACAGTAGGAGAAAGAAGTAGTATGAATGAAATAAAAGAATATACAGAAAAATTATTTGAAGATATAAAGCATATTGATGAGTTTGGTAATGAGTATTGGTTTGCTCGTGAATTAATGCCATTACTTGAATACAGTAAATGGGAAAATTTTAATAATGTAATTAAAAAAGCAGTTATATCTTATAAAACAAGTAATAATGATGATTTATATTGGCTTCCCGAAGTCAGGAAGCCAATAATTACTGGTAAAGGTAAGAAGGAATTTATTATAGATTATAAATTATCTAGATATATATGTTATTTAATTGTTCAAAATGCTAATCCTAAAAAGAAAATGGTTGCATTAGGACAAACTTATTTTGCAATACAAACAAGAAAACAAGAACTAAGTGAAAAAGAATATAATTCTCTTTCTGAAGATGAGAAAAGATTATATAGAAGAAATCAAATAAGAAAAGGTAATTATAATTTGAATAAAACAGCAGTTAATAGCGGAGTAAAAGATTTAGCTAGATTTCATAATGCTGGATATAAAGGACTTTATAATGGTGAAACAGCAGATGATATTTTTAAAAGAAAAGGTTTAAGATATAGAGAAGATATATTAGATAATATGGGTAGTGAAGAACTAGCTGATAATATATTTCGTATTGCTCAAACAGATGCAAAATTAAAAAGAGATAACGTAGATAATGAATATACTGCAAATTTAGTTCATTATGAAGTAGGAAAAGAGATTAGAAACAGTATCAAAAGATTAGGTGGAACTATGCCAGAAGATTTACCTACACCGGAAAAGAGTTTAAAAGAATTAAAATAATACTTGATTTTTCTTGATAAATCTAGTATATTATATTTGCTACTGATTCTTAGTTTGAGGAGTTTCCGACCTCCTACTCGGTTTTGGTGAATATTAAGAAAGGAAGGTAAATAATAATGGCTTTAACAAAAGAGATTAAAGAAAGTATCATTAAAGAATACAGACGTGATGAAAAAGATACTGGATCATGTGAAGTTCAAATAGCTATTTTAACAAAGGAAATTAACGATTTAACTGAGCATTTAAAAGTTCATACACATGATTATCATTCTCGTAGAGGACTACTTAAGAAGATTGGTCAAAGACGTAGTATGTTACAGTATTTAGCAAAGAACGATATTAGTAGATACCGTGAATTAATTAAAAAATTAGGATTAAGAAAGTAGACACTATTTTTTCGTGTCTATTTTTTTTCAAAAAGGAGAAGTAATGAAAAGAGTATTTAAAAAAGAATTTTTTGGAAAAGAGATAATTGTTGAACATGGAGAATTAGCTAAACAAGCAACAGGAAGTGTTTTAGTTAGATATGGAGATACTGTTATACTTACTGCAGTTGTTGTTAATAAAAATGTTAACTTATTATCAGACTTTTTCCCACTAACAGTAAATTATCAAGAAAAACTATATTCAGTAGGTAAAATTCCAGGTGGATTTATTAAAAGAGAAGGTCGTCCTACTGAAAATGCAACACTTGCTGCTCGTATGATTGATAGACCAATGAGACCACTATTCCCAGAAGACTTTAAGAATGAGGTTCAAATTATCAATACAGTATTAAGTGTAGATCCAGATTGTTCACCAGAACTAGCTGCATTATTTGGATCAAGTCTTGCTACATCAATTAGTAAAATTCCATTTAATGGACCAGTAGCAGGAGTAAAAGTTGGATATGTTGATAAAAAGTTTGTTATTAACCCAACTCATGAAGAGTTAGAAAACTCATTAATAGATTTAACAGTAGCAGGAACAAAAGATGCTATTAACATGGTTGAATCAAGTGCTAAAGAAGCAAGTGAAAAAATTATGTTAGAAGGATTAATGACTGGTCATGATGCTGTTAAAGAATTAGTAGAGTTCCAAAATGAAATAGTTGCTGAAATCGGTGAAGAAAAGATGGAATATGAACATCTTGAAATTACTGATGAATTAAGAAAAGAAGTATCAAGTCTTGCAACAGATAGATTAGATAAGGCATTAAGAATTAAAGAAAAATTAAAAAAATATGAAGCAATTGATAATATTAAAGATGAAATAGTTACTAAGTATGAAGAAGAAAATAGTGATTTAGATGAAGAAGAATTAGCTTACTTAAAAACTAAAGTACGTCTAATACTAGATGACTTAGAATATAACTTATTTAGAAATATAGTAGTTAAAGAACATATAAGAGCTGATGGAAGAAAGATGGATGAAATAAGACCACTTTCAACAGGAATAGATTTACTTCCAAGAACTCATGGTTCAGCACTATTTACTAGAGGTGAAACACAAGCTCTATCAGTAACTACATTAGGTGCTTTAGGAGAACATCAAATATTAGATGGACTAGAAATAGAAAATCAAAAGAGATTTATGTTACATTATAACTTCCCACAATTCTCAGTAGGAGAAACTGGAAGATATGGTTCCCCTGGACGTAGAGAAATTGGACATGGTGCTTTAGGAGAAAAAGCTTTAGCACAAGTTATTCCAAGTGAAGAAGAATTCCCATATACAATTCGTGTTGTATCAGAAATTCTTGAATCTAATGGTTCATCTTCACAAGCAAGTATTTGTGCAGGATGTATGTCACTTATGGCTGCAGGAGTTCCAATTAAAGCTCCAGTTGCTGGTATTGCAATGGGATTAATTACTGCAGGGAAAGATTATACAATCTTAACTGATATTCAAGGAATGGAAGATCACTTAGGTGATATGGACTTTAAAGTAGCTGGTACTGAAAATGGTATCTGTGCACTTCAAATGGATATTAAGATTAAAGGTGTTACTGAAAAAATATTAAAAGAAGCATTAAAACAAGCTAAGAAAGCAAGACTAGAAATTCTAGAAGTAATTGCTAAAAGAATTAGTGAACCACGTAAAGAAGTTAGTAAATATGCTCCTAAGATGGAAACATTTACTATTAATCCAGCTAAGATTAAAGATGTAATTGGTAGAGGTGGAGAAATGATTACTAAGATCATTTGTGAAGCTTCAAATGTTACAGAAGTTAATGATGTTAATGCTGTAAAAGTAGATCTAGAAGATGATGGACGTGTTATTATCTATCATACAGATAGAGATATCATTAAGAAAACTAGAGCTATGATTGAAGATATTACACGTGAAGTTGAAGTAGGAAAAGATTATCTTGCTAAAGTTGTAAAAGTAGAAGACTTTGGATGCTTTGTAGAAGTATGGCCAGGATGTGAAGGAATGGTACATGTTTCACAACTAGCTCATGAAAGAGTAGATAAAGCAAGTGATGTTGTAAGTGTAGGAGACGAAATAATGGTTAAAGCACTTGGAACAGATAAAAAAGGAAGACAAAACTTCTCAAGAAAAGATTG
>CADAWN010000010.1 GCA_902791625.1 uncultured Erysipelotrichaceae bacterium | reverse complement strand
TTCAAGTGGATTATATTCACCAGTATTTAAAATATAGTGATATTCTTTTTCTTTAACATTGTATCTCGCATGAAAATCATCTTTTACTCTAAATGTTTCTATTACATGTATATCATCTGGTAAATTACTATTAAGTGCTCTTTTTAGTTTATGAGGAGTAATTGATACGCTTATATCCACATGCGCATATTGCGATAAGGCATGAACTTTTTTATCAGTTCTTCCTGTAGCTACTACTGGTGAAGATATATTGTTATTAACAATCTTAACCGCATCTTCTAATCTTTTTTGAATAGTATCAAGTCCTGGTTGAATCTGATATCCTGCATAATTAGATCCATCATAACTAAATTTAATTAAATATCTCATAACTCCTCCTTATAAACTAACTGAAAAAACGAATATAAGTATTATAACACAAGTACAAACTATATCAAACTGTGAAATTGTTTTATCAAAATTATCTTTTTTATTAAAGTATAATCTCTTCTCAAAATCACTATATACTACTTTTAATTTATCTTTTGTTCTTCTATATGCACACTTTATTATTCTGAAAAACTTAGTCTCACCATCATCATAATCTAACTCTTTTTTAAATAATTTTGGAAAGTAAATTATGGTAATAATCATCTTCTTTATAGTGGTACTGTTAAAGAAATTACCAATAATAGTTAAATAATCTCTCTTAGATAGACCCCTAGTTATCCACAAGAAAGTGTCAAATAATAGTAAAATTTTACAAAAAACCAATAGTTTTCCACAGAAAATGTTGAAAAGTGTGCAAAAAAATGATAAGAAAGCTATTTTTAGATGTTTTTTACCTACACCTGTGGATAAAAATAAGATAGATAAAAAGTATAATAAATACTTATTACTAACACAAATACTAATTATTATAGATAAAATAATTGCAAAGAAAAATAAATATGAATTTCTCTTACACATGTTTATATATATCCTTTATTAAATCACGAATATCTCTATGATAATCTATTTTTACATTTTTCTTCTTCTTTGCAAGATATACAAATTCTACTATTTCAGGAATATCAAAGTTATTTTTCTTTAATAACTCTACATTACTATATACCTCTTTTGTATCTCCTTCTATAAATACTTTATTATCTTTAAGTAATATTACTTTCTTAGTATATTTATATAGAATACTAGAATCACTACTAGCTATTACAACATTTATATTAAATCTATCATTTAACTGATCAAGAAGTCTTGCAAGCTTTTTCTCATTCTTATTATCCATATTAATAAATGGCTCATCTAAAAGTAATATTTTAGGATTTATTAACAAAACAGTAGCTAGTTCAAGTAACTTTTTCTCACTTGAAGATAGACTAGATATATTTCTAGTTAAATATTTACTATTTAAACCTACTATCTTTAAAGAATCTTTAATCTTTTTATTTGGATCTTTAATAGATAGTTTGTGATACTGTATAAAAAACATAATATGTTCTTCTACAGTAGTAGCCATATATGGATTAGTAAAATTACTACCAATATAACCTATTTCTTTTATTACTTTTAACTTAGTCTTTTTAGTAGGTCTTTCTCCATTATATATAACTTTACCACGACCTTCTAAAATACCATTTAAAAGTCTTAATATTGTACTTTTTCCTTCACCTGTAATACCAGTAATAACACCTTCATGAATAGTAAATGTTAAATTACTTAAGTTTCTATATGAAAGGTCTTGTATAATTATTTCCATAATAAATCAACCATCCCTTCCATATCTAAGATAACATCATCTATTAAATCATAATCTTTAAGTTTAATAGATAAATCTATCATAAAAGGCATACTAAGTCCTAATTTATTAATAACATTATCATCTTTTAATACTTCTTTTGGTTTACCACTTAAAGCAATATTACCATTATTTATAATATATATATAATCTGTAGTTACTGCTTCTTCTAATTTACTTGTAGACATAACTATAGTAATACCCCACTCTTTATTTATTTTATGAAGTATTTCTATAATAGTCTTCTTCTCACATCTATTCATCATTAAACATATATCATCTAAAAATAATACTTTAGGTTTATGAATAATAGATAAAGCTAGTAACACTAGTATCTTTTCTTTTCTGTTTAAAGTATTAGGATTTAATCCTTCATACTTTTTAATCTTAAGTAAGCTAACTACTTCATTATATCTAGTTTCCTTATCATCTTCACTTAAATCTAAATTATCCAACACAAAAGATATCTCATCTCGTACTTTATCAAAGATGAAATTAAATTTCTCATTTAATATTACAATACCCTCGTTTAAAAATAATTTAGTCTTATTTATATCTTCTATATAGTTTGAATCAAATTCTATCATCTTTTCAGTAGTAATTAACCCACTTAAAAGCTTAATTAGTGTAGTCTTACCACAATTATTTGAACCTGAAATAACTGTAAATGATCCTTTTTCTATATCAAAACTAATATCACTAAATATTTTTTTATAAGATAAGTTGTTAACCGATATAATATTTTTCATACTTCCCCCTACTTAACTTATAATTATTTTTTTCTTTTTTTATTTTGTATTTTATAAGCAGCTCTTAATAAAGCTTTTTCTGATAAGAATCTTGAGAAAAAATGGGCCATTTTCATTTTAGCTCCTGGTACGATTAATCTCTTTCTCTCAAACATTTTATCTATCGCATACTCGGCAACATCTTCTGCCTTCATAGGTTTAGCACTAAACCTTACTCCAGCAACATCATTAAAGTGAGTTGCGACAGGTCCAGGGCATAAACATGAGATAGAGACATTACTCTTTTTTCTTTTTAATTCATACCAAATTGAATTAGTTAGTGAAGTTATATAAGATTTAGTGGCATAGTATGTAGCCATTAGAGGTCCTCCAGGCATTAATCCTGCAGATGAAGCTACATTTAAGATATAACCACTATCACGATCTATCATATCTCTTAAGAATGATTTAGTAAGTAAATGAACAGCTTTAATATTCGTATCAATCATTTCAAATTCTTTTCCAATTGGTACTGTTTCAAATTCTCCCCAAGCACCAAATCCTGCATTATTAATTAAGATATCAATCTTTTCACTTCTAGTTAATACATATAACTCTTTTACTTTCTGTTCATTAGATAAATCCATAACTATGATTGTAGACTTAGTTGGTAATGTTCTTTGTAAATACTCTAGTTTTTCTTTAGATCTAGCTACTAATATTAATTCACATTTCTCACGAGCTAATATTTTAGCCATCTCCATACCAATACCACTAGATGCTCCAGTTATTAAAGCCTTCATAAACCTCACCTCTTAAAATTTATTATACCATATATTTAAATATTTATGTTAAAATAAATATATATTATAGGAGGTATCCAATGAAGAAGTTTTATAGCCTTATAATTACATTATTAATACTATTACCAATTAATATATTTGCGCTTGATTATCCTTCTATTAATTCTAAAATAGTTGAAGTTTATGACGTAAATGATGATAAAGTTTTATATGAAATTGATTCAAATAAACAAACATCTATCGCATCTCTTACAAAAATAGCAACTGTTATTACTGCGATAGAAAATATAAAGAACTTAGATGAACAAGTAACAATAACAAATGAAATTATGAGTACTGTTAGTTGGGATGCTAGTAAAGCAGGATTAAAAGTTGGAGATAAAGTAACTTATAAAGACTTATTATATGCCGCAATGCTTCCAAGTGGAGCTGATGCTACTAATTCTCTTGCAATCTTAATTAGTGGATCAATTGATAACTATGTAGTGAAGATGAATGAATTAGCTAAGAAAATAGGCCTAAAAAATACCCATTTTGTTAATGTTACAGGTCTAGATATAAATGATCATTATTCTACTGCAGATGATGTTAGAAAACCTGCAGATGATGTTAGAAAACTACTTAATTATGCTTTAAAAAATAAATTATTTAGAGAAATATATACAGCTAAAGAATATACTTTATCTAATGGATTAAAAGTTACATCAACAATAAATAGTAAATATGGAAAGAACAAAGATGTAACTACTATACTAGGAAGTAAAACAGGGTACACTGGTAACGCTGGATACTGTCTTTCATCCCTAAGCAATATAAATGGTCATGAAATGTTAATAATCGTCTTAAACGCCTCTCAAATAGGCTCTAACTACTATAATATAGTTGATACTCTAGACTTAATAAAATTCATGAATGAAAACTATAAAGAAGAAACACTAGTAAAAAAAGGACAACTAATAAAAAAGATACCAGTTACTCTAAGTAAAATAGATAACTACAATATTTTATCCACAAAAGATGTGAAAAAGTATTTACCTAAAGACTATGATATAAAGAATTTAAAAATAGAATATAAAGGATTAAATAGTTTAAGTTTTAGTAATAAAAAAGGTGAAAAGATTGGTTCAGTTAAATACTATTATGAAAGTAAATTAATAACTGAAGAAAAGGTAATTATAAATAAAGAAATAAAGATGGATATCATAAAGGTATTAAAGAAATATTACTATATAATTATTGGAGTTATAGTTCTTATAATTACTCTAATAGTATCAAAAATAAAAGGTAAGAAAAAGAAGAAAAGAAAACAAAAAAAGATGATTAGAAAATAATCATCTTTTTGTTTTATTATTTTTTATGATTTAATTTACATAAAATTTTATTATTAAATTCTTCTTTAGTTGGTAACTCTTCTTCATTGAAACTATTTAAAACTGAATAAAATCTATTTATTATTTCTATTTGCTTTGTTCTAATATTTTTATCAGTTATTGTTTCATCTTGAAGTCTATAATCCATGTTGTCGCTAAACCACTTCATTTCAATTTTTTCTAATAATTTAATTTGTTCTTGAGTTAATTTTGAATCAATTTTACCTTTAAATTTTTGGCTTTGAGTACTAATCCATCTTCCTAATTGAACTCCTTCTTCATCATAATCTATACCATTTATAGTTTTAAATGTTCGAGGAATTTCAAAATTACCATAATGTTCATAGTATATTTTTGCCAAATTATATTTACTCATCCATGCATCTACTTTATTAATACTATCCCATCGCATTCCTATTTCATTTAATAGATTAATTTGTTTAGAAGTTACTTTACAAGTATTTAATCCCTTAATTCCTCCTCGTTGATTACCAATCCACTCACCTATATGGACTCCTTCTTCATCATAATCTATACCATTTATAGTCTTAAATGTTCGAGGGATTTCTAAATTACCATAATGTTCATAATATATTTGTGCTAAATTATATTTTTCCATCCATTCATCCATTTTATCAATATTATCCCATCGCATTCCCATTTCATCGAATAGCTTAATTTGCTCAGAAGTTAGCATTTTTTTCTTAATTGCTTTTCTTTGATAAAAAATCCATCTTCCTAATTGAACTCCTTCTTCATCATAATTTACACCATTTTTTGTTTTAAATTCATAAGGAATTTCTAAATCACCATAATGCTCATAATATGCTCTTGCTAAATTATATTTTTTCATCCATTTTTCTTTTTTTCCAATATAATCAAAATCAATTCCTATTTGCTCCAATAACTTAATTTGCTCTGAGGATAATTTTTGATTTCTAATATTGCCTCTAATTATTTGACGTTGAGTATCAATCCAGCCTCCTAAAGAAACTCCTTTTTCATCATAATCTACTCCATTTTTTGTTTTAAATTTTTGTGGTATTTCTGAATCACCATAATGCTCATAATATGCTCTTGCTAAATTATATTTTTTCATCCATTTTTCTTCGTAATTAATATTATCCCATCGCATTCCTATTTCATCTAATAACTTGATTTGTTCTGGTGATATTTTACAACTTCTTCTTCCTTTAAGTGTCTGACGTAAATCATAAATCCATATTCCTAATTTTATTCCATCTTCTTCTTTGTCTACACCATTTTTTGTTTTAAAATCGAAGGGTACTTCTAGATTACCATAATATTCATAATATGCTTTTGCTAAATTATATTTTTTCATCCATTTTTCTTTATGAATAATATAATCCCATCGCATTCCTATTTCGTTTAATAACTTGATTTTTTCTGAAGATAATTTTCCATTAAATGCTCTACGTTGAGCACTAATCCAAAACCCTAAACCAAATCCTTCTTCATCATAATCTACTCCATTTTTTGTTTTAAAATCGGAAGGTACTTCTAGATTACCATAATGTAGATAATATAATTTTGCCAAATAATATTTATTCATCCATTTTTCTTTTTTAACAATATAATCAAAATCTACTCCTATTTGTTCTAATAACTTGATTTGCTCTGAGGATAATTTTTTATTTCTAATATTACCTTTAAATATTTGACGTTGAGTATCAATCCAAGCTCTTAAAAAAACTCCTTCTTCATCATAATCTACTCCATTTTTTGTTTTAAAATTTAGAGATACTTTTAAATTACCATAATACTCATAATATGTTCTTGCTAAATTATATTTTTCCATCCATTTTTCTTCGTAATTAATATTATCCCATCGCATTCCTATTTCATCTAATAACTTGATTTGTTCTAAGGAGATTTTATGATTTCTTCTTCCCTTAAGTGTCTGACGTAAATCATAAACCCATATTCCTAATTTTATTCCATCTTCTTCTTTGTCTACACCATTTTTTGTTTTAAAATCAGAAGGTACTTCTAGATTACCATAATGTTCATAATATGCTTTTGCTAAATTATATTTTTCCATCCATTTTTCTTTATGATTAATATAATCCCATCGCATTCCTATTTCATTTAATAACTTAATCTGTTCTGAAGATAATTGTAAACTATTTTTTCCATTAAATGCTTGACGTTGAATAAGAATCCAAGCTCCCAAACAAACTCCTTCTTCATCATAATCTACACCATTTTTTGTTTTGAATTTTTGCGGTATTTCTAAATTACCATAATGTTGATAATATAATTTTGCCAAATTATATTTTTCCATCCAACTAGACTCTATATTACTAGTATCTAAATGTACTTCTTTTTCTTCTAATATTTCTAATCCTTTTTGAGTTATATTTAAATCCTTTTTCATATATAAACCCCTCACCAGTTAAAATAATTAGCGTTATTATATCATATTTCTCGTTTATTTTCAATAAATAAGATGATTATTTTCTAATCATCATTTTGTTTTAAATATTAAAGAAATTGTCTATGTAATTAACTCCTGGATAATAATTATTCATTATTTCAATACATAGTTTTAATTTATCTTTATTAATATTTTATTATTTGTTTATATAACATATCATAATAGAAAATAATAGATCCATATTTATCCCATACTAACATTTTTACTAATTCATTAATTTTTTCATTAGCTTCTTCTTCTATGGTAGAAATAGCATATTCGTTAAGATTAACTTTTTCTCCATCTATTTCTATATCTTCTCCTAAAATATCAGCTAATTTTTTTTGAATTGGTACAGTGAAGTTTAATAAGTCATTTTTAAAATATTCTTTATATTGCATAGTTTTTTCTACTGTATATTTTGATATTTCTTTATCTACATTATCATATACTTTAGGTATAACTTCTCCAATTACAAAATCTTTTTCACTAGTCTTATTAAATGAAACAACTTCTTCAGTATCAATATCAATTAAAGACCAGTATTCAGGTTTAATTACTTCATTCTTATCCCAAACATTATCTTTATCACTAACTAAAGTTATTCCCACATATAACTTATCATTTTCTACTCTAAACATTGGAAATAATGGTGTATATAAATCTAGACCATGTTTAACTTTTTCCTTATTTAAAATATCTAAATACTTATCAAAACCAAATTTATTCATAATATCTCTCCTTTATCTTTTTTCTAGCACTGTACAAATAATATTTTATATTTGTATCACTACTATCTAGTTTTTCACTTATTTCTTTTACTGAAAGGTCATTTATATAATAAAGTTCAAATGCTTTTTTCTCATTAGTAGTTAATCCAACATTATCTAAGTTATTAACTATTTCACGATATATAACTTTATCTAGCATATCTGTATTATCAATAGATTGATATTCTTCATTAAATTCAGTATTATTCTTTTCTTTAATATAGTTCTTTGCTTTAGTCGACCATAAATTATAGGCAATCTTCCATATTAAGTTTTCTAATTTTTCTACTTTAATATCTTTATTAAAGTATTCAAATATAGCAAGAAAAACACTATTAGTTAAATCTTCAGCATCTTCTTTATTATTTGTTTTCTTTATAGACCAATTATATATTTTGTCAAAATACTCATCATATATTGCATCCATTTATATCACCTTTCAATAATATAGTGTTTTATTTTTTAATTTGGTTAGTAATTTTTTATTTTTATACATTATATAATAACATAAAAAAGGTGATTAAAAATCACCTTTACATTATTTTCTATGATTTAATTTACACAATAACTTATTATTTAATTCTTCTTTAGTTGGTAATTCTTCATCTTCAAAACTATTTAAAACAGAATAAAACCTATTTCTCATTTCTATTTGTTTAGCTTTAATATTTTTATCAGTTATTTTTTCATCTTGAAGTCTATTATCTATTATATCAGTAAACCATATCATTCCTATATTATCTAATAATTTGATTTGTTTTGGAGTTAAGTTTAAAGCATTTTGTCCTTTAATTCCTTCTCTTTGACTATTAATCCAGATTCCTAATTTAACTCCTTCTTCATCATAATCAATACCATTTTTAGTTTTAAATCTCTGTTTTATTTTTAAATTACCATAATGTTCATAATATGCTTTTGCTAAAATATACTTATTAATCCATTTATCTTGTTTATCAATATTATTATAATCTAGTCCTATCTCTTCTAGTAATTTAATGTGTTCTTGTGTTACTTTCAAATTAGATTTTTCTTTAATTCTTTGTTTTTGAGTACTAAGCCAAAATCCAAGTTTTATTCCATCTTCATCATAATTTATACCATCTAGAGTTCTAAACATTATAGGAATATCTAAATCTCCATAATACTCATAATATATCTTTGCTAAATTGTATTTTTTCATCCATTTATTCTCTCTACCTATATTATTGCAATCTATTCCTATTTCTTCTAATAATTTAATATGTTCAGGTGTTATCTTCATATTATTAATTTCAATGATTCCATAAAATTGATTTTGAAGCCAGTTTCTTAATTTAACCCCTTCTTCATCATAATCTACACCATTTTTAGTTTTAAAATTTTTAGGTATTTTCAAATTTCCATAATGTTCATAGTATGCCTTTGCTAATTTATATTTATTCATCCATTTATTTTCTCTACCAATATTATTACAATCTATTCCTATTTCTTCTAGTAATTTAATGTGCTCAGGTGTTACTTTATAATTATTTATTCCTTTAATTCCTTGACGTTGTTTATAAAGCCAAGTTCCTATTTTAATTCCCTGCTTATCATATTTTATTCCATCTGATGTTTTAAACATTATAGGAACATCTAAATTTCCATAATGCTCATAATATGCTTTTACTAATTTATACTTTTCCATCCACTGTTTTTCTTTATCGGCAACCTTAAAATCTAATCCAATATCTTTTAGTAGTTTTATTCGTTCTGGTTCTAATTTTAGTTCATTATTATTTCCCATTCTTCTACGTTGTTCACTTAACCAAACACCTAATCTAATTCCTTGTTCATCATAGTTTATTCCATCTAAAGTTCTAAACATTATAGGAATATTTAGATTTCCATAATACTCATAGTATGTTTTTACCAATTCGTATTTACTCATCCATTGTTTATCTCTATCAATAATACTAAAGTCAAATCCTATTTCTTCTAATAATTTAATTCTTTGAGGAGTTAATTTTACTCCATTATCAACTGTAGTTGCAAAACGTTGTTCATCTAACCAACGTCTTAATTGTACACCTTGTTCATCATAGTTTATTCCATCTAGAGTTTTAAACTTTCTATTAATATTTAAATTTCCATAATGTTCATAATATGTCTTTGCTAAATTATATTTTTTCATCCATTGTTCTTCTCTATAAGTACTATCGATTCGCATTCCAATACTTTCCAATAATTGCATACGTTCTGGAGTTATTTTACAATCATTTTTTCCATTTATTGCTTTACGCTGAGAATGAATCCAAGTTCCTAATTTTACTCCATCTTCATCATAATCTATTCCATTTTTTGTTTTAAATCTTTGAGGTATTTCTAGATTACCATAATATTCATAATATGTCTTAGCCAATTTATACTTATTATTCCAATCTTCTTCTCTTACATCATTATTACAATCTAATCCTATATCTTCTAATAACTTAATTTGTTCTTGAGTAATCTTGCAACTATTTAGACCTTTGATTCCATATTTCATATTTCGAATCCAAGGACCTAATTGAACACCTTCATCATCATAGTCTACTCCATTTTTAGTTTTAAATTTTGCAGGCATTTCTAAACTGCCATAATGTTCATAGTATTTTTTAGCTAATACATACTTACTCATCCATTTATCACTAATTTTTTTAGTATCTAAATGTGTATCTTTTTCTTTTAATATTTCTATTCCTTTTGGTGTTATAGATAAGTCTTTTTTCATTTAACATCCCTCTTCATTTAAAAGTTGCGCTTATTATAACACATTTTCCTCTTTTTGACAATAAAAAAAGATGATTAAGAATTAATCACCTTTTATTATTTACTTTCTTCTTTATCTTTTTTTGTAGTTGTTTTCTTTGTTTCTTTCTTAGCTGCTGGTTTCTTTTCAGCTTTCTTATCAGCTTTTTCTTCAGTCTTTACTTCTTTTTTAGCTTTTTCTTCAACTAATTTTAAGATAACCATTAGTGAATCATCTCCACGACGTTCACCAAGTTTAAGAATTTGAGTGTATCCACCATTACGTTTTTCGTAACGTTTAGCTAAATCATTGAATACTTTATCAACGATTTTACTATCATTATTTAAGAATGCTAATGCTTTTCTTCTAGATACTAAATCTCCCTTTTTACCATAAGTAATCATTTTTTCTACAAACTTACGAGCTTCTTTAGCACGAGTTTCAGTTGTAGTAATACTTTCATTCATAATTACTTCTTTAGTAAGTGTTGAAAGCATACTTCTTCTATGTTTATTATCTCTTCCTAATTTTCTATATGCCATAATACATCCTCCTTCTTTTAGTCTTCATCACGTAATACTAGACCCATATCTCTAATTTTGTCTAATACTTCTTTTAGAGATTTTTTACCTAAATTACGTATTTTCATCATATCTGATTCACTCTTATTAACAAGATCTTGTAGAGTGTGAATACCAGCTCTTTTTAAGCAGTTATAAGCACGAACAGAGAAATCTAAATCTTCAATAGATGTTTCTAATGCTTTAGTTTTTGGATCTTCTGTTTTTTCAATCATAATACCACTAACATCAGCGATAGAAGATAGATCAGTTAATAATTCAAAGTGTTCAATAAGTATTCTTGAAGCTAAAGCAATTGCTTCTTCTGGTTTCATTGAACCATTAGTCCATACTTCAAGAACTAATTTATCATAAGTTTCATTTTGTCCAACACGTGCTGGTTGTACTTCATAAGAAACTCTTTCAATTGGTGAGTATGATGAATCCATAGCTATTACACCAACTTGTTTGCTATCTAATAATTTCTTATTGATTTCACTATCTACATAACCACGACCGTTAGTAACAGTGATTTCCATATCAAGTTTACCACCCTTACTTAAAGTAGCGATTACTTTGTCTTTGTTGATTATTTCAACATCTGCATCACATTCTATGTCTCCTGCAGTTACTTCACCTTCTTTAGATACGCTTAGGTGAAGAGTTTTAGAAGTGTTTGAATGATTCTTAACAACTACTCCTTTTAAATTAAGAATAATTGTAGCAACATCTTCATATACTCCTTCAATTGTTTGGAATTCATGTAAAACTCCATCAATTTTGATACTGCTGATTGCACTACCTGGAAGAGATGATAACATAACTCTTCTTAATGCGTTTCCTAATGTATTTCCAAATCCTCTTTCTAATGGTTCTAGTTCAAATTTACCATAGAAATTGCTTTCTACAGAATCTGTAATTTTATATACTGGTTTTTCGAATTGTAACATGAAATTAACCTCCTTAAATTATCATTTAAACAATTATCCACGTGGACGTTTTGGTGGACGACATCCATTATGTGGAATTGGTGTTACATCATTGATTGCAGTAATCTCTAATCCTGCTGTTGCAAGTGAACGAATAGCAGTTTCACGTCCTGGACCTAATCCTTTAACAAATACTTCTACTTTACGCATACCCATATCATAAGCAGCTTTTCCTGCATTTTCAGCAGAAAGTCCTGCAGCATATGGAGTAGATTTTTTACTTCCTTTAAATCCTAATGCTCCACTTGATGCCCAACTAATAACATTACCTTCTTTATCAGTTAAAGTTACTATTGTATTATTGAAAGTTGAAGCTATATGTGCTACACCTTCAGGAACATTCTTCTTAACTTTTTTCTTTCTAGTTTTATAAGCCATGATCTAACCTCCTATCTCTATACTTTCTTCTTATTTGCAACTACTTTACCCTTACCTTTACGAGTACGAGCATTTCTGTTTGTTCTTTGTCCTCTTACTGGTAATCCTTTTTTATGACGAGTACCTTGATAAGAGTTAATTTCCATCTTAGTTTTGATGTTCATTGTAACTTCACGACGTAAGTCACCTTCTGTTAAATGTTTATTGATTTCATCACGAAGTTTAATAAATTCTTCTTGTGATAATTCTCCTGCTTTTTTAGTTGGTTCAACACCAGCGTTTGCACAAATTGATTTTGCTAAATTTCTTCCTATACCATAAATATAAGTTAATGATATAACGATATGTTTATCATTTGGTATATCTACACCTTTAATACGTGCCATTTAATTCACCTCCCAATTAACCTTGTCTTTGTTTATGTTTTGGATTCTTTTTACATACGATCCTAACAACACCTTTACGTTTTACGATTTTACAATCTGGACAGATTGGTTTTACTGATGGTTTTACTTTCATATTTCCCTCCTATTATTTACGATAGATTATACGCCCACGTGTTAAGTCATACGGAGATATTTCCATTGTAACTTTATCCCCTGGTAGAATGCGAATGTAATTCATTCGTATTTTACCAGAAACGTAGGCTTCTATTACGTATCCATTTTCAAGTTCTACTTTATATTTTCCACCTGGAATGACTTCTATTACTTTGCCTTCCATTTCAATTGTATCTTCTTTTGCCATCTTTTCACTCTCCCGTCAAAATTTCGTATCCATCTTTGGTTACAACTACTGTATGTTCATAGTGAGCTGATGGACTATGATCTTGTGTTATTATTGTCCAATCATTACTATCTACATATATTGATGGACTACCAAGCGTAAGCATTGGTTCTACTGCAATTACCATTCCTTCACGAAGAAGTGGTCCTGTTCCTTGTTTACCATAATTTGGTACATCTGGTGACTCGTGTACTTCAGTTCCAACACCATGTCCACATAGTTCTTTTACAACACCTAATTTATGTTCTTTCGCATATTTAGCTATTGCAAAGCCTATATCACCAACTCTATTTCCAGGTTTAATTTGACTTAAACCCACAAATAATGATTCTTCAGTATATTTCATTAAGTCTTCTAATACTGGATCAACTTCACCTACTTTATAAGTCCATCCAGAATCTCCATGATATCCCTTATAACAAGCTCCAATATCTAGTGTTACTATATCACCATTTTTTAGAGTTCTTTCACTTGGAAAACCATGAACTACTTCATCATTAATACTTATACAAAGTGCATAAGGAAATCCTTCACACCCTTTAAATGATGGAGTACAATCATTACTAATTATAAACTCTTCAGCAAGTCTATTTAGTTCATTAGTAGTTATACCTTCTTTAATAAAAGGTTTTATATACTGATGAGTTTTATAAACAACATTACCTGCTTGTCTTAAAAGAGCAATTTCTCTTTCACTACGAATAGTAATCATCTCTTCACCAACCTTCTACTTTTTAATCAATTCATCTATTTGACTAAAAACTTCATCAATTGAACAATTACCATTTACATGATATAACACATGTCTTTCTTCATAGTGCTTAATAATATCTGAAGTCTTTTCAATATAAGTATTATATCTATTTTGGAAAGCTTCTATATTATCATCACTTCTTTGATAAAGTCTACCACCACATTTATCACAAATAGATTCTTCTTTTGGTTTATGATTTTCTTCGTTTATATTATAAACTGCATGACAATTATCACAAATTCTTCTACCTATGATTCTTTTTTCTAGTGTTTCTTTATCAATATCTATTACGATTACGATACCGACATTATATCCTATTTCATCTAGGATATTGTCATATGCAAGCGCCTGCTCAAAGTTTCTAGGAAATCCATCAATAATATATCCATTCTTACAATCATCTTTCGATAATCTCTCTTTTACTAACTCATAAGTAATCTCATCTTTAACAAGATTACCACTTGAAAGTGTTTCTCTAACATAATTACCTAATTCACTATTTTCTTTAGAAACATCTCTTAAGATATCTCCAGTTGAAATGTGAGGTATTTTATATTTCTTTTCTATTATTTCAGCCTGTGTTCCTTTTCCAGCGGCAGGCGGCGCAATTAACATTATATTTTTCATTTTATCTTCTTGTATATCCCCTTTTATAATTACGTGTTAGTAAGCTTCCTTCTAACTGTTTATAAGTCTCTAAGGCAACTCCAACTACGATTAAGATTCCAGTTCCACCAATAGTTACACTAGTTGATAGAGATGAAACTGCTGAGAATATAATAGGTATTCCTGCTATTACAGTTAAGAATACTGCTCCTAAAACTGTAATTCTTGAAAGAATAGTTCCTAAATATTTTTCAGTTTCTTTACCTGGTCTAACACCTGGGATATATCCTCCATTTTCTTGTAAATTCTTTGAGAACTCTTCTGGTCTCATTTGAATAAATGTATAAAAATATGAGAATAAAAAGATTAAAACTGCATAAATTATGAATCCAGTTACTGTTGTATAACTAATATATTTTTCAACGAATAATGTGAATCCTTCTTTATTTATAACTCTAGCAATTATACTAGGTATACTTAATAAACTTGATGCAAATATTACTGGCATAACATTTGCAGAATTAACTTTTACTGGTACATAAGTCTGCTTTTGAGTTAATGAATTTGATGATTTATTTGCATATTGAATTGGAATACGTCTTTCTGATTCTTGGAAGAATATAACACCTACTACAATTCCTATATACAATAGTGTAAATCCAACAAATTTAACGATACCAAAAGTAGTTGCTTGTGCACTAGTAAATGGTACTAAATCCTTAAATGCTGTAACAAACATTTCAGGAAGTATAGCAATAATACCAGCCATGATTAATAAACTGATACCATTACCAATACCCTTTTGAGTAATTTGATCTCCTAACCATAATAGGAACGCTGTTCCTGCTGTTAGGATAACTGCGATATATAAATAATCAAGTGCACTACCTGACTTACCATAGAAAGCAAATGCGAATGCATAACCTTCAATGAAAGCAAAGGCAATACCCATATATCTAGTTATTTGATTTAATTTTTGTCTACCTGTATGTCCTTGTTTTGCAAGGTCTGAGAAATATGGAAAAATATCCATTTCCAACAATTGCATTATGATAGATGCAGTGATGTAAGGCATAACCCCTAAAGCAAATATTGAAAACTTTTTAAATGCTCCACCACCCATAGAATTTAATAACTCTAAGAAACCTAAATCAGTCTTTAAAGTTTGTGTATTTGGAACTCTAATAGAGCATCCAATTATAAATATTGCTAAAACAGCAAATGTAAAATAAATTCTATGTCTTAAGTCTTTATTAGTTGGTGTAAATAATTGCTTCATGGTCTTAAACATACTAGATCACCTCTGCAGTGCTTCCTGATTCTTTAATTTTTTCCAAAGCTGACTTTGAAAATTTATGAGCTTGGATAGTTAATTTCTTTTCTAACTTTCCTTCTCCTAATACTTTAATACCAGAAAGTTGGTTTTTCACCATACCAGTTTCTCTTAGTAAAGCAGGACTAACTACTGTACCATCTTCAAAATTATTTAAATCTTCTACGTTAATAATAGCGTATTCAGTTTTAAACATTGCATTTGAGAAACCTCTTTTTGGAATACGACGATATAGTGGTAATTGTCCACCTTCGAATACTGGGTTAATACTTCCACCACTACGAGCCTTTTGTCCCTTATGTCCTTTTCCACTTGTTTTACCTAATCCACTACCAGAGCCACGTCCAACGCGTTTTTTACTATGAGTAGCTCCGATATTTTTCTCTAATTCATGTAACTTCATTATCCTAATATCTCCTCTACTGTTTTACCGCGAAGTTTAGCAACTTCTTCTGGTGTTTTAATTGATTTTAAACCATTAATAGCAGCTTGTGCCATATTTAATTTTGTTCTAGCTCCTAAAGCTTTAGATACGATATCACGTACTCCAGCAAGTTCTAAAACAGCACGAACTGATCCACCTGCAATGATACCAGTACCAGCTTTAGCAGGTTTTAACATTACACGAGCAGCACCACTTGTTCCAATTGCTTCATGAGCGATTGTTCTTCCATCAATTAAAGGTATTTGAATTAAATTTTTATTAGCATCTTGAATTGCTTTTTTAATTGCATCTGGTACTTCATTAGCTTTACCAGTACCTAATCCAACTTTTCCATTTCTATCACCAACAACTACAGTTGCTGCAAAACGTCTTTGACGTCCACCTTTGTTAACTTTAACAACGCTTTTAACATCAATAACTAATTCTTCTAGTAACTTAGCTTTTGGTTCAATGTTCTTCTTTTGCATAATACCCTCCTATTAGAATTCTAATCCATTTTCACGTGCTGCATCTGCTAATGCTTTTACACGTCCATGATAAAGGTATCCACCTCTATCAAATACTACTTTTGTAATTTTAGCTTTTTTTGCTTTTTCAGCAATACTTTTTCCTACAACTTTTGCAGCTTCAATATTGCTTCCATTTTTGATTTTTAAATCTTTATCTAATGAGGAAGCAGATACTAAAGTAGTTTTAGTTTCATCGTCTATAATTTGTGCATAGATACTAGTATTAGAACGGAATACGCTTAATCTAGGTACAGCACATGTTCCCATAATCTTATTACGAATACGTTTATGACGAACTAAACGCATACTATTACGAGATTCTTTCTTTATCATAACTTATTCTCCCTTCCTACTATTTAGCAGCTTTCTTGCCTTCTTTGTGAATAATATGTTCACCTTTGTAACGAATACCTTTTCCTTTATATGGTTCAGGTCTTCTTACATCTCTTACTTCAGCAGCAAATTTTCCAACTTGTGCTTTATCAATACCTTTAACTGTAATTTCAGTATTGCTTGTAGCTTCTACTGTTAATCCAGTAGGTACAGTCATTTCAACAGGATGTGAATATCCAGCTTTAATAGTTAACTTATTTCCAGAAACTCTGAAGTTGTAACCAACACCAATGATTTCTAGTTCTTTAGTATAACCTTTAGTAACTCCATTAATCATGTTTTGAATTAATGAATTCATAGTACCATGATTAGCTTTAGCAGTTTCATCTGCTCTTTCTAGAGTTAAAGATCCATCATCAAGTTTCATCGTGATTTTCTTTAGCATTTTTTGTTCTAAAGTTCCTTTAGGTCCACTAACTTTAACAACACCATTGTCTTCAGTTATTGTAACACCTGCAGGTACCGTTATTATACGATTTCCAATACGGCTCATTTTCTTTTCCTCCTATATAAATTACCAAATATAAGCAAGAACTTCTCCACCTATGTTTTCTTTACGTGCCTCTTTATCTGTCATTATTCCTTTAGATGTAGAAATAATAGCAATACCTAATCCGTTTAAAACTCTTGGAAGTTCGCTACAGTTAGCATAAACACGAAGTCCTGGTTTGGAAATTCTCTTTAATCCAGTTATAACTCTTTCTTTTTTATCTGCATACTTTAATGTAACAGTTAGAGTTCTACCTTCAATTTTATAATCATTTATAAATCCTTCTTCTTTTAAGATTCTTGCGATTTCATTTTTAATCTTAGAAGCAGGAATTTCAACGTTTTCATAACGCATTTGGTTAGCATTACGAATACGAGTTAACATATCTGCAATTGTATCTGTTACTACTGCCATAAATATATCCTCCTTTCCAAATTACCAGCTTGATTTCTTAACACCTGGTATTTGTCCTTTATAAGCTAATTCTCTAAAGCAAATACGGCATACTCCGAACTTACTCATAACAGCATGTGGTCTTCCACAACGAGAGCAACGAGTGTATTCACGTACTTTAAACTTTTGTTTTCTATTAGCTTTTACAATCATACTTTTTTTTGCCATTTTTACCCTCCAATTACTTTCTAAAAGGAATTCCTAGTTCATTTAATAAGTCATAAGCTTCTTCATTAGATTTTGCTGTTGTAACGAATACGATATCCATACCACGTACTTTAACAACATTATCGAATTCGATTTCTGGGAATATTAATTGTTCTTTAATACCAATTGTATAATTTCCTCTACCATCGAAAGCCTTAGGACTAACACCACGGAAATCTCTTACTAATGGTAAAGATATAGATATTAATTTATCCATAAATGTATACATATTTTCACCACGTAGTGTAACTTTACATCCAATTGATTGACCTTCTCTTACCTTAAAACCAGCAATTGATTTTTTAGCTTTAGTTACTACTGGTTGTTGACCTGAAATTAATTTTAAATCAGCCATAGCAGCTTCTAATAATTTAGAGTTAGTAGTTGCATCACCAACACCCATATTAATAACTATTTTTTCTAATTTTGGTACTTCCATTATTGACTTATAATTGTGTTTCTTTTGTAAACTTGGAACAACTTCTTTTAAGTATTTTTCTTTTAGGCGGTTCATATTTTACCCTCCTTCCAATTAATCAAGCTCAGCGTTTGATTTTTTTGTAATTCTTATTTTTTTACCGTTTTTATTAGTTGTATGTCCTATTCTAGTTCTTTTCTTAGTTTTAGGATCTACAATCATAACATTTGAAGCATTTATTGGAGCTTCAACTTCAATAATTCCACCAGTAGAATTTGCAGATTCACGAGTATGTTTTTTAACAATGTTTACTCCTTCTACAACTACTTTGTTTTCAGCTTTTAATGTTTTAATTATTTTTCCTTTTTTACCTTTATTAGAACCAGCGATAACTACAACTTCATCTCCTACTTTAAAGTTCATATTATCCTCCTCTTATAGTACTTCTTTAGCTAAAGACACAATTTTCATATAATCTTTATCACGAAGTTCTCTTGCTACTGGTCCAAAAACACGTGTTCCTACTGGACTTTTGTCATCACGAATGATAACACAAGCATTGTCATCGAACTTAATGTAGCTACCATCTTCACGACGAACACCTTGACGGCTACGAACGATAACAGCTTTTACAACTTTTCCTTTAGGCATATTTGAGTTAGGGATAGCATCTTTTACTGTTCCTACTACAACATCACCTATATTAGCAGTCTTGACTTTACTACCTCCAAGTACACGAATTACTAATAATTCACGAGCTCCAGAGTTGTCAGCTACTTTTAATCTACTTTCTTGTTGTAACATAATTTTCCTCCTTCACTAGCACTATATAATTACTGCTTCTTTTACTATTTCTTTTAAATAAAAATGCTTTGTTTTTGAAATTGGTCTTGTTGAAACTATACGAACAACATCTCCAACTTTAGCTTTATTTGTTTCATCATGTACTGCGTATTTCTTAGACTGTTTAACTCTTTTATGATATAAAGGATGAGTCTTATAAGTTTCTACTAATACAGTAATAGTTTTATTGTTAGTTGAACTTACTACTTTTCCTACTAATTCTTTTTTAATAGTCTTTTCCATTTATTAACCCTCCTTCTCAACTGTTTCACGTTCTTTTAAAACAGTTTTTAGTCTTGCAACAGTGTGTCTTAACTCACGAATTCTTGAAGGTTTTTCAAGATTACCTGTTGCTTGTTGAAAACGTAAATTGAATAATTCTTGTTTAGTTTCTTTTAATTTGTTATTGATATCTTCTGTAGATAATTCTCTAATTTCTTTAACCTTCATCTTATTCACCACCCTGTTCTTCTTTCTTTACAAATTTTGTAGTGATAGGTAATTTATGACTTGCAAGTCTTAAAGCTTCACGAGCTACTTCCTCAGATACATCTGCAACTTCGAAAAGTATCTTTCCTTCTTTAACTACTGCAACCCATCCTTCAACATTACCTTTACCTTTACCTTGACGAGTACCGATAGGTTTTTTAGTAAGTGGCATGTGTGGGAATATATTGATATATACTCTACCACCACGCTTCATATAACGTGTCATAGCAACACGAGCAGCTTCTATTTGGTTAGCTGTAATCCAAGCACCTTCTTTAGCTTGTAATCCATATTCACCAAAATGTAGTTCTGTGTTACCACGAGATTTACCTTCGTGAGGTAATCTATGTACACGACGATATTTTGTTCTTGATGGAATTAACATAATTATTTACCTCCCTCAGATTTTTTTACATTCTTTTTCTCAACTTTCTCAGTCTTATTAGATTTACCAAGGATTTCTCCTTTATAAATCCAAACTTTAACACCAATTTTACCGAATGTTGTATCAGCTTCAGCTGTAGCATAATCAACATCAGCTCTTAGTGTATGTAGTGGAATAGTACCTTCAGTATATCCTTCTTTACGAGCCATATCAGCTCCTCCAAGTCTACCTGATACTGAAGTCTTAATTCCTTTAGCTCCTGCTTTCATAGCATTTCTAATAGCTCTTTTTTGTGCCATACGGAATGAAATTCTGTTAGTAATTTGTCTAGCTATATCATCTGCTACTAATTGAGCATTTAATTCTGCTTTCTTAATATCAACAATTGAGATTTGAACTTTCTCTCCTGCGATTTCAGACAATGTTTTCTTTAATTTTTCTATTTCTTCTCCACCCTTACCGATCATTACACCAGGTTTTGAAGTATGAACTATAACTTCACATCTTTTATCGTTTCTTTCGATTTCGATCTTAGCAATTCCTGCATTATTTAATTTTTCTTCAAAATATTTACGGATTAAAACATCTTTATTTAAATTCTTAGAAAAATCTTTTTTGTTTGCATACCATTTTGCTTCCCAATCTTTGTTGATGCCTAGTCTAAGTCCATTAGGATTAACCTTCTGTCCCATTCTGTTTCCTCCTTAATTATTTTGTAGCCACTGTTATAACAATGTGACTAGTTCTTCTATCTTTGTGTCCTATATGAGAACGTGAATCAAATAAATGACGTTTCATAACTGGACCAGCATCTACTCTTGCTTCTTTAACATATAGTGTAGCAGCATCTGCACCATTGTTATTAACAGCATTACTAATAGCAGAAACTAATACTTTCTTTATTAATCTTGCTGATTTTTTATTAATATTATTTAATATGGCTTGTGCTTCATCTACGTTCTTTCCTCTAATTAAGTCAATAGTAATTCTTGTCTTAATAGGAGAAACACGAAGTGATCTAGCGATTGCTCTTGCTTCCATATTTTCCCTCCTAGTCATTATTTAATTTTATTTATCTTGTCCATGTCCACCGAATTTACGTGTTAAAGCAAATTCACCTAATTTATGTCCAACCATATCTTCAGTTACATAAACTGGAATGAATTCTTTACCATTGTGAACCGCGAATGTATGTCCTATAAAATCAGGATAAATAGTAGAACGGCGTGACCATGTTTTAATGACTTCTTTCTTTCCTGAGTTATTTAATTCTTGAACCTTCTTTAGTAATCTATCGAAAACATAAGGTCCCTTTTTTAAACTTCTTGCCATTTCCTAGTCTCCTTTCCTATTTACTATTACGACGACGTACTATTAAACTATCAGATTGTTTTTTCTTACGTGTCTTATAACCAAGTGCAGGTTTACCCCAAGGTGTAACTGGTGCTTTACGTCCTACTGGAGCACGTCCTTCACCACCACCATGTGGATGGTCATTAGGGTTCATAACAGAACCACGAACTGTTGGACGAATTCCTTTTAGACGATTACGTCCAGCTTTACCAACTTTTACAAGTGAAGCATCTTCATTTCCAACTTCACCAATAGTTGCCTTACATGTTCCTAACACTTTTCTTTGTTCACCACTAGATAAACGTATCATTACATATTTATCTTCACGTCCAAGTATTTGAGCAGAAGTTCCTGCACTTCTTGCAAGTTCTCCACCTTTTCCAGGACGAAGTTCAATATTATGAACCATTGTACCTACTGGTATATTCATAAGTGGTAAACTATTACCAACTACGATATCAACATTATCTCCAGCTTCAATTCTTGCTCCAACTGTTAATCCTTTTGGTGCTAAGATATATCTCTTTTCACCATCAATATAATTAATTAAAGCAATATTAGCTGTTCTATTTGGGTCATATTCAATACTTGCTACAACTCCAGGTATATTTAATTTATTTCTCTTGAAATCAATAATACGATATTTTCTTTTTACTCTTCCACCTTGATGACGAGTAGTTATTTTTCCTTGATTATTACGTCCACTGTTTTTCTTTAATGTAACAGTTAAACTTTTTTCAGGAGTACTTTTAGTAATATCTTCATTGATTAATGTACTCATTTTTCTACGACCTGGTGTAGTAGGTTTATAATTTCTTATTGCCATAATTTATTCTCCTTTCTAACCAAGCTCAATAGTTTGACCTTCAGCTAAAGTAACAATAGCTTTCTTTGAACGGTTTGTTAAACCTGTATAACGGCCAACTCTTTTCTTTTTAGTTTGTTCATTTACTGTAGAAATCTTAACTACTTTAACATTGAATAATTTTTCAATAGCAATCTTAATTTCTGTTTTATTAGCTCTTGGATCTACTTTAAAAGTATATTGTCCATTTTGCATAGCATTTTGTGATTTTTCAGTAATAACTGGTGCTTTAATTATTTCTAAATACTTAGTATCCATATTATGCTAGCACCTCCTCAATTGCATTTATTGCTTCTTCTGTAATTAATACATAATTAGTAGCAACTAAATCTAAAACATTAACTTCATCAGCAGTAATTAATACAATATTTTGTATATTTCTTGAAGCTAAAATTAAGTTTTCTTCTAATTCTTTTACTACTATTAATACTTTCTTATCAGTAAGTTTTAAAGTTTCTAATATTCCTAACATTTCTTTAGTCTTAGGAGTATTAAGTGTCAACTTATCTACTACGATTAATTCTTTATCATTAGCTTTTTCTGTTAATGCAGTTCTTAAAGCTAATTGTCTTTCTTTTCTATTTTGTTTAATGCTGTAGTCTCTAGGTACTGGAGTTCCATATCTTCCTCCTCCTACCCATTGTACGGCTCTAATTGAACCTTGACGAGCATGTCCTGTTCCTTTTTGTCTCCATGGTTTTCTTCCACCACCACTAACTTCAGAACGATTTTTAGTTTTATGAGTTCCTTGTCTTAATGATGCTCTTGCTAAAATAACTGCATCATATAAAACTTTATCATTTGGGGTAATATCAAATATATTTTCATTAAGTTTTAGGTCTTTTACTTTTTCACCTTTAAGATTTAAAAGTTCTACTTTTTTCATCCTTGTTTCCTCCTTTCATCACTTTACTTATGTTTTTTAGTTTTTAAAGAGTGATGATTACTCTGCATTTTCAGTTGTAGTTTCTACTTCTTCTGTAGTTGTTTCAACTGCTTTTTCTTCATAACTAATTAAATCAGCTTTAGTATTCTTTTTATTTGGATTCTTAACAGCTGTCTTAATAATTACTAAAGATTTCTTAGCTCCTGGAACATTACCTTTAACTAAAATACAATTATTTTCCATATCAACTTGGATTATTTCAAGATTTTGAACTGTTCTTGTAACATTTCCCATTTGACCTGGAAGTTTTTTACCCTTTAATACGTGCATAGGTCTCATAGTACCTAATGATCCAACACCTCTATGGTATTGTGAACCGTGTCCCATTGGACCACGAGTTTGGTTGTAACGTTTAATTACACCTTGGAAACCTTTTCCTTTACTAGTTCCCGTAACATCAACGATTTCTCCTTCTTCGAAGATATCTGCGCCAATAACTTGACCTAATGTATAATCGCTAACATTTACTCCTCTAATTTCTCTTAAGAAGCGCTTAGGTTCAGTATTAGCTTTTTTAGTATGACCCATTTCTGGTTTGTTGCTTAACTTAGTACGAATTGTTTCGAATCCAAGTTGGATAGCATCATAACCATCAGTTTCAACTGTCTTTAATTGAGTAACAACATTTGGCTCAACTTCAATAACAGTAACCGGAATTAATTTACCATCTTTAGTAAATACTTGAGTCATTCCGATTTTTTTACCTAAGATTCCTTTCATTTTTTCCTCCTATTTTTTTACATTGTTTTAATTTGAATTTCAACACCACTTGGTAAGTCTAAATGAGAAAGTGCCTCAATTGTTTCCTTACTAGGGTTCTTGATATCAATTAATCTTTTGTGTGTACGCATTTCGAATTGTTCACGTGAATCCTTATATTTGTGTACAGCTCTTAAGATTGTGAACTTTTCAATTTCAGTTGGTAGTGGTACTGGACCAGAAATTTCTCCACCTGATCTTTTAATAGTTTCAACAATTTTAGTTACTGCATTATCAAGAATTTTATGATCATATGCTTTCATTTTTATGCGTAGTTTATTAGTTGACATTAAAAATCCTCCCTTCGCCTATATCTTAGTATAGACTTGCTCCGTGTAAATAACCTGATATTTCAGATACAACATTACCTGGTGTATCAGCAACCTCACACATCTAAGCAGTCACACAGAATTAATTTTAGCACACTATTTCATAAAATTCAACACTTTTTCGATGTTTTTTTATTATTTTTTATTTTAAGTTTTACACATTATCTGTGGAAAATAAAAAAAAGTCAGATTTTAACCAACTAATTGCTTAGATTTATAATTTATATTACCACATACAACTCTACCGATTCTCCATTTATAATCGTTCTTTCCCAATAATTAAGTAACTCTTCTCTATTCTTTTCTATAAACTCAAAAGCAACTTTCATTTTCGATTTTTTGAATGGTTTATCAAGAACTTTTAAAGTTTTAATTTCTATCCTTGTTTCATGACCAGAGTATTCACAATGAACATGTGGTTTGTGATGCAAATCCTTTTCATTAAAATGGAAGAAGAATTTGACACCCTCTTTAATACCAATGGCTTTGCCAATACCATCTAAATTCAAATATACCGGTATAACCATACTTGAAATATTAAACTGCTTTTCTATTTCAGCTAATGTTAATTTATAATATTCACTCTCAGAATTATCAATCATATTACAAATATCTTTAGAAAAATATTGTTTCCACATTAATTCATTTATATGGGGAATAAAATAATTTTCATACATACCATTATCTATTTTATATTTGCTATGAAGATCTAGCAAAACATCATACAACGTTAAATTTTTATCATATTCTCTATAAACAACATATTTTTTATATTTCTGTCTCTCATTATTATTAGGATAATAAAAAGAAAAAACTTCGAAATTTAAATTAATCACAACAAATCACCACCTATAGTAATTATTATAATGACACTATTCTATATCCAAACTTTCATTATTTAGAACTTTGTATTCATTATTTAGGAAATTAGTCTTTAGTTTTTCATATAATTTCTTAAACTTATTTGGATCAGTCCTAAGGTACTTTATAAATAATTGAACCATAACATTTAAACTATCTCTATTAATCTTTAGTATTAATTTTTTTATTTGTTCTTCATCATATATATCATATACTACTGAAATATTCCAATATATTAATAGTATTTCCCTCACAAAATCCCTTAAATTGCTCTCTTTTTCAGAAGAGATGTCATAATTATTGTTACCATGAATAAATCTTGAACGTTCATTATAATAGTTCTTAATCTTATATTTTGTTGATTTTCTTTCTGTATATGATAAAAATAAAATTCTACTCGAAAAATTTGCGACTTCTTCAGTAACTTTATCAGAATCAATATTAAATAATGATTCCAATGCTGAAAATAGTAATGTAAATCTAATTCCAGGATCATAAGATTCAAATGAACTATTATAAAAATATAAAGCTCTACTAAATCTTTTGTTTTTTGTTTCCAAGTCTTTAAGTGTTGAATCTGCTATATATAATTGCAGTCTTTGCTCCAATTTTTTTCTGTCATTAGCATCATAGTTTATAGCCTTAAGTGGTGTAAATTTCCAATTTATAAATCCAGTATAAGTTAAAAATTCTTTTTTCGAATTATATATAACTGTTTTGAAAACCGGCAAATTTATTCCATAGCCTGAAATTAATCTTAACTTTTTTTCAAGGATTTTTATTCGTTCATTTTGATATTCTATCATTAATTTTTGCAATTCATATTCTGATATATTATGAGGAACATCTTTTTCAAACAATTCATCATTTATCAAATATTCATAGAAATTTCCTTTTTTTTCACGACATGAATAAAGGCCTTTTATTAGAAAACCAGATGAATAAAATATATAATCTTCATTATCAGTATCAATCATTTTTTCATCATACAAACCAGTTTTTTGAATAAATCCATCAATTTTAAAATTTACCAATGGAAAAATACCATTAATTAATATTTTTGTCCTATAATATATTTTCAATTTCAATCACCAAAAATATTATAACACTCTATTATTTTTTATTGCAATTTTCAAAAAAAAGATGATTATTCATCATCTTCATTATAATAATCATCTTCTTCTAACTCTTCTTCTTCAAAGTTATAAGAATCATAATTGCCCTCATCTACTTCTTTCTTCTACCAATCCTCTAATGAATCATATACTATATCATCTTTTTTATTAGATGATTTATCAGTATATACTTTTTCTTTAACATCAGTAGTCTTACTACTATCTTTATTCTTATTTTTATTATAAATCCATTTAATAAATTTAATAATTAAATATGGAATGAATAATATTATTCTAACCATCCACATAAAAACAGTAATAATTCCCGCTGCACCATAAGCAAAAAAATTTACAAATTCATCGCTTCCATTATTTTTCTTTTTAGCCATGTTATCACCTATACTAATTATATCAAGAATATATAATAAGCAATTACATAGTATATTTATTTACATTACTGTTTTTTAAAGTCAGTTTTTATAACATTTTTATTCTACTTAAAATTTTCTATTATTCCATGCTCTAAATCATCTATATTGTAAATTGTATCCATTTCATTAAATGTTTCCTCAAGATTCTTTCTGGCACTTAACCAGCCCAATCCATCAGTAAACCATATGAATGTTACACCATTTACCTTTTTAGATTCACTTGCTAACATTTTATAGCTTCTTGCAGTTTCATTTAATTTTGAACCACCACTAGAATAAAAATTAGTTTCTATAGCATAAACTTGTTTATCCGTTTTAATTACAAAATCAAACCTTTTAGTTGAAACATTGTCCCCTGACATAGCAGATAAATCTAAATTCCATTTTTTCTCTATTTCTGATAAATACATTTCCTTAAAATAATCAATATCTTTTTTGTATCCAGCTTTTTCAATATAACCTTCAACAAGATTCTCCATTAGATGTCCACCACGATTTTTTCTACCATTAGAATCTAATCCAACTTCTATTCCTAAAACATAATCATATAAATTATTTATAATATGATTTTGTAATAAATCAAACAATCCACTTTCTTTCATGAATTTTACATAATCATTCATTGAATAAACCATTTTATCAAATTTAAATAAATACTCATTTATTTCATCCTTTATAAATATTTCCCTTGAACGAACAGCCAATAAAAGAGGTATACATTCCAATGTTTCAGGATATTTTATTAATATTGTTTGAAAATCATTTTCAATATTTTTACTACCAATCAAAGAATTTAAAATATTAAGTTCGACTTTTACTTTTTCAACATTGCTATAAATCTTATCAAAATCCACATAATAAGTGTAATCAGATATACTAGATTTAAATTTACATAACCATTCATTAAAATCTCTTTTCACTAAAATCTACCTCCAAAACCTGATACAGACATTATTGCAAATATATCTAAATCATCTTCCAACAGTGCATCTAAAACACTACCAAACATATATGCATCTTCCCTATTTGTCTTCTCTTGCGTCATTAAAAGAGTCATCAAAACAATTAAAAACTCTACTTCATATTCTCCATAGTTGTCCAATTCCTTATATTTAGAGGCATCGGTAATTTCTATATAATTATCTACTAACGTTATCAATGTTAAATCGTCATTATTCTTTAATGGTTTACAATTTTCCCATTCTTTTTTTATCTCTTTAATAAAGTTCCTAGTCAATTCTCTCTCAGCCTGTAATTTTAATAATAAATCTACTGCCCAATGAATATGTTTAGGTGTTCTAAGTCTTTTACCTTCTTCAGAATATTTAATTATTATGTCATTTTCACTTATACCACCCTGAAATACATATATTGTATATTTATTATCAAAAAATACATCTATTATTGAAGTTAAATTTTTTCCATTTATTCTTTTATTTTTTGAACCCTTACTAACTCTCATATATTTTCCTTTCTTTTTATTGTTAAGTCTAAGTATTCTTTTTCTTTTTCTATTCCTATATATTTTCTTTTTAATCTACTTGCTACAATTCCTGTTGTTCCACTGCCGTTAAATGGATCAAGTATTAAATCATTTTCATCTGTTGATGCAAGTATTATTTTTTCTAGAAGTGCTATTGGTTTTTGAGTAGGATGTTTTCCACATTTCTTTTCACTTGGTTTAGTTAAAGATGTTTCCCATACATCTTTCATTTGTTTTCCATCATTAAATTTTTTCATCACATCATAGTTAAATTTATGCTTTGCATTTTTTATGTCTTTTTTAGCCCATAATATTGTTTCTGTTGAATGAACAAATGCTCTGCAGCTAATATTAGGTGGAGGATTTAATTTCTTCCATGTAATGTTATTAATTATTTTAAATCCTTCTTCTTCTAGAGCCATACCAATTGAATAAATATTATGCATTGTTCCACTTATCCATATTGTCCCATCATCTTTTAAAATTCTTTTACATTCTCTTATCCATTTCTTATTAAAATTGTGTTTTTCCTTAATACCTATTTTTTCATCCCATTCGCCTTTTTTTACCGATACCATCTTACCAGCACTACAAGTTATCCCATCTCCTGATAGAAAGTATGGTGGATCGGCAAATATCATATCTACACTTTGTGGTTCTATTTTTTTTAATAATAAAAAGGCATCACCATGTAGTAATTTAAAGTTTTCTTCTTCGTAGTAGTATTCCTTACTCATGCAATGCACCTCCTATATATATTATAATAACTTTATTCTTCAAAACTTATTTTATTTTCATAATTTGTAATAATTACTTCTTCCACTTTACCTCTATTTTTTGAACTGGCTCCAATATTTCTTGGGGCTGTTACATAATTAAATCTATAATCCTTATACAATTCTTTAATAAGAGTAGTATTATAATTTGATAACATTACATAACAACCTCTCTTGTCTAAATTTCTAAATACGTTGGCAAGTCTTTTTTGTTCTTCTTTTCCAAATCCATTTTCAGTATAACTATTAAAAGTTGAAGTATCTGAATCATATGGAGGATCAAAATAAACAAAATCACCTTTTTTAGCATCCTTAATTGCTTCTTCAAAATCTGTTGATAAAAGTTTAATATCATTAAAATTTAGCAAACAATGAATTATTCCTAAATTAGGTCCGTCATAAGTATTAACTTTATTTTTCTTTCCAGATGGAACATTAAATTCATTTTTACTATTAACTCTATATAAACCATTAAAACAAGCTTTATTTAAATAAATAGTTCTAGCTGCCCTTTTATAATCTGCTAATTTATTAAATTTTCTCTTATCTCTATCTAAATCTCTAATTTGATAATAATAATCTTCTGAATGATTTGATTCATGTTTATTTAATTCACCGCACATATTAGCAAATTTATTTTCATCTTTTATGCATTCATAAACATTCATTAATTCTGTGTTATAGTCATTAATTACTGCCTTTTTAGGTTGAAGTTCATATAACATAGCTCCACCGCCAACAAACGGCTCATAATATGTCTTGTAATCTTCTGGAACTAGTTTAATTAATTTATCAATGATTGATCTTTTCCCACCTGCCCATTTCACAAACGGTTTCGCCTTTAACATATATTTCAACCTCCTTGTTGTATATATACAGTATATCATTAAACTGATATTTTTCCTACTAAAGTAAAAACTTTTTATTGAGAAAATGCATAGGTAGAAAACCCAAAACCAAGATATAAAATATTATTAATTATTTTTATGGTAACTTATTTGCTATGGAAAACATATTTCCTGTATGTATTAATACACTTACTAATCATAAAAATATGAATTGTAAATTAGCTGATGTTAAACAAATACGATTACATGATTTCAGACATTCATGTACATCTCTACTGGTTAATAAAGGAGCTAATGTTCAAGTTGTAGCTAAATACTTAGGCCATACAAAAGTTGAAGAAACTTTAAAAACTTATTCACACCTATTTACAAGTACTTTAGATGAAGTAGTTGCCGTAATAGATAATTTAGATAATAATAAAACCGATGATGTTTAGTCACCGGTTATTTTTAATAATACTTTTTCATTAATTTAGAAAATTCAGTAGTCCAACCACTTGTATGAGTGATTTTTGCGATTATATCTTTGCTAATAAGCAATTCTCTTTTTGAAAGTTGTGAAATCTGTTCCCATCCTTTACTTGGAATAATGTAGGTTGCGTTGCCATAATAATTACATTCTAAGCAGCAAATATTATCAAAAACAAATGCGAAATATCCTGTAAAACCTCCTGTTCCATAAAAAATATCATTTGGACCATAGGATTCAATAGTATTAAACCTGTATTCTTCAAAACTTTTTTTATTTTCATTAGATTTATTTTTGCGTTTTTTGTTCACAAGACTATCAAGTTTTATTCCTTTCGGTAAAATTTCCCAATTACAACGTTTAATCTTATTACTTGCTTTAAGTAAATTATACTTTTTATCAAATAATTCACAAAATCCAAAAATTTCTAAGAACATATTAATTATTAGTTTTACTTTATCTTTATTATAAGTGTCATCAAAATTAGCAATTATATATTTATTATCGTTTTCATCAGTTCTTAAAACAAATTCAATATTTGTTGGAGCCACTTCAACTCTAGGATAAGCATATCTATATATGTCACTATACCCACTGTGTTCATAACCTCCCCAATCTTTTAGATTCCACTCTATAGTAGTTATATACCTGTAAACCTTATCTTGCTTTTTATCTGGGTAGGAATATCCATTAGTATTTTTCCTACAATTCACTCCAAACTTTGGAGAAGGTTCTATAGCTAAGCCTTCATCAAATGATTTAATATTTAGTTTAGCTAATTCATTATTAGTTACTTTTATTCCTATTAAGAATTCTTTACTTTCAAATTCTTCAATAAAATCAACTGAATTAATTCTTTTTTTTGCAATAATCATTATTATTCCTCCTTCTAATTAATAGAAGGAAACTACAGATGCTATTAATTTTTACTTTTCTTTCCTTACGCCTTTAAATTTACCACCAGATGTTCTTACATCCATAAATTGACCATTTACAGAATTTCGTTTTATATATAATCCTGTTCGTTCATTAAAAAACTGTGATCTTTGACGAACTGCACCGATTCTTGCATTATCGTTTTTTGGTTTATTTACAGCCATATTATCTCTCCTTTCTTCAAAGAGATTTAACACGCTCTAATAATTATTATGTATAATTTTGTCCGATAACTTGATTTTTTAAAAAAATCCTGTTATGATAGTTATACAAAGAGGGTGTCGTTTATCTCTGTTTGTATTGTGTCATTATAGTTTACATTGTAATCTATATGTCTTGTATTTGCATCTGTAGTTCCCAGCTACATTTGCTATAGGGTATTTGTTATTGCAAATACTTTTTTATTTTGTAAAATACCCTACGCAACTACATCTTATCATACATTTTAAATAATGGCAAATATACAAAAAAACACATTATTTTAATGTGTAATTAATCTAAACTTGTTCCCAAGTTGTTCCCAAGAATTATTTTCAATCTTATATATGCTCACAAACCCTTATAAACACTGGCTTAAATCAATTCCAATTTTTCATTGGATGTGGCAAGGGGAAAAGTGTAAAAGAAAACATAAAAACTTATGCTTTCTTTTTTATTTTAGTTTTAATTTTAATTTTATCTTCACCTTGTGATACATAAGCACAATCAGTATGAGAATATTTATATACTTTATCATTATCTTCCAATAAAACTATATCATTATATTGTCTCTTAGTATATTTTTTTATGTTACTATAACTACATGCTATTACTCTATCATCTACTAAATCCTTAACTATCCAATTAGTACCTAACTCACTATTTATTGAACTTACTAATTTTTCCAATTCTTCCTTTTTGAATTCTTTTAATAACATATATTTAGTTTCTATATCATCACCATTTATATCTGAATAATTCTCTTTTAAAATATCTGTTAAACTATTAGCAGAACAAATATCAGGATATAAAATTGAAAAGCCTTTTTCTTCTTTTATCATGCGGTTAAGAATTTGATTAATTCTTTCTATATTTTCAATAATAAATTTATATTCTTTATTCAATTTAACATCACATGAGTATATAACATCTTGCAATAATGGATATATAATTAGTTTTATATCATCATTTTTTATTTCTTTATAAATTAATACTTCACTAGCTGCAGTAGAAAAATTATTAGTATAATCTATACTTGTTTTTACTAATTTTCTATCTTTAGTAAAGTAATAACCTAATTTAATTTCATTTTCAATAATATCTAAATCATATAGTTCTTTTAATTTATTATCACTTAAATTAATAGCAAAATCATCAATTTTTGTTTTTTTAAGTGACTCTATTTTGTGAGTATCATCATATATTTTATTATCACAATAATCTATTAAAATAACAGGTTTTCTTTTATCATCCCAATTATAATTACCAGCTTGTGGAACAGCATATTCTGATGCCACATATCTAAAATTTGTGGAAGTTGAAATCCATGGTGATCTATTACATTTAAATTTAGCACCACTAACATGTCCTATCATTCCATTTAATGCATATTCTCTAACTCTATTAAAATAATCATTAAACCAACTATTAATTAATTCTTGATCCTTTTTATTTTTTGAATTTATATCTAATTTGCTATTAATTAAACTACATTTAATACTTTCACCATTGCGTAAACATTTTAAATCATTATCATTAATTGCTCTATATAATAACATATTTATCCCCTCACTTTGACTCATTATATTAACAATTTCTGTGGAAAAAGTCAATTTAGTTAAAATAAAAATCTGAAACCAACTATGTTGATTTCAGATACATATTCTTAATATTATTTAAGTGTTTTAACTTTTTCTTTTTCTTCTGAATAATTATTATATACACAGACTTTTAAAAAAACAAGTTTTATAAACAACTTCTGTGGATAAAGTGATTATTAAAAAAGCAAAAAAAATAGAACTCCATAACTAAGACAGTGTCCTTGCAAAAATGTATTACCATTTTTTCCTTGCATAATCATATTATCATATAATTATAATCAATTCAAAATAACTATATATCAATTTTAATAATTCATTATTAGTATAGTATTTCTTGTGTCAAATAACATTTTGTATTTACACTCATACTATACTTTAATCAAAATGTATAGTAATATATTGGCAGGAGGTATTTAATTATGGAAAATAATATAGAATACATGAAGTTAATGCAAGATTTAAACCAAATAAAGGAATTACTTGATAATATGCCTGAGGAATTAAAAAACGCCTTGAATATATGTCTATTAAATAGAAAAAAAGAATATGAATCTGATCCACTTGAGACAGTAAAAAATAGTATTGATGCAGTAAAAATAGCACTTATAGGAAAAAAAACACTTATTAAATTATTAGCTGCTCCATATGCATCACAGGAAGAATATGATAAAGCTCTTAATAGTTTGCGTTCAGGTTTTAATATAGATAAAAGAGAACCTCGTCCACCGATAGGTTGTGAATCAAGTATAGAAAGTCAAGATAATGATATTACACATACCAAATAGAGAATAATCGTTTATAGCGAGCATAGCTCGTTTTTTTATTGTAGAATTATTTTATAGACAGATTTCTATCACTAAAATACTTTTAAACAACTTCTATGGATAAAGTCAATTTAAAAGAGATAAATTACTTTATCCCTTTATCATATTTTTCTATTAAAAACTCTACTAAATCAGCTGCACTATTCTCATTTATAATCTTCTTTTGATTACTTATAATTTCATCAGCTAGTTTTTTATCTTTTAGTAATAGTTTTATATCTTCTATTATTTCATTTTCATTATTCGCACATAAACTCATCTTATTGTCACTATAGAATTTAGCATTATAATTCTCAACACCTGGAATAGGCATCATATGTATTAAAGGTTTATGTAATGTAGCTACTTCAGTAGTAGTTAATCCACCTGGTTTAGTAATAATAATATTACTTCTTTTCATATATTCACTCATTTTATCAGTAAAACCTACTAGTATTAGATTATCATTCTTTATTCCTTTTAAACTATTATATAGTTCTTTATTATTACCACATACCACTACTAAATAGATTTCTGGTACTTCTTTTAATATTAAATTAACTATACTATTCATTTTACCAAAACCCATACTTCCACTTGTAATTAAAACTATATCTTTATCTTTTGGTAAATCTAATTCTTTTTTCTCTGTTTTAAATTTAGTTGATACTGGTATACCTAGTGGTCTAAGAACATCTTTATTAACTCTTCTTTTTACAAAAGAATCTGTTAATAATTCACTTGGAATAATAAAGTCATCTGGTTTACTTTCATTCCAAAAAGGAATGCATTCATAGTCAGTTGCTATATTTATTAGAGGAATATCATATTCTTTTTTTATTTTAGTCATAGCAAGTGACGGAAATAAATGTGTACATATTACTAAATCATAACCATGTTCTTTAATAAAGTCTAATACTCTTTTCTTATTTAAACCATTAAAAAGATAAACAGGACTTTTTATTCTTGTTTTATTATATAGTTCTCCTATTTTATAAACACTTTTAAATATCTTACCATTACCAGATACTGATTTTAAATACATGTTTTCTGCTCTTTTAGCTTGTTTTTCTCCTACTAGTGATAAGTAATCAACAAAATCTGCTTCTATATTATTTTTTCTTAATTCATCTTCTATATATCTCGCACATGAATTATGTCCCCCACCTGTTGAACAAGAGAATATTACTACTTTCATTTTTGCCACTCCATATTATTATACATATTTTTTAAATATTCATTATTAAATGTATTATCTAAAAATTCTTCAAAACCATTTCTTGGTTCTATACCTTTCATTTTATCTTTTGCTCTTTCTCTAGCTTGTATAGTAAGTAAGACATCAAATACTAAGAATACTATTAAAATAATTGCCACTATTTTTGCTTTTTTATAATTAAATTTATTAAGTAATTTCATAATAAGTGGATATATTAGCTTTACCCAAACAACTCCTAATAAACCCCAGAATACTGAATATATTAGACAAACTCTACCATTAATATTTAGAAAGTATCCTGTATAATCCCACGCTGTAAATCCTAATACTAATTCCATACCTAAACTCATTATGTATTCTAGTATTGTTCCTCCTATAAATCCGATAAGAAAGGCTTTAAATATATTTATTTTTGGAAATTTATAAAAGAGAAGTGTCATTACTACAAAACATATTCCATATGCCATATCAAATGGACCAATAACTACTGCTGAATGGTTTACTAATTCTTTAAATACAATTAATGTATATAATCCTTCTACTACCCATCCTACTATTGATCCTATAATAAAGATATAAAATAATTTAACCCAAAAATTCTTTTCCATACTACACCTATTTTTTTTAATTATAACATTTTTAAATTAAACGTACAATAAGTATAATAAATTATTAAAAATGTATTTATAATGCATATTAAATAATTTAATTGTTATAATTGTATTTTATTTATTCATACTTACCCCTCGAATTAGTTCCATATTATAACACTTTTTTAAGAAAATTGCAATTATGATAAAGTTTTTTTAGAATTTTTAAAATGAACTTATTATTATATATATAGGATACGTTTGAAATATATCAGATGTTTTCCCTTCAGGAAGAAGGGAGGTGGTTAATTATGACAAAAAGAGAACTATCTCAATTTATCATAATCCTACTATTATTTTTTATAGTAATCACCTTACTATTTAAATAATAAAAAACATCTGATTTCAACTAAGTTGATTTCAGATGCATCCTAATAAGGGATTAC
>CADAWN010000009.1 GCA_902791625.1 uncultured Erysipelotrichaceae bacterium | reverse complement strand
TTAAAATCACTTTCTAGTATGTTAAAAGGTAAACAAGGACGTTTCCGTCAAAACTTATTAGGTAAACGTGTTGATTACTCTGGACGTAGTGTTATCGTTGTTGGACCATCACTTAAGATGTATCAATGTGGTATTCCAAAAGAGATGGCTCTAGAATTATTCAAACCACATGTAATTAATGGTTTAGTAGATAGAGATATTGCTCATAATATTAAAGCTGCTAAGAGATTAATAGATAATCGTGATCCACTTGTATGGGATATAGTAGAAGATGTTATTAAAGAACATCCAGTACTATTAAACCGTGCACCTACATTACATAGATTAGGTATTCAAGCATTTGAACCAATCTTAGTAGGTGGTAAAGCTATTAGATTACACCCATTAGTTTGTCCTGCATTTAATGCTGACTTCGATGGTGACCAAATGGCTGTTCACGTACCATTATCTGAAGAAGCTCAAGCTGAAGCTAGATTATTAATGTTAGGATCTAACAATATCCTACATCCAAAATCTGGAGATCCAATCGTTACTCCATCACAAGACATGGTTTTAGGTAACTACTATATAACTATGGAAAAAGCTGGAGAACATGGAGAAGGTAGATTATTTAGAAATACAAATGAAGCTTTAATGGCTTATGAAAGACGTGAAATAACACTTCATACAAGAATTGCTATCCCTGTAAATTCATTTAAACATAAATTATTTACAGATGATAAGAAAGATAAATACTTAGTTACTACAGTAGGTAAGATTAAGTTTAATGAAATATTACCTGATTCATTCCCATATGTTAATGAACCAAGTGATGAAAACATTCAACAAATTACACCTAATAAATACTTTATTGAACGTGGAAAGAATATTCCAGAAGAAATAAAGAATATGCCTATAGTAAAACCATTTGCTAAAGGTATACTTGAAAAAGTAATTGCTCAAGTATTTAAACGTTATAAAACAACTGAAACATCTATGATGCTTGATAAAATGAAAGACTTAGGATTTAAATATTCAACAATAGCAGGTATTACAGTTAGTATGGCTGATGTTGATATTTCTAAGAATAAAGGTGACATAGTTGCAAAAACACAAGAAGTTGTTGATAAAATTAATAAACAATATAAACGTGGTTTAATTACTGAAGAAGAAAGATTTAATAAAGTAATAGATGCATGGAATAATGCAACAGATGAAGTTAAATCAGAACTTGAAGAAGTAGCACATGAAGATATTGATAATCCAATATTCATGATGATGAACTCTAAAGCTCGTGGTAACATTTCAAACTTTACACAAGTTGCTGGTATGCGTGGTATCATGGCTAAACCAGATGGTACTCCAGTTGAAATTCCAATTCTTTCAAACTTTATTGAAGGATTATCAGTTTCTGAATTCTTCTTATCTACACACGGTGCTCGTAAAGGTTCTGCCGATACTGCCTTAAAGACAGCTGACTCAGGATACTTAACACGTCGTTTAGTTGATGTTTCTCAAGATATGATTGTAAGAGAAGCAGATTGTGGAACTGATCAAGGTGTTGTTGTTAGACCATTTATTAACGAACATAGTGGATCAGTAATTGAAGGATTAAAAGATCGTATTGTTGGTAGATATGCTAATAAGAAGATTATTAACCCAGAAACAAAAGAAGTTATTGTTGATAAATTAGAAATGATTACTGAAAATAAAGCAGATAAAATTGTTGAAGCAGGTATTGAAGAAGTTGAAATTAGAACTATTCTTACATGTAATACACAAAATGGTGTTTGTCAAAAATGCTACGGACGTAACTTAGCAACAGGAAATCTTGTTGAAATTGGTGAAGCTGTTGGTGTTATGGCTGCTCAATCAATTGGTGAACCTGGTACTCAGCTTACAATGCGTACATTCCATTCAGGTGGAGTTGCCCATGGTGGTGATGCCGATATCACTCAAGGTCTTCCTCGTGTACAAGAGTTATTTGAAGCTCGTAATCCAAAAGGAAAAGCTACGATTGCTGAAATTGATGGACAAGTTAGTAAGATTAAAGAAGACCATGGTAAATATAAGATTAGTATTACAAATGATCTTGAAACTAAAGAACATGTTACAAATTACGGTTCTAAGTTAGTAGTTGAAAAAGGTGACGTAGTTAAATGTGGAGATAGACTTACTGAAGGTGCTATTAGTCCAAAAGAATTACTTGATGTTACTGACCCAATTACTACTCAAGAATATATCTTAAAAGAAGTTCAAAATACATATCGTTCACAAGGTGTTGATATTTCTGATAAACATATCGAAATAATCGCTAGAAGAATGATTTCACGTATGAGAATTATAGATAGTGGTGATACTAAATTCTTACCTGGATCACTTGTTAACTTCCATGAATTTACTCGTGGAAATACAGATGCTGTTATCAATGGTAAAAAACCAGCTGTTGGTAAACCAATCTTACTTGGTATTACTAAAGCATCATTAGAGACAGAATCATTCTTATCAGCTGCATCATTCCAAGAGACTACAAGAATCTTAACAGATGCTGCTATTAAAGGAAAAGTTGATACATTAGAAGGATTAAAAGAAAATGTTATTATTGGTAAGACAATTCCAGCTGGTACTGGTATTAAGAATTATCAAGATATAGATTATACTTTAGCTAAAGAATTCATTGATGAAGAACCTTTAGAAGCCTTAGAAGATCAATTTATGGAATAGGAAACTATTCCTTTTTCTTTACAAAAAAATAGAATAATATTAAAATTATATATATTTAAGGAGATATTTATGGAAATATTAGATTGCGCTAAAAAACTTAGTAAGATTGCTCCAAGTGATTGGACTAAACTTGTTTTTTCACTATTTGTAAGAGAATGTGAAGTAAATGGTAAAAAGGCTTTAAGTAAAGAATTTCAATGTAAATCTTTATCTAAAAGTACAGAAGCAGTAGTAGATTTAGTTAAAGTTTATGAAGAAAACTTTGAAGTAGAAGATACATTGTTTGAAATACTTAATTTTTGGTATAAAGAATATAAAGAAAACAATACAAAATTTATTATTTTTAAGTTATATTCAGATGGTAATTATGAGATAAAGAAATTTGAAAAAATACCAAATGATATTGATAATAAGATAATTACTAATACAGTAGAAGAATATTTAAAAAAATAAGAAAAAAACTTTTATTTACTAAAAAAATATGTTATAATACATGCGAGTATTAAAAAATGCTCCTTACCTTATTCAAGAAATAAGGTCTTATGTCCAAGAGGAGGTGTAGATAATGGATAAATATGAAATTATGTTTATCGTTAAATCTAACATGGAGGAAGCAGAAATTAATAAAACTGCTGAAGCTATGAAAAAAGTTTTAACTGATAAAAAAGCAAAAATCATTGAAGAAAAAGCTATGGGACAAAAAGAATTAGCATATGAAATCGAAAAAATGAATACAGGATACTATTTCTTATTTGTAGTAGAAGCTAATGGTGATACAGTAAAAGAATTTGATCGTGTATCAGGAATTAATGAAAACATTCTTCGTCATTTAATTGTAAAAGTAGAAGACTAAAGTGAGGAAAAATTATGAATAAAGTATTTTTAATAGGTCGTTTGACTAGAGATCCAGAATTAAGATATACAGGAAGTAATACAGCAGTTGCAAGTTTTTCTATTGCTGTTAATAGAAATTTTACTAATCAATCAGGAGAAAGAGAAGCTGATTTTATTAATATAGTTGTTTGGCGTAAGCAAGCAGAAAATGTTAAGAATTATTTAACTCAAGGAAGTCAAGTTGCTATTGATGGACGTATTCAAACTAGAAGTTATGATGATCAAGACGGAAAGAAGAGATATGTTACTGAAGTAGTTGCTGATAATGTAGAATTCTTAGGAAGTAAGAATTCTAATTCTCAAAGTAATAATAGTTCATCTTCTGCAAGTAGTGAACCAACACCATATGATTTTGGTGGAAGTGAACAAACAACTACAGCTGTAGATAGTAATCCTTTTGCTGATTTTGGATCTAGTATTGAAATTAGTGATGATGAATTACCATTTTAAAAAGGAGGATTAAATATTATGGCAGAATTTTATCGTAAAAGAAAAAAAGTTTGTATGCTATGTGCTGGAAAAACAGTTGATTATAAAGATCCTGAAACTTTAAGAAGATATACTAATGAAAAAGGTAAAATCGTTTCAAGAAGAATTACAGGAACTTGTGCTAAACATCAAAGAGTTGTAGCTAAAGAAATTAAACGTGCACGTGCTATAGCTTTATTACCATATACAAAATAGGATTATTCCTATTTTTTTTGTGGTTAAACTTTAAAAAATATGTATTTTATTGTATAATTATATTGGGGGATTAGTGGAGGTTTAAATATGGAACTTAATGATGTTAAAACAATTAAGAAAATGATTGGTAAATCAAAAAAAGTATTTTTAATGGCTCACAAAAATTTAGATCTTGATGCTATCTCCAGTTGTGTAGCTATGAGTCATCTATTAAAAAAGATTAATAAAGAAAATTATATTATTATAGATGATACAACTAATGAATTAGGTGTAGAAAAAATATTACATGAAATAGATGGTTCATATGAAATAATTACATCTAATGAAGTATTAGAAAAATTACATAAAAGTAAAAGAAAAAATTTATTAATAGTATTAGATACCAATAAGAAAGATTTAGTTCAGAATAAAGAAGTACTTGATAATTTTGATAAGAAACTAGTAATTGATCATCATGAATTAGGAAAGAATTCTATATATGATGGATATCAAGTAATAGATTCTGAATGTTCTAGTGCTTCACAAATGATTGTACAAATATTAAATGAATATAAAGTAGAAATAGATTCTTATCTTGCAACATTACTTTTATCAGGTATAGTACTTGATACTAATAACTTTACTTTGAATACAAATGAAGAAACATTTTATTCTGCTTACTATTTAACTGTTTTTGGAGCAAGTATTAAGAAAGTTCAATATTTACTTAAACAAGATATAGATCATTATGTTGAACAACAAAAACTACTTACAAATATAGAAATAATAAATGATAAAATTGCTATTGCTAAAGGTACACCACATGCAGTATATAGAAGAGAAGATTTAGCTCGTATTGCTGAAACATTATTATTCTTTAATAATATTGAATTATCTATAGTAGTAGGTAAGGTAAATAAAGAAGATGTAGGTGTATCTGCTCGTTCATTTGGTAAAGTAGATGTTGAAGAGTTCTTAACTGTATTAGGTGGCGGAGGAAATAAACAATATGGAGCTGCTTTAATAGAGAAGAAAAACATTAGTGATGTAGTTGATAAGATAAAAAAAGAGCTAAAGAAAATGGAGGAAAAGGATGCAAGTAATATTTAAGAAAGACTTAAAGAAGCAAGGTAAAAAGGGCGAAGTTAAGAATGTTAAAGATGGCTATGCAGAAAATTTCTTGATTAAAAATGGGTATGCAGTACCAGCTACAGCTGAAAATATGAAGATACTAGAAAGAGAAAATAAGAATGCTTCAGATTTAGATAAGAAGATGCAAGATGAAGCAGAAAAAGTAAAAGAAAAACTAGAAAAAGAGACTCTAACTTTTAAAGTAAGAACAGGTGAAGGAGATAGAGTATTTGGAAGTATAAGTGCTAAACAAATAAAAGATGAATTAGCAAAAAAAGACTACAAAATTGATAAAAATCAGATTATAATAGAAAATCAGATAGCTAGTTTAGGTTTTCACTATGTGAAAATAGAATTATATCAAAAAATTAATGCTAAAGTAAAAGTACACGTAATTAAATAGAGGTGATATTATGGCTATTAGAACTATGCCAAATAATATTGAAGCTGAAAAATCAGTTATAGGGGCTTGTTTCTTATCTAAATCAGCATTACAAAAAGCTTGTGATAATTTAGATGAAGAAAAATTCTATGATGAAAAGAATGGTAAGATTTTCTCAGCTATAAAGAAACTATATGAAGAAAAAACACCACTTGATATAACAATATTAACAAGTGAATTAAAGAAGGCAAAACAATTATCAGAAGTTGGAGGAGTTGAATATTTAACTGAAGTGTTAAACTTTGTTCCTACTGCTACTAATATTGATTATTATATAAAAAATGTAGAAGAAGCTGCTCTTTTAAGAAATTTAATAGATACAGCTACAGAAATAGCTACAGAAGGATATGATTCAGAAGAAGATGTTAATGATAAATTAGATAATGCAGAAAGAAAGATTTTGAATATTGTTAAGAATAGAAAAACTTCTGAATTTAAAAGTATTCAAGATGTAATGGTTAAAGCACAATCTAATCTTGAACAATTATATGAAGCTAAAGGTGAAGTAACAGGACTTGCAACTGGATGGGCAGATTTAGATAAAGTTACTGCAGGATTACATGAAAATCAGTTTATAATTATTGCAGCTAGACCAGCAATGGGTAAAACAGCTTTTGCTTTAAATTTAGCTACTAATGTTGCTATTAACTCTGGAAAAGCTGTAGCTATATTCAACTTAGAAATGGGTGCTGAGCAACTTGCTAACAGAATTATATCTTCACTAGGACAAATAGATGGATATAAACTTCAAACAGGTAAATTACTAAATGATGATTGGAATAGAGTATATGAGGCTATTAGTCAATTACAAGATGCTAATATGTTTATAGATGATACACCTGGTGTAACAGTTGGAGAAATAAGAGCTAAGTGTAGAAGATTAGCTGCATCAGAATCTGGATTAGGTTTAGTAATAATCGATTACTTACAACTTGTTTCAGGGGGAAGAAACTATGGTGCTAATAGACAACAAGAAGTATCCGATGTATCTCGTGCATTAAAAACTATGGCTATGGAATTACATGTTCCTGTAATCGCTCTTGCTCAACTTTCTCGTGCTGTTGAAGGAAGAGAAGATAAGAGACCATTAATGAGTGATTTACGTGAATCAGGTTCTATTGAACAAGATGCAGATATAGTTTCATTCCTATATCGTGAAGATTACTATAAACCAGAATTACGTAGAGATGATAATTCAAGTATTAGTGAACTAATTATAGCTAAGCATCGTAATGGACCAACTACTAATATACAATTATTATTTAAGAAGAATACAAGTACATTCTTAAACTTTAAAAATGAAGAAAAAGAGGTATAAAAATGAAAAAAGTTAAAAAAATATGTTTATTATTGATATTAGGGCTTTTTGTTACTATATCTATGGGAGCTAAAAGTATAGATACAGTAGCTAAAAAAGTATATAGGGTATACTTAGATGGTAAATCTTTAGGACTTATCTCATCTAAAAAAGATTTAGAAGAGTATATAAATAAAGAACAAGAATCATTAAAGAAAAAGTATAATGTTGATAAAATATATGTACCAGATAACTTACATATTCAAGAAGAAATGACTTATAATGAAAAAATATATTCAACTAAAGATATATATGAAATGATTAAAGATAAGAGTTCATTTACTTTAAAAGGATATAAAATTACTATTAAAACTACAGATGAAAATAAATCAAAAAAAGATGATAAGATAGTTATTTATGTACTTGATAAAAAAATATTCACAGAAGCTGTGGATAAAACTGTAAGATCATTTGTTTCTCCTGAAGACTATGAAGTTTATAGTAAGAATAAGAAACAAGAAATTGAAAATACTGGTAAAATAGTTGAAAATATTACTATTGAGAATGAGATAAAGATAACTAAACAAAATATACCAGCAAATAAAAAGATATATATGGATGTTAATGAATTAACTAAATACTTATTATTTGGTAATAATAATACAGAAAATAAATATATAGTACAAGCTGGTGATACTATTAGTACAGTAGCTAATAATAATAAAATGTCTACTGATGAGTTTTTACTTATGAATCCAACATTTAAAAATGAAAATTCATTATTATATGAAGGAGAAGAAGTAAAGACTGGTATTTTAAATCCACAATTTAAAATAGCTCAAGTAGATGAACAAGTATCAATGGAAGAAAAGAAATATGCAACTGAGACTAAATATGATAATAATGAATATACAACATATTCTAAAGTTGAACAACAAGGAGTTAATGGTTTAAATAAAGTTACTCAAAAGATCAAAAAAGTTAATGGTGAAATAACTAATATCGTTAATGTTAAAACAGAAGAAATTAAACCAGTTGTAAATGAAGTAGTAATTAAAGGTAGCAAGAAGAAATCAGATTATTATAGTGGTGGTCAATATGGAGATGTTGTTATAACTGCAGGATCTTGGGGATGGCCAGCATCATGTTCTTCTGTCTCAAGTCCTTATGGTTATCGTTGGGGTACATTACATGATGGTATGGATATTGCAGGATGTGGATATGGTTCTAATATATTTGCTGCTCAAGATGGTACAGTCGTTACTTCAACAAGAAAAAATGGTGGATACGCTGGAGGATATGGAGATAATGGTGAATATATAGTAATAGATCACCATAATGGATACTTCACAATGTATGCACACTTATGTCCAGGATGTAGATATGTTAATGCAGGAGACAATGTAACAAAAGGACAAGTAATAGGAGGAATGGGTCATACAGGAGCTGCAACAGGTACTCACTTACACTTTGCTCTTTGGAATGGTTATCCATATTATGGTGGACGTTCACTTAACCCAATGAGTCTATACTAATGAAATTTAAGACATTATCAAGTGGTTCCAAAGGAAACTCTAGTATCGTTATGTGTGGAAATATTAATTTACTTATCGATACAGGAATTTCCTTTCTTTCACTAAAAGGAAGTTTGAACAACTTAGGAAAAAAAATAGATGATATAACAGGAATATTAATTACTCACTGCCATAAAGATCATACAAAAGGATTAAGTACTATTATAAAAAACACTTCATTAAAAGTATTAATACCAGAAAAGATGTATCCAGAACTTTCAGATATAGTACCAAAAAATAGAGTAATCTTTATTAAAGATAATAATAAATTACTAGATGTTAATATAAAACTAATACATACTTCTCATGATGTAGATTGCTCTGTTGGATACATAATAGAATATTTAGGTAAAAGTTTAGTATATATTACTGATACGGGGTATTTAAGTAAAAAGATATTAAAGAGTATAACTAATAAAGATATATATTTGATAGAAAGTAATCATGATGAAGAAATGCTTATGAATGGACCTTATCCACCATTCTTAAAACAAAGAGTAATTAGTGATAAAGGGCATCTCTCTAATAGAGTTACTGCTGAATACCTTAGTGAAGTAGTAGGAGACGATACTAAATACGTATTACTCGCTCATTTAAGTGAGAAGAATAATACAGAAGAACTTGCTTTTAAAACGGCTAAAAAGGCCATTAAGGGGCATAAAATAGATTTAATGATTGCAAGACAAGATGAAGAAAGTGAACTTGTAGAGGTTTAATATGATTAGAATAATATGTGTTGGAAAAATAAAAGAAAAATACTTAGTTGATGCAATAAATGAGTATTCAAAAAGAATAAGTAAGTATTCTAAGTTAGAAATAATTGAGTTACAAGATGAATCTCAAGGAGAAACAAGTAAAATCTTAAAATTAGAAGGAGAAAAAATAGATAAATATTTAAGTCCTAAAGACTTTGTTATCTCTTTAGAAATAGATGGTAAAAATTTAACCTCTGTAGAACTTGCAAACTTAATAGAAGAAAAACAAATAGAATACAGTAATATTACATTTATAATAGGTGGAAGTTATGGAATAGATGATAGTATAAAAGAAAAAGCTAATTATCACTTATCTTTTTCAAAAATGACTTTTCCACATCAATTGTTTAGATTATTACTTCTTGAACAAATATATAGAAGCTTTAAGATTAATAATAATGAGAGTTATCATAAATAGGAGATTGTTATGATAGGAAATAGTTGGGATTTATATTTAAAAGAAGAATATAATAAAGATTATTTTAAAAGTATAATTAATTCTGTTAATACTGAATATAAAAATAACATATGTTATCCACCTAAGAATGAAATATTTAATGCTTTTAGATTAACTCCATATGAGAATGTAAAAGTAGTAATAATAGGTCAAGATCCATACCATGGTGAACATCAAGCAGAAGGACTTTCTTTTTCAGTTAAAAATGATGTTAATAGACCTCCATCACTTCAAAATATTTTTAAAGAATTGGAAAGTGATTTAGGTATAAAAATTTCTAATAATAATTCATTAATACCATGGGCTAAAGAAGGAGTACTTTTATTAAATGCAGTATTAACTGTAGAAAAAAATAAACCCGCTTCACATAGAAGTATAGGTTGGGAAAAGTTTACTGATGAAGTAATAAAAATACTAAATCAAAAAGAAGAACCTGTAGTATTTATACTTTGGGGTAATTTTGCTAGAGAAAAGAAGAAATTTATTACAAATAATAAGCATAAAGTTATAGAAAGTGCTCATCCATCACCATTTTCAGCATATAATGGATTCTTTGGAACACGACCTTTTTCTAAAACTAATGAATATTTAAAAATAAATGGAATTAAACCAATTAATTGGCAAATATAAAAGAAGAATTATTTTAATATATCAAATAATTCTTCTTTTTCATTATTATAAAAATCTTTATTATCAAGAGATTTAACTTTAGCAAATACTTTATGTGGGAAAGTTTTAATTAAACCATTGTAATCTACAACAGAGTCATTATAAAACTTTATTGATCCAATTAGTTCTTCTTCATTATTTTTAAGATTTATTAAATGTTCAAGTATATCACTATTTTTAGAAAGTTCTTCATCATCAAGAAGAAGTTTAGAAAGTTTAGAATAATATTTATTTAGCACTGAATGGAGAACAAAAGTATTTTTCTCTTTTTTAGTATCATTACTAAAATCATCAAATAAACCTTCATCTTTCTTTAAATCAATAATTATCTTAATTATATTGTCTAAAGTAGTTTTCTTTTTTTGTAAATATAAATTTATATTGCTATCAGCTTCTTTTAATTTTATGTTTAATAATTTAAGTCTATTTTTTGTACTTTTAACTAATAAAACAATTATTGTTATTAAAACTACTAAGATTGCAGCAGCTACTAACATTTTCATCATATTACCATATCACCTCTATGATACTATAAGTATAGCAAATTTAGTTTAAGTATTCAATATAATTATGCTTCATGTGGTATATCTTTTTTCTCATCAAAAACTTCTTGAGTATTAGTTGGTTCACTTCCTTTTAAGAAGTAAACTCCTTTTTTTACTTTAGCATTTTCATCTACTAAATTACCTGATATTGGATCTACATAAACTAGATTAACGTTTTTAGGAGTTTCATACCAAACATCATCTTTATTTTCTTCATATTTTTCAGTAGCTTTAAACCATATATTTTGTCCATATTTATATTCAGTGGTTTGTAATGGAGTATTATCATCATATCCAACCCAAACAGAAGTAATTATATCTTTATTAAAACCTATGTGCCAATTATCTGTTTCTGTAGTACCACTTTTTAAGCCATATGTGTGTTTTAATTTAGAAGATAGTGATATAGCAGTAGGATAGTTATAATCAACGTATAATGGGTCATATGTAGCGGTTAACATGTTATTTAAAATAAATGTAAGACTACTATTTAATACTTGTTCACTTTCTTCTTTAGCTTTATATAAAACTTTTCCATCATTATCTTCTATTTTCTGGATAAGATGAGGATTTACTTTCTTACCTAGATTAGCAAAAGCAGAATATCCTTTAGTCATATCAATAATATTTATTTCTTTAGTACCTAAAGGAAGAGAAGGGACATCAGGTAGTTTTTCATTTATTCCAACTCTTTTAACAACATTAATAAGAGCATCACTTCCTAGAAATAGATTAGTCTTAACCGCATATATATTATCAGAATAAGCAATAGCTGTAGCCATAGATATAGGTTTATTCGCATACTTTTCATTATAGTTTTGAGGACTATATTTTTCTTTATCATTAAAAGTAAATGTTGTTTTTTGACTTATAAAAGAACTACTTGGAGTAAATCCATTTTCAAGTGCTGCATAATATAGGAATGGCTTCATAGTTGAACCAACTTGTCTTTTAGCGGATACTGCTCTATTATATTCAGAAAAGTTATAATCACGTCCTCCAACAAGTGCGATAATTCTTCCATTTTCAGGCTTCATCATAACACTAGCTACTTGTACTTTAGATTCATCTGGTATTTCTTCCTTAATAGATTTTTCTAACTCATTTTGAGCGTTTAAATCAAGATTAGTATATATTTTTAAACCATGATTATCTATATATGAAGATGGTATTGAATCTATACTTTTTAACTCATTTATAACCGCATCTTTATAATACATAAGAGTAGAAGAGTTATTCATATTCTTTTGTCCATAAAAGGAAAGTTCTTGATTTAAAGCCTCTTCTTTTTCCTTTTTACTAATTTTATTATTATCTAACATTAATGAAAGAACCATTTCTTGTCTTTTTTTAGCTAAATCTAAATTTATAAGTGGTGAATAATTACTAGGTGACTTTGGTATTCCAACAAGCATTGATGCTTCAGCTAAATTTAAATCTTTCGCACTTTTATTAAAATAAAACTTACTCGCATTCTCAATTCCATATACTCCATGTCCATAATTAATAGTATTTAAATATCCTTCTAATATCTCATCTTTAGAGTAATTAGCTTCTAACCTCATCGTATATAAAGCTTCTTTAAACTTTCTTTTCCAAGTCTTATCAAAATCTAAAAATAAATTTTTCGCATATTGTTGAGTAATTGTGGATGCACCTTGTTCTGTCTTACCATTTTTAACATTAATATAACTAGCTTTTAAGATTCTAGCTATATCAAAACCATTATGATTATAAAAGTTTTTATCTTCTACTGAAATAGTCGCATCTATTACTTTTTTAGATATATCTTTAAGACTAACCCATTCTTTATCTTCATTACCTTTAAAGAAGAGTTCACCATTACTATCATAAAAAGATACTTTATTAGCCATATTAATTTGTAGTTTTGGTGATAGTTTTGCATATATATAACATCCACCTACAAGTAGGATTATAAGTACGAAAAAGATAGTAATACTTTTAACAAAAAATCTTTTAAATTTCATTCTATCACCAGCCTAGAATTAGTATCAACTAAAAGTATTAAAATATGTATGAAAAATATACATTTTGTGTTATAATCACAAATAGAAATGAAAGAGGTGAAGTCTTTTTATGGAAAAGTATAATGTTACTATTAAAAATTTAGATACAATAGATAAATATAAAGTTTCCGTTCTTAATAATTTAGAAGAAAAAATATTAAAATATACTGAAAAAGATGGCACTATTACTTCATTTGATTATGAGAAGAATATCTTACGACGAGATAATGATGAGATGATTATAGAATTTGTTTTTGATAAAGAAAAAGTAACTAAAGGTAAGATGTCTGTTAAAGAGTTACAAGGTGAATTAGAGATGGATATCTTAACTAAAGAATTAGATGTAAAAGAAGATAAAATAAAAGTAGTATATGTGGTTAATGGATTAACATTTGAATACACATTAGAAAAGGAGTAAGTTATGAGTATAATTAAAGATTTAGAAAATAGGATAAATGAAGAAATAAAAACTATTGGTTATGATCATAATTTTAAATTAGCTGTTAGTAATAGACTTGATCTTGGTGAATATCAGATTAATGATTGTATGAATCTTGCAAAAGTTTATCATGAATCTCCAATAGAAATAGCTAAGAAAGTAGTAGCTAAACTAGAAGAGATGAATATATTTGAAAATATTAATATAGCTGGACCAGGATTTATTAATCTATCACTAAATAAAGATTTTGTAGTAAATTCAGTAAATTTAATGAATGAAGATATATATAATAATATAGATAAGTTAGAAAAGAAGAAAATAGTAATCGATTATGGTGGTGCGAACATCGCTAAACAACTTCATGTTGGACACTTACGTTCAGCTAATATTGGTGAAGCTATAAAAAGACTTGCTAAAACTTTAGGATACGAAGTTATTGGAGATGCTCATTTAGGAGATTATGGAAGACCTCTAGGACTAGTAATTAGAGAAATTAAAGAAAGATATCCAGATTTAGAGTACTTTAATCCTGAATATAAAGGAGACTATAGTGAGGTAGAACTTCCTATTACAAACGAAGATTTAGAAAGTATTTATCCATATGCATCAACTAGAGGAAAAGAAGATGAAAGTTATATGGATGATGCCAGAGAAATAACAAGTAAGATTCAAAAACATGAAAGAGGATATTATGAGTTATGGAAGAAGATTACTGATATTTCAAAAGCAGATGTTAAGAAAATATATGATAAATTAGGCGTAGAATTTGAACTATGGAATGGTGAAGCAGATGCCGTTGAATATTTAGATGAATTACTTAAAGCATTTAGAGATAAGAATTTAACTGTATTAAGTGAAGGAGCAGAAATAGTTAATGTAGAAAAAGAAGATGATAATACACCAATGCCACCACTTCTATTAATTAAATCAAATGGTACTATTTCATATGCAACAACAGATTTAGCTACTATTCTTCAAAGAAGAAAAGAAGTTAATCCAGATGAGATATGGTATGTAGTAGACTCAAGACAATCACTACATCTTGAACAAGTATTTAGAGCTAGTCGTCTAGCTAAACTAGTAGATGATGATGTTAAACTAATACATATTCCATTTGGAACAATGAATGGTAAAGATGGAAAACCATTTAAAACAAGAGATGGTGGAGTAATGTCACTTAAAAACTTAATGAAATTAGTTTATGATGTTACATATAATAAGATAACTAATGAATCATTAAGTGAAGAACAAAAGAAGAATATCGCAGATATAACTTCAATTGCAACACTTAAATATGCAGACTTAATACCATTTGTGGGAACTGATTATATATTTGATATGGATAAATTCTCAGAATTAGAAGGAAAAACAGGACCATATATCTTGTATTCTACTGTAAGAATGAATTCATTATTAACTAAAGCAAAAGATATAGAGTATAAAGAATATAAAATGTATCAAAATAAAACTGATAAAGATATTATACTTACTCTATTAAAACTACCTAGTGTTTTATCTCATTCACTTGAAATAAAATCATTAAATGAAATAACTGATTATTTATATGAACTTACAAGTAAATATAATAAGTTCTATCAAGAATTTAGAGTATTAGATGAAGAAAATAAAGATTTACAAGAGTCTTGGTTAGTTTTAACTAAGTTAGTTTATGATGTAAATACATTACTTTTAGACATCTTATCAATAAAAGTACCAGAAAAAATGTAAAACATCTTGCATATATATAAAATATATGATTTAATTTATACTGAATTTGTTATTAAGGAGTATTCCTTAGATGGAGGAAAAAATGGCATTAAAAAACATGAAAAAAGAAGAATTAGAACTTCTATCATACAAAGATATAACTAATCTAATATTAGAAGAAAGTAAAAGAACTGTTTCAACAGCTAACTTATTTAAGAAAATAATTAAACTTTTAGATTTACCTGAAAAAACATTTGAAGCAAAGATTGGAGACTATTATACTTCACTTGCTACAGATAAAAGATTTATACTACTAGAAAATGGTAACTGGGATTTAAGAAAGCGTTATACTTCTGATAAAGTTGCTAAATATGAAGGTGAAGACGAAGAAGAAGAGGAAGAAGAAATAGAAGAAGAGGAAGATACTTCTTTCGAAGAAGAAATAGAAGAAGATAATTATTCAGATGATGATGATAATTATAATGACGATACAGATGATGATCTAAAAGACTTAGTAGTAATGGATGAAGATGAATTGGAACTAGAACAATAATAGTTCCTTTTTAATACTTTTAAAATATAAATATATATGATATAATACTATCGTTAAAAGAGAGGTGTTTCTATGTTAGAACATTTAGAAGCTATAGAAGAAAAATATAATAGTTTGAGTGAAGAATTAACTAAACCTGAAGTTTTAGGAGATATAAAGAAAACTACTGAAATATCTAAAGAAATGAGAGATATGGAAGATGTAGTTAATTGTTATAGAAAATATAAGAAAGTATTACAAGAAATTGATGACGCTAAAGAAATGATTAAAGATCCTGAAATGGAAGAAATGGCTAAAGAAGAATTATCAAGTCTAGAATCTGAAAAAGAGAAACTTGATGGAGAACTTCAAATATTATTAATTCCAAAAGATCCTAATGACAGTAAGAACGTTATTGTTGAAATTAGAGGAGCTGCTGGAGGAGATGAAGCTAATATCTTTGCGGGAGACTTATTTAGAATGTATACAAGATACGCAGAAAAGCAAGGATTTAAATATGAAGTATATAACTCAGTAGATGGAGAAGCTGGTGGATTTAGTCAAATAGAGTTTATGATTAAAGGAGAAGGAGCTTACAGTAAGTTTAAATATGAGAGTGGATCTCATAGGGTACAAAGAGTTCCAGTTACTGAATCAAATGGACGTCTTCAAACATCAACTGCTACAGTTTTAGTTATGCCAGAAGCAGAAGAAGTAGATATAGAAATTAAACCATCTGATTTAAGAATAGATATTTATAGATCAAGTGGATGTGGTGGACAAGGAGTTAATACAACAGATTCAGCTGTAAGAATTACTCACTTACCAACAAACACTGTAGTTACTTGCCAAAATGAAAGAAGCCAAATACAAAATAAAGAACAAGCTATGAAAGTATTAAAGGCTAGACTTTATGAAATGGAAGTACGCAAAAAAGAAGAAGAAGATGGAAATATAAGAAAAAGTAAGATAGGTACAGGAGATAGAGCAGAAAAGATAAGAACATATAACTATCCACAAAATAGAGTAACTGATCATAGAATTGGATATACTACAAATAACTTAGATAGAGTTATGAATGGTGAATTAGGTGACTTAATAGATGCTCTTATTACAGAAGATCAAGCAAGAAAACTAGCAGGTGAAGAATAATGAAAGTAGATGAACTTCTTGTATATGGAAAAGCAAGAATTCATAAAGATCATGCAAAACTATTACTTGCGAATATATTAGAAAAGAACCCTCTAGAATTATTACTTTATCTAGATGAACAGGTAGATGAAGAGAAATGTACTCTTTATAAAAAAGAAGTAGAAGCTATGGCTAATAATAAACCACTTCAATATGTAATAGGAAAAGTAAACTTTTATGGAAGTGAGTTTATAGTAAATGAAAACGTATTAATACCAAGATTTGAAACTGAAGAGTTAGTAGAAAATACTATTAATAAGATTAATGAAATGTTTCCAAATAAACAAATAAAGATACTAGATATTGGATGTGGAAGCGGTGTTATTGGATTAACACTAAAGAAATTCTTTCCAGAAAGTGAAGTAACACTAGTAGATATATCAAAAGAAGCATTAGAAGTAGCTAAAGAAAATGCTACAAGATTAGGATTAGATGTTAATTTTATAGAAAGTGATGTTTTCCAAAATGTATATGATATATATGATGTAATAATAAGTAATCCTCCATATATAATGGAAGATGAAGAAATAGAAGATATAGTAAAAGATAATGAACCACATATAGCTTTATATGCTGGTAAAGATGGACTTGATTGTTATAAAAAGATTATGCAAGATATAAAAAGACATCTAAATAATAAATATCTTATTTCTTTTGAAATAGGTAGATATCAAGCCCCAAGTATAATAAGTATGGCTAATTATTTTCTATCAAAACCTAATATAGAAGTTAAACAAGATTTACAAGAAAGAGATAGAATGGTATTTATTTCTTCAAAAAATGAATAATAAATAATAAATCGCCCTTTATATTATTGAGGCGATTTTTATATGAAAAAATTATTATTAGTACTAGTATTATTTACAACAGTATCAGTAATTAGTGATTTAAAAATGAATAAAATAGTTATTCCTAAAGAAGCTATAAGATTTAGAGTAATAGCTAATTCAGATAGTGATAGTGATCAAGAATTAAAAATAAAAGTAAAAGATAATTTAAATAATGAGTTACAAAGTATTTTAAAAGATAGTAGTAGTATAGAAGAATCTAGGTCATTAATAAAAAATAATATAGTTAAATTAAATAATAATATAAGTAATACTCTTAGATCTAATAATATGGAAGAGAAATTTACTATTAATTATGGTAATAACTATTTTCCAGAAAAAGAATATAAAGGAGTAAAATATAATGAAGGAGAATACGAATCATTAGTAGTAAAACTAGGAAAAGGAGAAGGTAAAAACTTCTGGTGTGTTTTATTTCCACCTCTATGTTTAATAGATGAGAATAAAGAAAAAACATCTAAAGTAGAATATAGAGTGTTAATTAAAGATATTTTAGATAAATATTTCAACAATTAATAGATTTTTTTATTAAATATATGTTAAAATAAAGTAGTTAAACAAATTATTTAATAAGTTGTGACTAATTTATACAAGAATAATACAATATAGTAAAGATGGTGAAGTTATGAAATTATTAGATATTATTGGTGGAGAAGAATTAACTGGTACTATTAGAATAAGTGGAGCTAAAAATAGTTCTGTTGCTTTAATACCAGCTGCAATTCTTTGCGATGAAGAAGTAACAATATGTAATGTTCCAGAAATATCAGATACCGATAATCTATGTGATATATTAAAAGCATTAGATGTAGAAACTAAAAGAGCAAGTGAAAGTATAATAATAAATCCAAAGAAGATGAAAAATATAGAGATAAAAGAATCATTCTCAACAAAATTAAGAGCATCATATTACTTTATGGGTGCGCTTCTTGGTAAATATAAAAAAGCAGAAATGTATTTTCCAGGAGGATGTTCTATAGGAGCAAGACCAATTGATCTTCATTTAAAAGGATTTGAAGCACTAGGAGCCACTGTAAAAAGTGAAGGTAATAAATATACAGTAGAAGCAGAAGAATTAAAAGGAGCTAATATTTATTTAGATATCGCATCAGTAGGAGCAACTATAAATATTATGCTTGCTGCAGTACGTGCAAAAGGTAAAACAATAATTGATAATGCTGCAAAAGAACCAGAAATAGTTAATGTTGCAACATTCTTAAATAATATGGGAGCTAAGATTAGAGGTGCTGGAACTTCTACTATTAAAATAGAAGGAGTAGATCATCTTCATAAATGCTTCCATGAAGTAATACCTGATAGAATAGAAGCTGGTACTTATATAATTATTGGTGCTTTATGTGGTAAAGATTTAAAAATAGATAATATAATACCTGAACATATAGAATCATTATTATCTAAGCTTGAAGAAATTGGAGTTAAACTAGAAATAGGTTCTGACTATGTAATAGTTTCAAAAAGAGATAATTATAAATCAACTAATATAAAAACATTAGTATATCCAGGTTTCCCAACAGATCTTCAACAACCATTTACTACATTATTAACACAATGTAATGGAAAATCAAAAGTAACTGAAACTATTTGGGAAAATAGATTTATGCACGTACCATATTTAGTAGATATGGGTGCAGATGTAACTGTTAAAAATCAAACAGCTACAATAATGGGTCCTACTAAACTAAAAGGAAGAGAAGTAGTTGCTACAGATTTAAGAGCAGGAGCTGCTATGGTCGCAGCTGCACTAGTAGCTAAAGGTAAAACAAGAATATCAAATGTTGAACATATCTTAAGAGGATATGAAAATATAGTAGAAAAATTAAAAAATGTAGGTGCTAAAATAGAGAGTCTTGAAATATAAATTATTAGAGACTCTTTTTTTTGGAGGAAACATGAATAGAAAGAAAAAATTACTTGTTTTATTACTACTATCTTTAAGTGTTTTTTTTGTATATAAATTAGGTGGTACAAAAAATATAACTTATACAGTATTAGGTGATTCATTTTCAATGGGAGAAAATTCATATGGAGGTTATACATATGGATATGAAGATTATTTAAGAGACTATCTAGGAAAGAATAAAAGAGTAGAATTTATAGATTTATATACAAATAAAAATGAAAATATAGTTAATCTTCATAATAAAATACTTAATAATAATACAGAAGTGATTAAGAATAAGAATTATAATATAAAAAAAGTAATATCTGAATCAGATATAATTACCATTTCTGTAGGACTAAATGATATTATTTATGAGAGTTATATCAATAATAATGTATTGCTAAATCAATATAAAGAAGATAAGATAGTTAAATATATCTATAATAATTTCAAAAATCTCATGAAAGAAATCCTAAAATATAAAAATAATAATATATTTGTTATAGGTTATCCAAAAAGAGATATTGAATATGGAAGACTAATTGAAAAAATAAATAATAAATATAAAAAATATTCTAAAAAGAATAATATTATATTTATTGAATCAGATAAACTATTAGATAAAAATGACTATTTTGATGATAAAAAATCAATCTTTCCTAATACTAATGGTTATAGAGTAATAGCTAAAAAAATAATTAATATATATAAAAATAAAGAAAAGTCTTGAAATAATTAAAAATAATTGATATAATAAACTCGCTATGAATTACTATAACTATATTATTTAGTTATGGCGGAAGGAGAGATATATAATGAAGAAGGACATTCATCCTGATTATAAAGAATCTAAAGTAACTTGTGCATGTGGAGAAACTTTCACTACTAAATCAACAAAAGATGAAATCGTAGTTGAAGTATGTTCTAAATGTCATCCGTTCTATACTGGAAAACAAAATAGAGCTTCTCGTGCTGGACGTGTTGATAAATTCAACAAGAAATACGGATTTGAACAAAAAGAAGAAAAAGCTGCTTAATCGCAGCTTTTATTTTTTTATTTATTTTTTCCGTTATTATTCTTTTTTGTAGTATCAAGTATTTCAGCAAATAAATCATGATATAAATCTTTTGGATCACTATATAAATCAGTTTTACTACCTGAAACTACATAACTAATTAAATTATCATTATGTATGACCTTTAATGGTAAATATTTTAAGGCGGCATTAGTTGGTTCAAAATCATATACAAGCGTATAAAGTTCATCTCTATACAAAATAATGCCATTTATAACTCTTTGATGTTGAACATAATCAACATAATTAATATCAGCAGGTAATCCCATATATTGAGCACTAGATAAATAAATAGTTAAAGGTAATAATTCTTTTTCTACATTATCATAATTAGTTTTCTTAAAATCACTAAGTTCACCATCATTATCTCTAGTACGATAAAACATACCTTTTTCAGTATTTGCTATTTGATATATCTTTGAATAAGAATCTGAAAACATAGGATCATCAAAAAAATATGGTTTTTCTTCTAATGGTTCAATTCCATATCTCAAAAATAATTCACCATTAATTATAGCCATAGATAACACCTCAAAGTAATTATAACATAATGGAAAAGTTTTATTCACAATTTTTGTGGATAAAGTGTCAAATAAGTAATAAATATCCACATATTTTGTGGATATTTGGTATACTATTGGTAGAAAGAAGGAATAATATGAAAATAGGTATTGCATCTGATCATAGAGGATATGAATTAAAAGAATTTTTAAAAAATAACTTAACTGGTTATGAAATAGTAGATTACGGAACTAACAGTAGTGACAGTGTAGATTATCCAGATTATGGAATATTACTAGCTGAAAAAGTAAAAAGTAAAGAAGTAGAATATGGTATAGCTATATGTGGTTCTGGTATAGGAATATCTATAGCGTGTAATAAAGTAAAAGGTATTAGATGTTCAAAAGTATCTACAGTAAAAGAAGCTGAATATACAAGAAATGATAATGACGCTAATATAGTTGCTTTATCAAGTGAAACAAAGAAGAAGTTAGCGCTAAAAATAGTACAAAAATTCTTAAGCACTTCATTTTCTAATGATGAAAGACACTTAAGAAGAATAGAAAAAATAAAAAAATACGAGGAAGAACATGAGTGCTAAAGCAATTTTATATATTATAGTTTTTGTATTTACAATATGGGCTTTAGATGCAGTAAATATAAATATTATTTTTAAAAAAAACAGAGTTATGCAAGCAAGAATAGTTTATCTATTAATTACTATTTCTATTGTATATCCAGTAACTAATTTCTTATGGGATTTCTTCTTATTAACAAAAAAATAATTTAATGCGTATAAATTGGTAATATTTGAGAACACTTTTACTGAGGTGAAAGGATGAAAAGAATCAAATTAAAAGGATGGGTATTACCAAGTTTATATGCATTTTTATTTGTAGGAGTATTTTTAGTAACAATAGGAGTTTCAAATTTATTCATGGAAAAAACAGAAGAACCTGAAGAAAGTGATAACTTAAACTATGTTACAGAAACAGTTGTAGATGAAGAACAACCAGTTGTTCAACAAACAACAAGAGTATTAAAACCATTTAATAGTGACAAAGTAAGTGTAAGTAAAAACTATTATGATTATAAAGGAACAGAAGAAAATCAGGAAAAATCATTAACTTATCATGATAATACATATATGCAAAACTCAGGTATAGACTATAAAGCAGATGAGGTATTTGATGTAGTAAGTGTATTAGATGGTACTGTTGTTAATGTAAAAAAAGATGATTTATTAGGTAATTGTGTTGAGATAAATCATAATAATAATTATACAACTGTATATCAAAGTTTATCAGAAGTTAATGTTAATAAAGGTGATTCTGTAGTAGCCGGACAATTAATAGGTAAAAGTGGAACTAATACTCTAGATAAAGAAGAAGGTAATCATCTTCATTTTGAAATGTATATAAATGGTCAAGTAGTTAATCCAATAGATTATGTTGATAAAGAACTAAATACACAACAAACTATGTCTACTGAAGAAACTAATAATAATCAACCAGAAGACTAAAAGTCTTCTTTTTTAATAGGAGGAATATTTTGATAACTAAAGAAATAGGTATAGATTTAGGTAGTAGTAATACACGTATATATATAAAAAGCGATAATAAAATAATTAAGTTTAATACTCTAGTTGCAATAGATAGAAATCAAAACGAAATACTTTGTATAGGAGAAGAAGCAAGTAAATATAGTGAAAAAGAACCAGAAAATATAATTTTAAAGAGACCAATAAAAAAAGGAAAAATAGATAATGTTGAGTTAGTAGTAGAAATGATTAGAGAAGTATTAAAGAAAAATAAAGTGAAAAACTCAGTAGTAAATCCTAATATATTAATATCCTATGATAGAGATTTAACGGAAGTAGAAAAGAATGCTTTAATTGAAGTAATGAATGAATTAGGTACTAAAAATATATATGTTATGGATATTATTAAACTAATAGCCTTTGGTATTAGTATGGATATAAGTAGATCAGAGGGCAATATGATTATAGATATGGGTTATGAAACAACTAGAATAGGTATAGTATCATCCAATAATATAGTTAATTATAAAACTGTAGATGTCGGAGGTAATAGTTTTAATAATAGTATAATTGATCATTTAAAAAACAAATATAAAACATTAATAGGTAATTCTAATGCAGAAAATATAAAAATGAGAATTAACGATAAAAAAATAGTAATTGAAGGTAGAAATCAAGTAACTGGCTCACCAAGTAAAATTGAAGTAACAAGTGAAGAATTAAAAGAATGTATGAAAAAGATAGTTATTAAGTTAACTAGAGAGATAAAAAATATGTTAGAAGCTACTTCTCCAGAGATATTTAAAGATATATCAAATAAAGGTATAGTTATAACTGGAGGAGGTAGTAAACTACATTTTTTAAGAGAAATGATGGAAAATGAACTTAATATACCAGTATTAGAAGTCATTAATTCTGAAGATGCTGTAATTAATGGAATAAAATATGTACTTGATTATGATATAGATAAAAGTACTAAAATATAATTATATCTTTAACAAAATAATTTTATTTGGTATAATGTTACTAGAGGTATTTATATATGAGAAGTGATATTTTAAGTTCATTAAAAATTGTTTTGGTGACATTTGCTTTTTCAGCAATACTAATGCCAATTATGATGAAATTAGCTCATCATGTAGGTGCAATAGATGTACCAAGAAAAGATGAAGGTAATAGACATATTCATAAGAAGATTACACCACTATTTGGTGGATTAGGAGTTTTTCTTAGTTTTATGCTCAGTTTCATGATATTTGGAACACCAAGCTTAAAGATGAATTCAATTTTAATAGGTAGTTTTATAATAATATTAACAAGTATTACAGATGATATTAAACCAATTAAGTCATGGCAAAAATTTTTGGGACATTTAATCGGTGCTTCAGTAATAGTATTCTATGGTCATATACTCTTAGAAAATATAACCGCATTTGGTTTTAATATAGAGTTTGGAATATTTGCTTATCCTATAACTTTATTATTTATAGTTGCATGTACTAATATTATTAATTTAATTGATGGAATAGATGGGCTAAGCGGAGGTATATGTTCAATATTCTATATGACAGTTGGAATAATTGGTATATATCAAGGTAGAACTGGAACAATGGTTATGATTATTTCATTCATTATGTTAGGAGCAACATTGGGATTCTTGTTATATAACTTTCATCCAGCTAAAATATTTGCTGGAGATTGCTCAACATTCTTTGGATTTATAATTTCAATAATTTCATTATTGGAATTTAAAGGCCCAGCTCTTACATCATTCTTCGTTCCAATCGCAATTCTTGCTATTCCAATTCTTGATACATTATTCGCAATAATCAGAAGATTGATAAAGAGAAAACCAATATTTTCAGCAGATAAGCAACACTTACATCATCAATTATTAGGTATGAATTTTTCAGAAGTAACTACTGTATTAATAATATATTTAATAGATATATCATTCTCAATAGCTACTATATTATTTATGCTTAAAGATCAAAAAGCTGGAATTATAATATATGTAATACTATTTATTATAATAATTTGGTTTGTTTTACATACTAGTATAATTAGTGATAAAACACCTAAAATAATAAAGAAAAAGACAACTAAAAAATAGTTGTTTTTTTTTGAAAAAATATTTAGAAAATTGGTAAAATATGGTAAAATGTAAATTGCGGTCTGATAGAGGAGGTACATATGATTAATTTTGTTGTATGTGATGATAATAAGAATTTTTCTAAGATAATGAAATCAATTATTGAAAAAGTAATGATAAATTATGATCAAGAATATAAAATATTTCATTTTGATGAATACGATAATAAATTTGAAAACTTTGTTAATACAGAAGTAGGATTTAAAGTATACTTTTTAGATATAAAAACAAAATGTGGATCTGGTTTAGATGCTGCAAGAATTATAAGAGAAAAATATGATGATTGGGTTTCAATTATTATAATAGTAACATCACATGAAGAATATAGATATGAAGCTTTAAGTAATAGACTATATTTAATGGATTTTATAAATAAACTAGATAATTGTGAACAAAAGATAATAGAAGATGTTAATAAAAGTATGAATAATTTTAACAAGAGATATAAAAGTTTAACTTATGAATATAATCATATATTTCATAAAATAGAATTTAGAAATATTATTTCAATTGAAAAAGAACAGGATAGTAAAAGATGTATTATTAAAACTACATATGGCAAAAGTTATATACCAGGTACATTAAATGAAGTTTATAAGAAACTTGATGAAAGGTTTATTAAAGTACATAGAAGTTTAATTATTAACAAAGATAAAGTAGTTAAATATGATAGAAAAAATAATGAAATAGAATTCTCAGATGGAACACGTTCAACTAATGTCGCAAGAGACAAGAAGAAGGAGTTGTTAGAATATGATATATGCAATAATTAAATATATTTTTTCTATTATCTGTGGTTTAACAATTACATATGTAGCAGTAAAATTATCAAAACAAGAATTACAATTAAAACCAACTATTATTAGCACTCTGTTAATGTCAATAGTTATATACTTTTTGCATGATGTTACTTATAATTCAGAGGCCTTAATATTAAAAATATTTTTATTTATTATAATATTAAAGAATACTTACAAATTATCAATATATAAAGCAATGATGTCTATTATTATGGCAATTGTATTAATGGTAATAGGTGAAATTATTTCAGGAATTATATTAGTAAAATTTTTAACTATAGAAGCAGTTCGAAGTCAGTGGTATTTTGTTGTTTTATGTAATACTATGATTTGCTTAATAATGTATATAATGATAAAAATTCCATTTTTATGTTCCAAATTATCAAAATTTATAGAAAAGACAGAAAATAAAAGTAAAATCACTTCAATTATTATTTTTAGTCTTTCAATATTTATAATTACATATTTATTTTACAATATAAGTCTAAACTATAAGTTTAATGAAAAATATATAATTAATATAGTTATAATGATAAGTTATATTATCATTATGACAATATTTTTTAAAGATAAGTTACAATATGATCTCTTAGAGGAAAAATATGATGCTTTATTCGAATATTTTAGTGAATTAGCAGAAAATATAGATGATTTACATTTAACAAATCATGAATATAAAAATCAAATTGCAATTGTAAGTAATTACATTGAACACAAAAAATATAAAAAAGCAAAAGAATATATTGATGATATCTCTCATTCTATTAACCAAGATGAAAAATTTATAGTAAATTTAAATGATATACCAACTGGTGGTTTAAAGGGTTTGTTATATTATAAAATAATAATAGCTAGGAATCAAAAAATAGAAATAGTATTAGATGTTAGTAATAATACTAAGAAACAATTTAAAAAGCTGACAGAAAATGAGATTAAAATTATTACTAGAATAATTGGTGTTTATATAGATAACGCTACAACTGAAGCGATTAAAAACAACAGAACAGTAAATGTTGAAATATATAATTTAAATAATTGTTTAAATTTTGTTATCTCAAATAAAGTGAGTAGAGATTTTGATGTTACAAAGTTAGGTAAAAAAGGATTTACCACAAAAGGGAAAGGACATGGACAAGGATTATATTTAACAAATAAGCTAATTTCAAAGAATAAATGGTTAACAGGAGAAAATAAAATAGTTAACAATTATTATATTACAAGATTAATGGTAGATACAAAAAGCATTGGTAAATAACCAATGCTTTTATTAATCTATTAAATTTTTTGGTGCTTGTGGTTCATCAAGTAAAATAACTAAACATCCCATACTAGCAGCTCCTGTTAATACTAGTGCTAAAGCACCAATAATACCAGCTATTCTCTTTTTCATTCTCTTACCTCCTTTAACAATCTATTACATAAATATTAATTAAAATATTTAAGCCTTTTTATAATTTAAATAATTTCTATATGGTTGACCAAAAATCTTATATATTAATGGACTAACCATAATTGATTCAATAATAAGAGATGTTATTAATAAATATGAAATAGTATTATTTTTAATAATTAAACTTAAAATAATAAATGTACTTGCAATTACTATAGTGCCTATTTTTCTATATAATCTTTTCTTCTTATTAGGAAGTGGTCTTTTAACAGTATCTGCAGGAGCAAATACTGCAAGTACAATCAGAGACATTAAACCAAGACTAAACATAATCCACTTATTAGGTTCTAAATAAAGAATTAAATAAGGAAGACCAATAACTAACAAAGTAGATGTTATTAAGCATTCCAAACTTGTCTTCGCATGAAATCCAAATCCAGTAAAGCGAATTATATTAAATAGTAATAATAGAATTATTACTTCTTTAAATATTCCTAATATAATAGCTAAAGTAAATATAACTATTAATTTAGTAAATGTTAAATATAATCCCTCTAGACTATATCTCATATTTTCTATCTCATCCTCACTATAATCCTTATATTTAGTGATAAAAGAAATAGTAGAATTTAAATACTTCTCTTTCATAATTATCTCCAATTCAAGAGAAATGTATCATCAAATAAAACAAAAAATAGATATATTTCATAAAGAATAAATTAATTACCTTTTTAATATTAAAATAGAATAGAAAATTATAAAAATTACCAAAAAATGCCAAAAACTTGCAAATAAAAGAAAAAGACAAAACAAAAATAATCATTTGATAGAATGAATATGCGCACAAACAAAACAAGTTAGTTAACTGCTGTAATAAGAAGGTGAGGTGTTAGTATGGTAGGACGCGTAAAGTGGTTCAATAATGAAAAAGGTTATGGATTTGTTGAATATAAAGAAAATGAAGATGTTTTCATTCACTATAGTACAATTCAACAAGATGGTTATAAAACCTTATCAGAAGGACAATATGTTCAGTTTGAACTAATAAATACTCCAAAAGGTTATCAAGCATTAAATGTTGTCCCAGTTAAAGAACCAGCAATGTCTGAATAACTAATCATTATTGACTATCAATAATGATTAGTTATAACAAACTACACAATTGTAGTTTTTTTATTTTTGTGGTAATATATATAAAAGGAGATGATTTTATGAAAATTTCAATTAGAGGAGATAAAATCAAAGTAACTGATTCAATGAAAGAATACATTGAAGAAAAGTTATCAAAATTAGATAAGTATTTAAAGGATAGTGATAATGTTAATGCAACAGTAGTTGTAAAAGTAAAGAACATTAATCAAATATTAGAGATTACTATTCCACTAAAAAGTATTATATTACGTTCTGAAGAATCACAAGATGATTTCTATAAAGCAGTAGATAAGACTATAGATAAATTAGAAAGACAAATAAGAAAGAATAAAACAAGACTTTCAAGACATACAAAAGTATCTAAAGAAATGTTATTTGAAGATACTACTAACAACGACCTAGAAGAGAATAATAAGATTATTAAACATAAAAAAGTAGAAGTAAAACCAATGAATGAAGAAGAAGCTGTTTTACAAATGGAATTACTTGGACATGAGTTTTATATGTATTTAGATAGTGATAAAGATAAATACTGTGTAGTTTATAAACGTAAAGATGGCGGATATGGAGTACTTGAGTCTTAATAAATAATTAAAAAAAGCCTATGAAAATGGGCTTTTTTTTGGTAAAATAATATATTGAGGGAGATGAAGGCATGGGTATATTTAAAAAATTATTCGATCATGAAACAAAACAATTAAAAAGATTTAGAAAATTAGCCGATGAAATAGTAGCATTAGATGAAGAAATGCAAAAATTAACTGATACTGAACTTAAAGCTAAAACTGAAGAGTTCAAGAATCGTTTAAATAATGGTGAAACTGTAGATGATATCTTAGTTGAAGCTTTTGCAACTGCAAGAGAAGCTTGTTTCCGTGTAATAGGAGAAAAACCATTCTACGTACAAATATTAGGAGCATGTGCTATACACTTTGGTAATATAGCTGAAATGAAAACAGGTGAAGGAAAAACTTTAACATGTGTTCTTCCAGCTTACTTAAATGCATTAACTGGTAAAGGTGTTCACATAATTACAGTTAATGAATATCTAGCTCAACGTGATACTGAGTGGATGGGTGGAATTCATAGATTCTTAGGATTAACAGTTGGTGTTAACTTAAGAGATATGTCTCCAAAAGAAAAGAAAGAGCAATATAATTGTGATATTATGTATTCTACTAATAGTGAACTTGGATTCGACTATTTAAGAGATAACATGGTTGTAAGAGGAGAAGATAGAGTTCAAAGACCTCTTAACTTTGCTATTATCGATGAGGTTGACTCTGTATTAATAGATGAAGCTCGTACACCACTTATTATTTCAGGTGGACAAATGCAAAGTGCTAATCTATATATAGATGCAGATAGATTTGCTAAAAGCTTAAAGAAAGATGTTGATTTCATTTATGATGAACAAACTAAGAGTGTTAATTTAAATGATTCTGGATCTGAAAAAGCAGAAAAAGTATTCCACGTTAAAAACTTATATGATATAGATAATACATCTTTAGTACACTATATTAATCAAGCATTACGTGCTAATTATGCAATGAGTAGAGATGTAGATTATGTCGTACAAGATGATGAGATAGTAATAGTAGATCAATTTACTGGACGTTTAATGAAAGGTAGAGCTTATAGTGAAGGATTACATCAAGCAATAGAAGCAAAAGAAAATGTTACAATTAATCAAGAAACTAAAACTTTAGCTACTATTACAATTCAAAACTATTTTAGAATGTATCAAAAATTAGCAGGTATGACTGGTACTGCTAAGACTGAAGAAGAAGAATTTAGAAATATTTATAACATGTATGTTATTTGTATTCCAACAAATAAACCAGTTATTCGTGTAGATGCACCAGATTTAGTATACGCTACTAAAGCTGCTAAATATAAAGCTATAGTTAATTTTGTAAAAGAAAGATATGAAGCAGGACAACCAGTATTAATTGGTACAATTGCTATTGAAACAAGTGAATTAGTAAGTGACTTATTAAAGAAAGCTAAAATACCACATGAAGTATTAAATGCTAAGAACCATGCACGTGAAGCTGAAATTATATCTAAAATAGGACAACATAAATCTGTA
>CADAWN010000008.1 GCA_902791625.1 uncultured Erysipelotrichaceae bacterium | reverse complement strand
CTATAAATATCATCATCGTTAGACAAACCAAAAGCACGTAACAATGTAGTTAATGTTACTTTTCTTGTACGGTCTATTCTAACATATAATATATCTCTTGCATCAGTTTCGAATTCTAACCAAGTACCACGTGTAGGAATGATTTGTGAAGTTATTAATTCACGTCCATTCTTATCTATTTCATGATTGAAATATACACTTGGGCTACGAACTAATTGAGATACAATAACACGTTCAGCACCATTGATAACAAATGTACCAGAATCTGTCATTATAGGCATATCACCCATAAATATCTCTTGTTCTTTTACCTCTCCAGTTTCACAGTTAAATAATCTTACTTCAACCTTTAAAGGTGCAGAATAAGTAATTTCTCTATCCTTACTTTCTTTAATTGAGAATCTTGGTTCATCAAAATGATAATCACCAAATTCTAACTTGAAAGTTCCAGAGAAATCTTCAACAGGAAATAAGTCCTCAAAAACCTCTTTTATTCCTTCCTCTATGAATCTTTGATAAGATTTCTTTTGAATCTCTAATAAATCCTTTAATTCATAGATATTACGGATTTTAGAATAATTTCTTCTTTCACGATGTCCACCACAGTTTACTATTTTATATGACACATATTTCACCCCAATACAATAATAAATTCAAAGAACATATTTATAAAAAATAATACGTTGCCAATTTATATTAATAACATAAATTTAACAATAAGTCAATCAAAATGTACATTTTATTATAAAAAATCCTTTCTTTTTTGCTAATATAGTTAAATTATATAATTTTTGCATGTCAGAAATTATCGATTTAGCACCTTGTTCCTTTCTGACAACAAATATTAAACTACCTCCAGGCTCAAGATGTTCTTTAGCTTTTTCTAGTATTTCATATACTATTTTCTTACCAGCCCTAATAGGAGGATTAGTAATTATAGTTGAATATTTTCCTACTATATTCTCATAACAGCTACTTTCTATCACCTCACAATTATTACACTTATTTTCTTCTATATTTCTCTTAGCTAAATGTAGTGCTCGTCTATTTACATCACACATCGTACATTTAATACCAAGTTTTTTATTTAATACAATTCCAAAAACACCGTATCCACATCCAACATCAAGTAACGAATTTCCTAGAGAATCAAGTGGAATAGATTCAAGTAATAGTCTTGATCCAAAATCAACTCCTGTTTTTGAGAAAACTCCATTATCCGTATAAAAAGTAAAACTTTCTCCCAAAATATTCGCATATGTTTTAACTACGTTACTCTGAATACTATTATCATTATTAAAATATTGACTCATAAATAACCTCTATAAAAACTAAAAGAGATAACTACTTACCAAACTAAATAGTTATCTCCCTTCCGTAAATTGTATAATACACCATATTTTGAAAAAAGTCAAGTCAAAAAAAGCAACCTTATTGGTTGCTTAAGTTAACTATTTAACTTCTACTGTAGCTCCAGCTTCTTCAAGCTTAGCTTTAATTTCATTAGCTTCATCTACTGAAACGTTTTCTTTAACGACACCATTTTGATCAACTATATCTTTAGATTCTTTTAAACCTAAACCAGTGATTTCACGAACAACTTTGATAACTCCAACTTTTCCAGCTCCAGCATCAGCGATTGATACAGTAACTACAGATGGAGCAGCATCAGCACCAGCTGCACCTTGAGCAGGAGCAGCAACAGCAACAGCTGATGGATCTACACCAAATTCCTCTTTCATTGCATCTACTAATTCTTTAATTTCTAAAAGTGTCATTTCTTTTAATGAAGCGATAAAATCTTCTTTTGTTAATTTAGCCATTTTTAATTCCTCCTATTATTTATTTTATTTTTTATTAATTATTATTTATTTTTCTTCTAACTGTTTAGAATATAAATCTAAGCAAATAGACAAGTCTCTTGCTATACCAATCATACCACCAGCAAGCATTGTAAGTAGTTGTTCTCTTGAAGGTAAAGATGCATATTCTTTTAATTTTGCTTTGTCAGCAATCTCTCCATCAATAATTCCTACTTTTAATTCTAGTGCTGGGTGATCTTTAGCAAATTCAGTTAAAGTTTTGATTGGAGCAACTTGATCAGTTCCAAGTAATAATGCGCTTGGTCCAGTTAAAGCATCTCCTAAGTCAATACTTAAATCATTAAAAGCACGATTCATTAAAGTATTCTTGAATACTTTATAGTAAGAACCAGATTCTTTTAATTTAGAACGAAGTTCTTTAATCTCAGCATCAGTAAGTCCACGATAGTCAAATAAAACTATGCTTGTTGCAGCTTCTACTTTTTCTTTGATTTCATCGATTACTGCTTGCTTTTCTTTTAAGATTTTCTCACTTGCCATACATACACCTCCTTATGATTCGAGTTGCCATAAAAAAGATTCTTATGAATAGACACAAGAACCCTTATTTACTTTTAAGATAGTCCTCGGTAGGATTTACTTCTACACCTACTGTCTATGGCACCAACAAATTAAATTTATAATACACTATTATTTACTATTTGTCAAAACTATTTAAAGAAACTTTAATTCCAGGACCCATAGTAGAAGTAATAGTAATATTCTTAATGTAATCTCCTTTTACTGAAGTTGGACGAATTTTGATGATATTTTGTACAAATGCATCTAAGTTTTCTTTTAATTCATCTTCAGTAAATGATACTTTTCCAATAACTGCATGTATATTTCCAAAACTATCAGTTCTGTATTCAACACGTCCAGCTTTAGCTTCTTCAACAGCTTTTGCAGGATCCATTGTTACAGTACCTGTTTTTGGGTTTGGCATTAATCCTTTTGGTCCTAATACTCTACCTAACTTACCAAGAAGTGGCATCATATCAGGTGTTGCAATCATTGTATCAAATTCAAACCAATTTTCTTTTTCAATTTTTTGTAATAAATCCATATCACCAACGTAATCTGCTCCAGCTTCTTTAGCTTTAGTAGCAGCATCACCTTTAGCAATAACTATTACACGATTTGATTTACCTGTTCCTTTAGGTAAAACTATTGCTCCTCTTAATTGTTGATCAGCTTTTTTAGTATCAAGATTAAGTCTTAGAGCAACTTCTACAGTACCATCAAATTTAGTAATTGATGTTTCTTTTACTAATTTAACAGCTTCTTCTTTTGTATATACTTTTCCTTTTTCTATTTTAGAAACAGCTTCAGTATATTTCTTGCTTCTATTTTTCATATTTTTTCCTCCCTAATTTATAAGTACAAGCGGAAACGTTACTTAAAATTTTTTAACCTGCGGATTAATTTACTTTTATTTTATTATTTTTCTGAGTCAGCGTTGTAACCGTCAACAACAATTCCCATGTTGCGAGCAGTTCCAGCAACTGTTTTCATTGCAGCTTCAATTGTATCACAATTTAAATCAGGTAATTTGATTTCTGCAATTTGACGAAGTTGATCAACAGTAATTGTTGCAACTGTTTCAGTAGCACCTTTAACAGATCCTTTTTTAATATGTGCAACTTTCTTAAGTAAGAAACCTGTAGGTGGAGTTTTAATTATAAAATCAAAACTTCTATCATCATATATTGAAATTTCTACTGGTAAAATGTCACCCATTTTATCTCTAGTAGCATCATTATATTTTGTACAAAATTCTTGTAAGTTAATTCCTGCTGGTCCTAATACAGTTCCAACTGGTGGAGCTGGTGTAGCTTTTCCTGCAGGGATTTGTAATTTTATTTTCTTAATTGCTTCTTTTGCCACGAAAAACACCTCCTATAATTAAATTTCGTTTTCGCGAGTGGTTCAAATAGCTTTATCCGCATTTCACTAAATTTTAGCTTTAACTGCCTCCCACTAAATCTATATTAAAATAAATATAGCGTTTAAATAATAACACATAATAATAAATTATGCAAGTGTTTTATATTTTTTGAATTTGGCTTAGTTCAACTTCAACACTTGTTTCTTGACCAAATAAGTCAACAAGTAGGTTAACTTTTCCTGTTTCAGCTTCAACTGAATCAACTTTTCCAAACATTCCTTTGAATGGTCCATCGATGATACTAACCTTAGTACCTTCTACTAAATCCTTATCGATTTCCATTCTAGCAATACCCATACTATTAAGTATTTTATCTACTTCATATGGTTGAAGTGGTGTAGGTTTAGCTCCTTTTCCACTTGATCCGATAAATCCTGTAACACCAGGTGTATTACGTACAATATACCAAGCTTCATCACTCATAACCATTTCAACTAGAATATATCCAGGAAACATCTTCTTTTCTTTTTCTTTTTCAACACCATTTTTTTCTTTAACTTTTTCCATAGGAACTACTACTCTATATATATAGTCTTGCATTCCCATAGATTCAGCTCTCATCTCTAGTTTTTCTTTTACTTTATTCTCGTGTCCAGAATAAGTATTAACTACATACCATTGTTTATCCATAGTATTCCTCCTAACCTATTAATGTATGAATTAAAGCATAAAGTGCATTAACTCCATAAAAGAATAAAGAAAATACTAATACAAAAGTAATTGTTGCAATAGAATATGTCTTTAATTCTTTTTTAGTTGTCCAACGAACTCTCTTAAACTCTGTCTTAACACCATGACAGTAATTCATAAATCTTCCCCAAACACCAACTTTATTAACTTGTTCTTTCTTAGTCTTTGTTTGTTCCTTTTTAGCCATAATTTCACTTCCTAATTTTTTTCAAAATAAAAACACTCTTTCGTGTTCACATATAAAATAACATAAACACTTAAGAATGTCAATAAAATAACACAAATAATATTGGAATTAATATTCCTAGTATTGAAAATATAATTGGGAATAGAGCAACTGACGAAAAAGCTGCATCACTTGTACCCCAAGTATCATTTTGAATTGATGACTTTGGTTTTGGAACATCTTTATTCTTTTGTAATTCTGCTTCCTTTTGAGCTTCTGCATCCATTTCCCTTTTCATCCTATCAATTTCTTGCTGCTTGCTTGTTGTAACAAATTCTGTTAAATACACTTCTGCATCTCTTTCAATAACACCTCTATAATAACTAACAACATCACTTGGAATATTTTCTGCAAATAAATAAAAATTATTCTTTAGAAAGTTAGGTTTATCAGGATTTATATAACTTAAACAATTGTTATAAACACCTACTGCTAAACAAGCTGAATAAAATATATTTTCACGCATAGTTACATTTGTATTTTCTTTTTCAGTATAATATTTAAAATCAACATCATATACATTATGACCATCATTACTAGATTCATAGACAATAATATCTTGTAATCTGAAACTAGTAATAATATAGTTATTATCATGATACATTTTCATTTTCTTATCAAAACTTAAAAAAAAGTTTTTGATTTCATCTAAATCTTTATCACGACTAGAACTATATTTACTGATAAATTGTTCAAAATTAGTAGTATTATAATCTACGTTCATAACAATCACCCTATCATAATCTTAATATTATTATAGTTTAAAAATCTTCCATAATCAATTTTTTTCTGATTAATCGTAAATAATAATACAAATCCTTTACAGTTAAATCTAATAATTTACATATATCAGCATTACTAAACCCATTATATTTTAATTCAAATACTTGTCCTTGTTTTCTTGTTAAACTATTCTTAAACTCTAAAACCTTATTATAAAAAGAAAGATATGTATCATCAAATTTCACAGAAATTAGTGAATCCATATCTAAATCATTCATTTGCATAAAAGTCATACTATCATTTAGTATTTTTTGTTTTCCATTACTACATTTAATATAGTATGAGCTTAATTTACTTTTTACACACAAGACAACGTAAGTATAAAACTTAATATTTTTATTAAAATCAAAATTATCTATCGCATAATTTAATCCAATTAATGCTTCTTGATAAACATCATCATATTCTACACCAAAATGTTTCATCTTAGAAAAATAACTATATGTCATTCTTTTTAAAATAGGAGCATATTTTTTGAATATTAACTCTTTATAATCTGATTGATTTTCTTCTACAAGATATAAAACTTCATAATCATTTATATCTTTATATTCCATATTTCCTACTTTCTATTACGAACTACTTCATATATCATAATTCCACTAGCAACAGATGCATTTAGACTATTTACTTCTCCATACATTGGAATACTAGCAACAAAGTCACAGTTTTCTCTAACTAACCTACTCATACCATTTCCTTCATTGCCAATTACTAAAGCAATCTTACCATCATAGTTAATATCTCTATAGTCTTCTCCATCCATAGCAGTACCAACTATCCAAAAACCATTTTTCTTTAATTTATCCATAGCTTGTACAATATTACTTACACGACATACTTTCATTTTAGATAGTGTACCAGCACTAGTCTTCATAACAGTAGCATTTATTTGTACTTCTCTATTTTGTGGAATTATTATTGCATCAACACCGGCTGCTTCACTTGTTCTAATAATTGCACCTAAATTATGTGGATCTTCTAAATGATCAAGCATTACAATAAACTCCATATCAGAATTTATCACTTCGTCAAGTGGATAATACTCGTAATCCATAACGTCTAATATTATACCTTGATGTACTCCTTCTGCCAACTTATCAAGTTCATATCTTTTTTTGAAATATGTAGGAATATTAACATTTTCTAATAGTGAATTTATATTTTTGTCATCAAAACCTTCTTGAATTATTATTTTTTTAATCTTATTCTTATTATTTTTTAAAAATTCTTCGGCTACATTTCTACCATAAACTAACATAATTTATCTCCTAAAATTTGTTCCATAATCTCATTTATACGAACTTTATCATCTTTTAATTCTAAATAACCAATAACTGCTTCTAGTGCAGTCGCATGTTTATATGTAACTATATCACAACTCTTTGGATGAGATTTACTTTTATAGTTACGTGCTCTTCTAATAACACTTAATTCTTCTTCAGTAAAAAATTCTTTATCAATTAAGTCTTTTAAAAAAGAAGCTTGACTAGATGCAGATACATACTTAACTGCTTCCTTTTGTAAATCATCTACATATGGTATACCCTTTTTTATTAAATATTTTCTAATATAATCTTCATATATAGTATCACCTAAATAGGCAAATACTAATACATTAACTGTCTCTAAATCCATACTATCACCTAAATAAGTTCGTATTTAGTCCCTTCTCTACTATCTACCAATTTTATATTCTTTTCTAATAGTTCATCTCTAATTTGATCAGCTTTATTAAAATCTTTATTCTTCTTAGCTTCATTTCTTTCTTTTATTTTTTCTTCTATATATTTCTCTAAATCATCATCTATTTCTTTTTCTTCTAATAAATTAAGACTTAATACTTTATCTATACTCTTAATAAGTTCAATTTTAGTCTTACCACTTACTTCATCATCTTTTAATAAATCATATAAAACTGTGATTACATTGGCAGTATTTAAATCATTACTTAATTCTTCTTTGAATTTATTCTTATACATTTCAAACTTACTACTATCTAATTCTCCCTCTTCTTTAATAGAAGAAATCTTATTTTTTAACTTAGTTAAAGTTTGTGAAGCTTGTTCTACTGCTGGATATGAGAATACTAGTTGTTTTCTATAATGCGAATTTAAACACATAAAACGATAAGCTAGTGGATCATATCCTTGTTCTTCTAGTAAACTAACTGTAAGAATTGCTCCTTTAGATTTAGACATCTTTCCAGATTCATCAAGAAGATGTTCATTGTGGAACCAATAATTACACCATTTATGTCCTAAATATGCTTCACTTTGAGCGATTTCATTAGTATGATGTGGAAATATATTATCAACTCCACCACCATGAATATCTAAATATTCTCCTAAATATTTGATCGATATCCCAGAACATTCTATATGCCATCCTGGATAACCTTTGCCCCAAGGAGAATCCCAAAGTAACTCATGATTTTCAAATTTACTTGTAGTAAACCACAAAACAAAGTCTGCTTGGTTTTTCTTTCTATTATCTTCTTCTACTCCTTCACGTACTCCAACTACTAAATCATCTATTTGATGATTAGTAAGAACATAATAATCTTCTAACTTACTAATATCAAAATAGATATTACCTCCAGAAATATAAGCATATCCATCTTTTAATAACTTATCTATTATTTTAATATACTCATCTATATTATCAGTAGCACGTGACACAATCTCAGGCATCTTACAATTTACTTTCTTAAAATCTTTAAAAAATTCTTCTGTATAAAAATCAGCTATTTCTTTAGATGTTTTATGTTCTCTTTTTACAGCTACTTCCATTTTATCTTCACCAGAATCTGAATCACTAGTTAAGTGCCCTACATCTGTTATATTCATAGCGCGTGTTACTTCATATCCTAAATATCTTAAAGTCTTATCTAAAATATCATGACCTATATAATTGCGAATATTACCAACATGTGCATAATGATATACAGTAGGTCCACATGTATATAATTTTACCTTTCCTTCTTCGTTTGGAACGAATTCTTCTATAGTTCTTGTTAACGTATTATATAATTTCATAATACCACCTCGCTGTCGTAATTATAACATACATATACTAAGTTGTAAAACTATCTAAACTGTTATTACCTTCTTATTTTCAATGATTTCATCTATGATTTTAGACTCTATTTCTTCTTCAATTACTTTATCTATTTTTCTTGCTCCATACTCATTATATTTAGATTTAGTAGATATTAAATCTATAACATTACTTGATATCTTAATATTATATCCTCTTTCTTTATACAATTTTTTAAGATTCTTTAATCTTTCACCAATAACTTCATTAATAACTTTATTATCTAAACTCTTAAATAAACATATCTTATCTATTCTATTTATGAACTCTATAGATAAGAAATCTTTTAAATTATTACTAATAGTATCTATGTTATTAAATCCAATACTACTACCTATACAACCTAAATTAGAAGTCATAAATATTACTGAATTATCAAAATATATATTTCTACCATTTGAATCTCTAATTACCCCTTCATCTAAAATTTGTAAGAATAATTTTATAACTGCAGGAGAAGCTTTTTCTATTTCATCAAGAAGGATAACAGAATTAGGATGATTCCTTACTTTTTCTAAAATGGATCTATTATCATCATATCCAACATAACCAGGGGATGAACCAAGTAATTTACTTATTGATGATTCTTCTTTATATTCGCTCATATCAATTCTTATAAAATTATCTTTACCATATAGTGTTTCCGCATACTTTTTAACAAACATAGTTTTACCAACACCAGTTGGTCCGACAAATAAAAATGAGTATGGTTTGTTTTTCCTAAATCCTAATTGTATTTTTTTTGTATAATTAATTATTGTATTAATTATTTGTTCTTGACCATATATAGATTTTTTCAAATTAGTCTCGAGTTTTTTTATTATTAACTTATTATTTTTATTAATCTCATATATTGGTATTTGTGTTTTTTCTTCTATTATTTTATTAATCATATTTTTTGTAATAATAAGAGTATTACTATTTTTCTTTTTATTTATGGCATTATTTATTTCTGTTTCTAAATTATTTTGTTCTACTCTTAATTTATTTGCTTTTCTAAAATCCCCATTTTGTACTGCCTTATTCTTTTCTTTAAGTATTTTTTTTATTATATTATTTTTCTCATATAAAACTAATTCTTTTTTTCCCCCTTGAATAGATGCTTTTACACAAACCTCATCCAACACATCAATTGATTTGTCAGGATTTTTCCTATTTTTTATATATTTACTGGATACTTCTACAATATAATCAATTAATTCATTAGTAATTTTTACTCCGTGATACGACTCATAGATTGGTTTTAATGACTTAAGCATATTTTTAGTTTTTTCATTATCTGGTTCTTCAATAAATATTTTTTGAAATCGTCTATCTAAAGCTCTATCTTTTTCAATAAATTTTTTATATTCATCAGAAGTAGTTGCTCCTATTATTCTGATCTTCCCACGAGCAAGACTTGGTTTTAAAATATTTGATGCATCTATTGCCCCTTCCGCCCCTCCAGCTCCTACTATCGTATGTATTTCATCTATAAATAGAATTATATTTTGATTAGTTTCTACTTCTTTTAAAATTTTATTTATTCTTTCCTCAAATTCACCACGATATTTTGTACCGGAAACAAGTGATGAGATAGATACAGATAGAATTTTTTTATTATATAAAAACTTTGGTACTTTTCCTTCAACTATTCTTCTTGAAAGTTCCTCTACTATAGCTGTTTTTCCTACTCCTGCTTCTCCTACTAATAAAGGATTATTTTTAGTTCTTCTAGATAATATTTCTATTAATCTATCTACTTCAATATTTCTATCTATTACTGGATCAATTTCACCATCTAATACTCTCTGATTAAAATTAATAGAAAAGTCATTTATTAAAAGATTATTATCCTTTTTTAGTTTTTTTACTAAATATTTATTAGAAAACTCTTCATATATTAAATCTATATCAATATTCATACCTATTAGAATTCTAATTGCAACACCATCTCCTTCTTCAAGAAGCGATATAAATAATTGTTCAATTGATACTTCTTTTTCTCTTTTTTCTTTGCTATCAAGTGTTGCATTTTCTATTATTTTTTTTAATAGTGGTGTATATAAATACCATGACGACTGTTTAGTTCCCTTTCCTATTATTTTTATTATCTCGTTATAAAATATTTCATAAGTTATATTATATTTTTTTAAGGTTCTTGAAACATAATTATTTGTTGAGAGTATTGCTAGTAATAGGTGTTCGCTACCAACATATGGATGATTTAATTTCATCATTTCTTTCTTAGCAAGTAATAAACTTTTTTGTGCATCTTCACTAAATTTTGAAAACATAATTCCCATCCTTTCTAATTTATTTTATGAATATTTTGAACATATTGACAAGAAAATATGTACCCAAAAAAGCGACAAAAAAAAGGCCTTAGGCCTTTCTATACTTTTATAGCATTATTAAACAAATTATCAATATAACTGCTAACATTTCAAGTACTAATTTCCAAACTGTTTTTAACCATTTACCATAAGGTATTTCTAAATAATGTAATGTAACAAGCATTAATAAACTAGTTGGAGCAACAAATAATGTTAAACCTGTTACAGATTGATATAATACCCAAATAACATTATAAATTTTAGTATTAGTAACTATACTTGTTAAATATGGTAAAGTATTATTCATAGCATATAATGGATCAGAATTAAATACAGTTGATAGTATTTGAACTAAACTTGATGTAAATATATTGAATCCCTTTGTTACACTGAAAATACCTTTGTAAATTACAAATTGATATTGATTACATAGAATTAATCCTAAATATACAAGAATAACAAATGTAGCTGGAAGTAATGCTTTTTTAGCACCAGCAATGAAACCATCTAGAACATCATCTTTCTTAACTTTGTATACTAGTGCAAGGACAACAGCTCCTACCATTATTAATGTAGCAACTAATAATAAACCAAAATTATTCTCATATGTTCCCCAATTACCAAATGCTGGAACATTAGTTCCTAAAATTTTACCAAATATAGCAAAATTCTCTGTTAATCCTTTGAATATATTAACAAATAATTTAGCCTTAAATACAAATTTTCCTATTAAAATAACTACTGCTATAACACCTACTGCAGAATCAACAATAATTAATTCTCTCATTTTTTTCTTTAATACAAGTACTAAATTAATAATTAATAGTAATACGATTAAAGCAATATATGCTGGAATTGTAAATCCAGTAACAGCTGTTGTAATATCAGCAAATATAGTAATATTAAATGCTTTTTCCCAAGGAATAAATCCTAGTATGGATACAACTAATATTAAATCAAATATTAATACTACTGGCCATACTCTTGTCTTCTTTTCTTTTGTAGATACTTCTTCTGGAATAAGTTTTTCCATTTCTTTCTTTTCTTCTTTTGATGTTTTAGATTTCTTAGAAATATACATAATAGTATTTAGTATAAGTAATCCTAAACATAATAAGAAAATAATAATTTTATATGCTATTCCATTTGTAAACTTTAGACCTAGGTTATCAGCTAATAACATTACATTATTATAAGCAAATGTAGTACCTATCATACCTACAATAGCACCACCAAATGTAGTAAGTGCTGCAACGATTTTGTCATAACCCATAGCTAAAACTAGAGCTATTACAAATGGAAATGTAAATAGAAGTACAAATTGTAATCCACAAACAGAAGTTACAATAGCAAAGAAAGCCATTATAGAACAAATAGCTATAATTTCCTTACCCTTAAATGCTTTTACAAGTTTATCTATTAAAACTTTATAAGCACTTGTTCTATTTAACACACCATAAAACATACCTACTGCAATAATGAATAGTGATATATAACCAAAGTTAGCTAAAGCAACATTAGCAGATCCAAATATATCAAATAATCCTATTTGATTACGTCCTTGTTCCATTACTTGTCCTTGATAAAATGCAGCTGTTGGTAAAATCCAGCTTAATACTACAAAAACAGCTAATGTAATAAGAACAATTTTTAATGTATTGTGTTTTTTCATTTTTTCTCCTCCCATTATAATTATACTATAATGACTATATTTTTCAATAGTTTTGTTAAAAATGATATAAAAAAGAAGATATTAATTATTAATATCTTCTTTGTTTTTCATTAATGGAAATAATACAACATCCTTAATATTATCTGAATTAGTAAGTAGTTGAACTATTCTATCAATTCCCATACCCCAACCACTAATAGGTGGCATACCATATTCCATAGCTTCAATATAGTCATAATCCATTGGCATTGCTTCTTCATCACCATTTGCCTTAAGTTTAGCTTGTTCTAGTAATCTTCTTTCTTGTTCTTGTGGATCAACAAGTTCTGAATAAGCATTAATAATTTCAGCCCCGTTTATAACTAATTGGAATCTATCAGTTAATGTTGGATCAAGATCATTTGCACGAGCTAGAGGTGATAAACTAATAGGATGTTCAGTTAAGAATATAGGATTAATTACATGAGGTCTAGCAACCTTCTTATATAATTGATCAACTAAGTTACCATATCCTAAATTTTCAAGTGGTGTTTCACTATCTATTTCAAGTTTTTCCTCTTTTATTTTATCTAATAATAATTCTTTAGTATTATATTCTTTAATATCTATATCAGAATATCTTAGAATTAAATCTCTAAAACTTACTTCTTCCCATTCTCCACTTAAATCTACTTTTTGGTCTCCTACATTAATTTCTAAAGTACCAAATATATTCATTATAATAGTTTGAAGCATTTCTCTTAAAAACTGCATATTATCTTTATAATTTAAGTAAGCACCATATCCTTCTATCATAGTAAAGTCTTGTAAGTGAGTCATGTCCATACCTTCATTTCTGAAGCATCTTGCTATTTCAAAAACTTTAGTATAACCACCTACTATTGCTCTTTTTAAATATGTTTCAGGAGCAATTCTTAAATATAAATCTATATCTAAAGCATTATGATGAGTAACAAATGGTTTAGCTGTTGCTCCACTTGCTTTATTATTTAAGATAGGTGTCTCTATTTCAAGATAACCTTTACTATCTAAATAATTTCTAAGTTCTCTAATAAAACGACTACGAAATAAAAACTTGTTCTTACTCTCGTCATTAGTAATTAAATCTAAGTAACGTCTTCTATAAATAGTTTCTATATCTTCAACTCCATGGAACTTTTCAGGAAGTGGTTTTAAAGCTTTACCTAAAAATTCTATAGAACTTGCTCTTACAGTCTTTTCACCAGTATGAGTAGTAAATACTTCTCCTTCTACACCAATAAAATCACCTAAATCATAATTAGCTTTAAATTCTTGATATTTTTCTTCTCCTATCATATCAACTTTTACTGATACTTGAATTTTACCAAAAATATCTCCAATAGTTAAGAAACTCATCTTACCCATTTTTCTCATTAAGATAATTCTTCCAGCAACTCTAACACCAGTTGTTCCATCTTCTAATTTTGAAGCATCTGCTATCTCATAATTAGTTTCAAATCTTTCTGGATAAGGTTTTTCTATATTTTTTAACTTTTCACGTCTAACTTGTTCTTGTTCAGTAAATTCTCTCATCTTACTTCTCCTCCACTTTTACAACTTTAGTATTAACTAATAAATCCATAATACTTCTTCCATCACTTCTAATAGCAATCATAAATACACTTACAATTAGTATTGTTAATTGAATATAATTTACATATTTATAACCATATATATATGGTTTTCTACCTACTAAAGCAAGCACAGCAAGTAGAATATCAAAAAATATAAAATTATTCAAGAGATTTCTTAAAATTAAGTCATTAAAAGTTAGTTCTTTATCATTTGTCTTTACAATTCTAATTTTCATTAATTTCTTACCTAATGTTTGTCCTTTTGTATAACCTTGATAAACAATGAAATTACCTACTGAAAGTAGAATAATAATTATATTAGCTATACCATCTAATTTAGCTTTTTGATACATTAACTCATTCATTTGACTCTGATAAACATCTGTTTTAATTTTTCCTTGTAATGCCTTTTGAGTTACCTCTATTACTTGATTATCAACTTTCTTTATAGCTTCTGTTCTAAAAGGTAAAGCTATTATTGTTGCAACTATAGATACTATTAAAACATCTATTATGTATGCGATTACTCTTTTATAAAAGTATGCTTTTTCATATTCATTTTCTTTTATTTTAGTCATTTAAATCATCTCCCAAAAAATCATTTAATAATTGCATTATATCATGAATATTAGAACATTGATATACTTTATTTTTAATATTATTAGCTCCCTCTATTCCCTTTAAATACCAAGATAGATGACTTCTTATTTCTAGTATTGCAAGCTTTTCACATTTTGTTTCTTTTAAATATTCTAGATGCTCAATACACATCTTTATTTTTTCATTTTTACTAGGTGTTTTATATTCTTTATCTTCTAAAAATAATAAAGAATTTTTAATTAACCAAGGATTTCCAAGAAGACCTCTTCCTATCATTACAGCATCACAACCGGTTTCATCTAACATTTTCTTAACATCTTCAGGAGTTTTAACGTCTCCATTACCTATTACTGGTATATTTACAGCTGTTTTTACTTCTTTTATAATATTCCAATCCGCTTTACCACTGTAACCTTGACTTCTAGTTCTTGGATGAACACATATAGCACTTGCTCCTGCTTCTTCACATATCTTAGCAACTTCTACTGCATTAATATGATTATTATCCCATCCACTTCTTATCTTAACTGTTACTGGAACACTAACAGATTCTACTACTGATTTTACAATTTCTTTAATTTTTGTAGGGTTTTTTAAAAGTGCAGAACCAGCTTGAGCACGAACAGCAACTTTAGGTACAGGACATCCCATATTAATATCTATAATATCTGGGTGCATATTTTCTTCTATATATTTAGCAGCAGTAACAAAGCTATCAACATCAGTACCAAATATTTGCTGAGCAATTGGTCGTTCAAAATCAGTCATATAAAGCATATCTATAGTCTTTTTATTACCAAATGATATTGCTTTATCACTAACCATTTCTGCATATATTAATCCACAGCCCATTTCTTTACAAATTCTTCTATATGCTGAATTAGAAATACCTGCCATTGGTGCCATTACTATTTTATTATCAATTGTAACATTACCTATTTTCCACATCTTTAATCCCCACTTCTGGCTAATTATACCAAAAAAAAGACGTATTTACAAGTACGTCTATTTTTCTAACTTATCAATTTCATCTATTATTTCAGCTTTATTCATTTTTGAATAATTCTTAATACCTTTTTCTTTAGCCATTGCTCTTAAACTAGTTAATGACATAGATTCAAGATTAGCTTTATTTTCTTCCGGCATAACACCATGTTCAACTAAATAATCAATTTGTTCTTTAGTTAATGTTTCATATTCTAATAAGGTATTAGCAATTAAATCTAATAATTTTTTATTTTCTTTAATTATCTTTTTAGCATCATCATAACACTTATTAATTATCTTTCTCATTTCTTGATCTATTTCATGAGCAACCATTTCAGAGAAATTACGAGTTTTATTATAATCTCTTCCTAAGAATGCAGCTCCTTCTTGTTGTTCAAGTTGAAGTGGTCCAAGATCACTCATACCATATTCAGTAACCATTGCTCTAACTATTTTAGTAGCTTTAGAAAAGTCATTTTCTGCTCCAGTAGTTATTTCTTTAAATACTACTTCTTCAGCAACTCTTCCTCCTAAAAGTCCTGTAACTTGTTGTAATAAATCAGTCTTAGTAGAACATAATTTTTCTTCACTAGGAACCATCATATTATATCCACCAGCTGAACCTCTAGGTATAATTGTTACTTTTTGTACATCTGATGCATTTTCTAATTTTAATCCAATAACAGCGTGTCCTGCTTCATGGAAAGCAACCAGTTGTCTATCTTTTTCACTATATTTATGACTTACTTTAGCAGGTCCCATAAGTACTCTATCTGTGGCTTCATCTACTTCATGCATTGTAATTTCATTTTTATCTCTTCGTACTGCAAGAAGTGCAGCTTCATTAAGTAAGTTTTCAAGATCAGCTCCACTAAATCCTGGAGTTCTCTTAGCAAGATTATGAAGAGTTACATCTTTACCTAAAGTTTTATTTCTAGCATGTACTTCAAGTATTTCTTCACGACCTTTTATATCAGGAAGGCTTACTGTAACTTGTCTATCAAATCTTCCTGGCCTTAAAAGTGCTGGATCAAGTACATCTGGTCTATTTGTTGCAGCAATAATAATTATTCCTGAATTTTCACCAAATCCATCCATCTCAGTTAATAATTGGTTAAGTGTTTGTTCGCGTTCATCATGTCCTCCACCTAAACCAGTACCTCTTTGACGTCCTACTGCATCTATTTCATCAATAAATATTAAACAAGGTGCATTTCTTTTTGCTTGTTGGAACATATCTCTAACACGACTAGCTCCAACTCCAACGAATAATTCAACAAAGTCAGATCCACTAATAAAGTAAAATGGTACATTAGCTTCACCAGCAACAGCTCTTGCAAGTAAAGTTTTACCAGTTCCTGGAGGACCCATTAATAATACTCCTTTAGGAATACGAGCTCCTAATTTTTGGAATTTTTTAGGATTTTTTAAGAAATCTATTAATTCCCTAACCTCTTCTTTTTCCTCTTTTAGTCCTGCGACATCATTAAATTTAACTTTATTCTTTTCATTTGAAAGTTTTGCTTTACTCTTTCCAAAATCCATTGAACTCTTATTACTTGCTAATTGTCTATTTAAAAAGAAGAATGCAAGACCAAGCAATAATAATGTTGGAAGTACACTAGTAATAATTGTAAAAAACATTCCTGATTCTGGATCAGATTCAGTAACAAACTTTATTTTTTGTTTATCCACAGATTCTGTGATTTTATTAACTATTACTTCTGATTTAGGTAAAGAAACAAAAAATTCTTCTGTTTCCCCATAATCAGCTAATTTTCCTGTTATTTCAAATGTTTGTGCTCTATCACGTGGAACAAGTTCCATTTTTGTAATTTTTCCATTATTTAAATTATCCATAAACTCATCATAAGTAAATACGTTAGTAGTATGATTTAAATAATTAAATACATAAAAAATTCCTAATATAACTATACCTATAAATAAATATGGAAGAAGTCCCTTCTTTACAGATTTTCCATCAACTTTTTTATTCATAATTCCTCCTTAATCGTATTTCAATATTATATCATAACTTTCTTCATTTTTTTTGTCAAATTTTGATTTTTTTAAACCAGGAATCCATACAACCCTATCTAAACTATCAACAACAATAGGCCACATATCTCTATTTCCTTTTTCAATTTTACTATCTATAAAAATATCTTTTACTTTCTTAGAACCATTCAATCCTTTAACATCAATCTTATCACCAATTTTTCTAGTTCTTGCAATTAATGGTAATTGAACTTCATCGCTTGATAATTTACAAATATTATTACTATTACCAACCACTTCATTTACTTTCTTTATTGTGTGATGGTTAGGTAACTCAGCAATATCACTTATTTCTATTTCATATGATGTTAATTCCTCTGTTTCTTTCTTTAAATAGAAATAGTCATATTCTTTTACTGCTATAACCTCATTAGGTAAATTAACAGACATATTCTTTTTATTACTCTTAATTAAACTCTCTAATAACTCTATATGTCTATCGTTTAAAAGAATCAAATCATCTTTATAATATATTTGCATTAAAAAGTACAATACTTCTTTTTGAATAAATGGATCAAGTTCGTTAAATTTAGTAATATTAACTTTTCCATCTTCCATTACTAATTTTATAGCCTTATCTCTTTCTTTTTCTATAAACTCATTAGCTAAATTCAAGTTTTCACTAAACCTTAAGAATTTTTTATGAACATTAGGCTCTTCAGACTTTAGAAATGGTAAAACCACTTTTCTATATCTATTTCTTGTATATTTATCTTTTAAATTTGAACTATCTATATAATATTTAACTTTATTTGCTTCATCATACTTAACTAGTTCTTCTTTGGTAAAACCAATTAATGGTCTTACTAGTTTATATGTTCCTAAATCAACTATTTTTTTGAATCCTGAATAACCATTTAAATTAGAACCTCTCACTATTCTCATTAAGACCGTTTCAATTAGATCATCACCATGATGTGCAGTCATTAAGTATTTAGCATTATACTTATTAACAACATCTTCAAAGAAATTATATCTAATATTTCTTGCTTCATTATGAAAATTATCATCACCATAATTTTCTATTGTCATTGTTTCGAAAATTACTTTATTATCTTTACAATACTTTTCTATATATTCTTTTTCTTCATAGCTTTCTTTTCTTACATTATGATTAACATGTGCACATACAAGTAATAGATTATACTTTTCTCTTATCTTAAGCAACATATCTAAAAGTGCCATAGAATCAGGTCCTGTTGAACAACCAATTACAATACTATCATTATTATTAAATTTAAATTCATTTTCTATATTAATATTACTCATATTTAATCACACCCTATTATCTCTTGCACATACAACAATATTTTACCGGAAATATTGTTTTTTTTCAATAAATAAAAAATTTATTTTAAGGTATTCTTAAAATAAATTCTCCATTTTTACTATATAAATACTTTTCTCTAGCATATCTTGCTATATACTCTTTATCTTTCATTCTTGTTGCATCAGCTCTCAAAGAAGATTCTTTTTTTTCTAATTTCTTAAGTTCAGTTGTTAGTTTTTCTTTTTCTTTTGATTTTTGATATATTTCTACCCAATATTTACCTATTGTATAAGTCGTAAAGGTTATTGCCACAAAGGAAAAAGTACCTAGAATAATTATTCTACGTTTATTTTTTTTGCTGGTTTTCGCATTCTTCTCCTTTTTCACGGCACTCACCCTCATAATAATTATATGGCTCGTCAAGTAAATTTACAATAACACTCCGTTAATTATTCATTTTTTGACACGTATTTTACGGAATTTATTTTTAAAATATGCATAAAGCATTATATAACCTAAAAAAAAGAATAATAATAAATAAATATGTATATACCCATAATTTATATGTTCTAATACATAGAAATATAAAAACATAACATCAATTACAAATACTATTGAGCAAAATAACTTAATGATCTTTTTCTTGTTAAATAAAAGAAAATAACTAATATTAAATAAAAACGATATTAATATTCCATAAAATATTGAAAAAACTATAGATTTTATTTGCATACTTAAAGGTATCATTTAAACAACCTATAAAAAATACTATTTTCTTTTGATTTATTAGAATTTTCATCTAAATAAGTTAGACTAATTATAATTCCTTTAATAGAGACTGTCCCTTGCATAGTGTCTAACTTAATCAATTCTAATTCTTCTCCTTTTACAAGTAACATTCCCATAACTGTTTCTATTAAGAATTGCTTATCATCAAAGTTTTCGATTTTTTTTACACCATTTGTTACAAAGGATTTTCTTTCTACCATAGTAACTGTATGATTATAAGTACTTATACTATCATTTATTTTATCCATATATTCATCTCCAATAAATTATATGTTATAAATTAAATATTATGAAAAAAGCAGTCCATCTCTAGACTATTTTTCTTACAAGTTTCTTATTATTATCTTTTCCATCACTACTTAGTAATTGTTCTTTTAAAGTTTGTAATTGTTCTCTTTTATTTCTAATTTCTTGAATTTTTTCATTAAAAGCAAAGTTCTCATCCTGTCTTTTAATAGCTAAATCTATTACTTCTTCTGGTGTCATTTCATCATTAGATGCATCTATCTTTAATATTTCTTCAAGTACTTTGATATGATTCAAACTATTTAATTTACAATATTTTTTTAAAGTATATCCTTTATATAAGTAATACTTACCGTGTTTTCTTTCGGATACCAAACTATGATATTTATCATCATCTAAAGCTGTTTCAACAATCTTTTCTTCATCTACTTTACCTTTTAATGATTCTATTCTTGTTAAAACACGATTATAATCACGATTCTCATTTTCACAATAAACCTTTAAAGGAATTCCATTGTAATAATATCTAATATTACCATTAGTATTATTAACATAAGTATTGTACTCATCATCATTAAATGCTATTCTTGCAAGTTCATCATTATAAAAATCTTCATTAATACTTCTTAATTTTTTAATTCTATGTCTAATCATATTATAATTAATATTATTTTTCTCACAGTACTTTTTAATACCAATTCCCTTATAAAAATATCTGCAAGTGTTTAATTTTTTCTTAGCTATATATTCATAGTGTTTAACAGCTTCTTCCAATGCCTCTTTAGTATTAATCTTATAATCTTTTGCTCTTGTTTTTTTCATTCGTTTAATAATTCTATCATAATCTAATTTATTAATATCACAATACTTACTAAGTGGCATACAGCCATAATTATATATATCTGTAGTTTGAAAATATAATTTTTCATCAAATATAATTTTATATATATTTTTCTCATCATAATCTGGATATTTTAATCTTAATCTATCATATCTTCTAGCCATAACTAAATAGTCATAACCATTTTCTTCACAATGTTTTTTAAGCGTTTTATTGTTGTATAAATATTTATACTTTTTAGATTTTTTATAAAATAAGTCATCATTTAAAGCAATAACAACTATATTCTCGTCTTTTACCCCTTCTTTTTTTAAAGAGTATATTCTTCCTAATATTAACCTATAATTAATACCATTATTTAGACAATATTCATCTAATGATATTTCTTTATAATAATACTCTGTTACTGGTTCTATAAAAGTTTGATATACATCATCTTTTAGAACAATATCTAGCATTTCTTTACCAGAAAGTTTATAACCTTGTTCTGTAATATTTTTAACTCTGTTAGAAATCTCACTATAGTCTATATTGTTCTTTTTACAATAATCTTCTAACTTCATTCCTCCATAAACATATCTCACAACACCGTCTCCTTTTTTGCGAGGTATATTATAATATATAAAGCCTTAAAAGTCAAATAAAAAAAGGCCTAAGCCTTTCTATTAATTTTCTTCTTCTTCAGTAGTTGCTACATCTTCAGTGTTATTATATTCTTCAATAATAGCATCTTCGAACATTTTTCTTGTATCACCATTAATTGGATGAGCAACATCTCTATATTCACCATCTGGATATTTTCTACTAGGCATAGCAATAAATAATTTATCTTCGCCTTGGATTATACGAATATCCTTAACAGCAAAACAGTCATCAATAACAACAGATGCAATTCCTTTCATGCGAGAATCTTCTTTCTCAATTTTTCTAACTTTTACAGATGTAATCTTCATATTGTTTTCCTCCCTCTAAAGCCTACACTCTATAATTTAATTCTATAATATAAAAAATAAAAATGCAATATTATTTTTCAATTATCTGTAAATTAGAAGTTATGACATCATTATAAGAAAAAGACTTGATTCTACTTGTTTTATCACATGTCTCCACTAAAAAAACAGAAGGAAAAGTTTTAACTATTACACCATGAAACTTTTCTCTTTGGTTTCTACTACCATTAAAGATAAATTTATATTTTTTACCACACAATTTATCTATTCTTTCTTTTAATATTTCTTTATTCATCGAGGGAACCCCACATACATTGTTCCATTAGTTATTATTCCACCCATTCCATCAGTTTTATATTTAGTTTTTTCTAACATTGTTATCAAATCTATACTTTTATTCTTTTCAGATAAAGCTACACTTGAAGCAATAATTGCAGGATCTAAAGCATGTATATTTGTTCTTTTTGGACTTGATGCAAAATTAGCTCCTGCTTTTATTAACTCTTCATAATTAGATTGACAAGCTCCTGCTATTATAATTAGCTTTTCTTGGCTATTTTCATATTCTCTTGCTTTTTTTACTGCATCTACAAACTTTTTACTATTCTTATAATTATTCAAATCTTTTTTACTACCTTTATTCTTAAAATACGCATCATGACCAGTAATTACAACGATATCTGGTTTATATTCTTTAATTTTTTCAACTATTTTATTTTCTAAACTTTCCTCTTCTATATTTATACCATAAGCTTCAACATTAAGTTCTCTATAAAATTTGATACACCTTTCTAAATAATTACTATCTGAATCTATATGTAGTATTCTCCCTGGTAAATAAAAATATTCTGATCTATCAAGTGAAATTGAATTTACTAAATTATTAGTTAACTCTCTGTCGCTCTTATAAAAGTCTGACTCTTTTACTACTTTAACTAAATCATATATATCACTATCAGCTAAAAGTCTTACATCAATACCTTTTAAAATAACATTACCTTCATTAATCTCTACAATTTGAAACACAACATCATTATTGTATGACTTTCTTGTTACATAATCACCTAATTTAAAATCCATTTTAACCTCCAAATAAGTATATGAATTTTAAACAAAAAAATGCACTAACTTAGTGCATTACTTATTTGAATAAAGACCTCAACCGGAATAGTTTCAGCTCTACTTTCAAGAGTAAAACCATTATCATTTAAGACATCTTCTAGTTTTTTAATATCATAGTTTTTCAAATTATTTTTAATTGTTTTTCTTTTAAATTTAAAACTATCCCTGACTAATTTAAAGAAAAATTCCTCATTTTTAACAAATGATTTTTCTTTTTTCAATTCTAAAGATATAACTTCACTATCTACATTTGGTACAGGTATAAATTCTTTTCTATTAACATTAAAGAGTTTTTTAATATTATAGAAATAATTTAAAAACACTGTTATTGATGAATAATTCTTATTACCCGGTTTAGCTGAAAATCTTTCACCAACTTCTTTTTGAACCATCATTACTATTTTCTCAAATGGTAATTTACTATCCATAATTTTCATGAGTATTGGAGTTGTTATATAATATGGAACATTACTAATGAAATATAAATGTTTATATTTATATTTCTTTAAATCTGAATTTAAATCTGAATTTAAAAAATCACAAAATTTGAATTTTACATTAGTATATTCCTCTTGTAACTTTATTAATTCATATTGTAGTTCCTCATCTATTTCATAACAAAGTACATTTTTAACATTTTTAGATAATTCTTTTGTAAGTATTCCTTTGCCCGGTCCAACTTCTACAACTAAAGTATCTTCTGGAATTTGTGATTCCAATACTATTTTATTAACTATATGATTATCTCTTAAAAAATTCTGTCCAAATTTTTTCTTAAAATTAAATTTTTCCATTAAACCACCTGATAATTAGATTATTTCTATATTTTCTTCATCGAAACTTAACAATTCTACTTCTTCTTCCTTATCTGTATATTTCTTCTTATTTCTACTTACAATTAAACCAAATAAAATTAATATAACTACAGCAATAAAAATTGGATTACTAAACATGTTCTTTATTGTAGCAAAAAATGGAATTTTTACAACTACTTTACCATAAATATTACTTGGTAATACTTTGGCTTCATCAACAAATTGATTATTATCACCTTTAGTTATAAAAGAAACATTACCATTTTTATCCTTAACAACTTCATTAATACGATGAGTGATAACCATACCATTAAGTCTAGGATCACTAGATTTAAATGTAATGATATCACCTTTTTTAAGATTCTTATAATCAACTCTTCTAACCATTACTGTTTCATCAACTTTAATTGTTGGTGTCATACTAGGACTAACAATTTGATATGTATCAATTAATGCAGGTAGTTTTTCTGTCCTAAAAGCATTAATTCCTTTATCTACCAATACTATAGATATTACAAAAGCTATTATTATAATTAAGGCAAAAACAAAATTACGTAAAAGATGAGTAAAATGCATAAGTAAATCGACAATATTTGACATTGCTTTTGTCTTAAAAAATTTAGAATTAATATAATTCTTTGACAAAGTCTTATCTTGCATTTTCATCATCTCCTTTACAATTAAATAATAATATATATTTATATATATTAAAAGTTTAATTGACAAAAAAAGAAGTTGCTTTACACAACTTCTTTATTTATTTTACACTATATAATTTTATTTAGCATTTATATTTACATTAGCTTTAAAATAATCATTTGGATTAGATGCCATATATTTATCATCTATCCATACTCTTAATCTATAATAAATCTTAGTATTTTTAGATAATGTATCACTTTTTAGTAGCATCCCCTTAGAACCATCTTCTTTAAATTTTTTAGGAGTAATAACTACTTTAGGATTAATAAATCTATTATCGCTTGAACTCTCTAAATATATTTTTACCATATCATCAGGTACATTTGAGTTCTTATCTTTCTTTAAATATAGACTATATTTTGTTTTAGTAGAGTCTTTTATTTTAGAGCTTATAACAAAATCAAAAATATTTTCTTTCGTATTAAGTATTTTGCCAGCATCATCACTAAATACAGAGGTAGCAGGTACCATTATTCCATTATAATCATCAGTATAATTCATAGTTATGGTGTTAGTAATTAATACTGACTTATTTTTTTGTTTATCAACGTAAGATTTTATGCAATAGAAAACTCCTATAGTTACAGCAATTAAAATAATTACACTTATTACTACCAACGAATTATTCTTTTTTCTTCTGCTAGATCTAGCCATATATCCACCACCTTATTAAAAATATATCATAAATATTATTTTTTTTAAATATTAAATATCACTTTTGTATTAGAGATAGTCTTAGAACTAACTTCAGCTATACTAACAGAGTATATTTTAGTCAATTCTTCTGCAATTAAAGGAATATTTTTTGAACTATTCACTGTACCTCTTAAAGGTGTAGGAGCAAGATATGGACTATCTGTTTCTAAAACAATATTATCTAAAGACAATTCTTTTAGTGTTTCTCTTAAATTACTATTTTTAAAAGTAACAACTCCACCTATTCCCAAATAATATCCCATTTTAATATATTCTCTAGCTGTTTCTAAACTACCACTAAAACAATGTATAATTCCTTTTAATTTAAATTCTTTTAATATATCAATAGTATCTTTTGTTGCTTCTCTAGAATGTATAACTACAGGAAGATTAAATTCTTTAGCTAATTCTAGCATATTTCTAAATAATATAATTTGCTTTTCTCTATTTTCTTTAGAATAGTAATAATCTAAACCTATTTCTCCTATTCCAATAATTTTTTTATTATTACTAACTATTTCTTTTAACCAAATTATATCTTCTTTTGTTACAGAATCTGCATATTCAGGATGAAAACCTAGTGTTAAATATACATCATCATATTTTTTTGCATATTCAATTACTTCTTTAATCTCTTCTTTTTCACAACCGCTTACTACTATTTTATCTATATTAGCTTTGCGATTATCTTCTATAACTTTATATATATCATCATAATATTTCTTTTCTAAATGACAATGAGTATCTATAAACATAAAAATACCTCCAATAAAAAAATACCACAAAAAATGATATTTAGCGACAACTTCTATATTTTTTTATTCTAATATAATAAAAAGTTATTAATCCTAAATACACTAAATCAAGTAAATTTTTTTCTACATTAAATAAAGTTATAAAAACTATAAGCATAAGAAAATATAATGTATTAAGATTAAAAATAGTATTCTTTGTAGATGCCATATTATCTCCTTTTTGTCTTTTACTTCAAATACCACCACTTAACAATATCACAAAATAAAAAGTTAGAAAATATTTTTTTCTAACTTTCTTTTCTATTTACAAATTATTTTACATCTATTCTCATAAATAATGGTTCTGGATCATTTAAGTTATATTGGTTATTTTCATCATACTCAAATGAGTTTACATTATTATTGATCTGTTTTGCTATTTTTTCACTAGTTCCTGGTATTACAGGGCTTAATAGTATTGAACCAATTCTAATTGATTCAAGTAAATTAAATAATACCGTTTCTAATTTATCCTTTTTACTATCATCTTTTGCAAGTACCCACGGCATTGTTTCATCAATATATTTATTACTTTTCCTTAATAAATCCATTACTTTAGTAATACCATCTGAAATATGTAATGTATCAAAATCTTCTTTATATTCACTATATAATCCATTGATTGAATCAATAAAATTCTTATCTATTTCATCATATACTTTCTTATTTGATATTTTACCATCAAAATACTTATTTCCCATTGAAATAACTCTTTGAACTAAATTTCCTAAAACATTAGCTAAATCGCTATTAATTTTTTCAATTAACAATTCTTTTGTTATATTACCATCATTTCCATATGGAACTTCTTTTAATAAGTAATATCTAACTGCATCTACTCCAAATTCTTCTACTAAATCATCTGGATAAATAACATTACCTTTACTCTTACTCATTTTATCATTATTTTGAAGTACCCATGGATGAGCAAAAATTAATTTTGGTAATTCTAATCCTAAAGACCATAAGAATGCTGGCCAATATATAGCATGAAAACGAGTAATGTCTTTACCAATAACTTGTAAGTCTGCTGGCCATAATTCATTAAACTCTTCACTTGAACCATCTGGATCATATCCAATATTTGTAATATAGTTAGTTAAAGCATCTAACCATACATACACAACATGTTTAGGATCAAAATCTACAGGTATTCCCCATTTAACTGAAGTTCTTGATACACATAAATCTTGTACACCAGGTTTAATAAAATTATTTAAAATTTCATTTCTTCTTGACTCAGGATATAAAATTTCAGGATTTTTTTCATATAACTCTTCTAATCTTTTTTGATACTTAGATAATTTGAAGAAATATGCTTCTTCTGAATATTCTTTTACTTCTCTATGACAATCAGGACAACATCCATTTTCATCTAATTGTGATTTAGTCCAAAAAGCCTCACAAGGAATACAGTATAATCCAGTATATTCGCCTTTATAAATATCACCTTGATCATACATTTTTTTAAATATTTTTTTAACAACTGTTTCATGTTTTAAGTCAGTTGTACGCATAAACTTATCATAATTAACATCCATAATGTCCCAAACATTTCTAATTTGATTAGATATTTTATCAACAAACTCTTTAGGTGTCTCATTATTAGCTTCTGCTTTTTGTTCAATTTTAATACCGTGTTCATCTGTACCTGTTTGTAACACTACTTCACACCCATTAATTTTCTTATATCTTGATATACAATCTGCAAATAATGGATCATATACATTTCCTATATGTGGTTTACCTGAAGTATATGCAATAGCTGTAGTTATATAATATTTTTTCATAATTATCTCCTCCTAACAAAAAAACTATTATAAACATAAGGACGGAAATTCCGCGGTACCACCTTAATTTATAATAGTTTTACTTATTATACACTTAAATAGTTAACGCCTATTACTCGAATATGCTTACATATCAACATATTAGCTCCAAAGCCATATCCTTAATTCTAACTCATTTCTTTTCACCAACCAGAAACTCTCTAAATCATTTTTAATTAAGGACTCTTTTTCTCAGCTCTTAAACTTAGATACAATAATAACACACTTTTTATTATTCTTCAACCTGTTTTCCTAAAAATTGTGCAACAACTTTAATAATTTGTTCTTCATTTGCTGTAATTATCTCTTTTTCTGACATAATTGATATAGCTCCTTTTACATCTCCGTTCGCAATAATTGGAAATATTACACAATTACAAATTATTTCTTTACCATCTATTAACTCTATTTTTTCATTATTAATATCTATTTTCATTCTCTCAACTATTTTATTATAAATATAGCTTGATATATTCTTATTGTAATATGATTTTCTATCATTACCACTCCAAGCAATTATTTTATTCATATCAGTAATAAATACATTTTTCTTAAATTCATTGCTTATAGATTCTACTAATTCGTTTGAAATATTTACTAATTCATCAAGACAAGAATATTTTTTTAGAGCTATATATTCATTATCTACAAATATTTCCATAGCTTCACCATCTCTGATTTTTAAACTTCTTCTTATTTCTTTTGGAATAACTATTCTTCCTAAATCATCTATTCTTCTTACTACACCTGTTGTTTTCATACTTGTCTCTCCTTTAAATATATTTTTAGCAAAAAAGTATAACTTTATACCTACAACCTATATTTATATTATAATGTTTATTTCCAATAATTTCCTTGGTAATTATTTCCATTTAGTTAACTTATGTACAAAAAAAAAGCACATAATGCTTTAATTATTTAAAATTCTAGAATTATTTAAAGTGAAATTATATCTTTCCGTTTGTTCTTTAATTCCATTTATTAAAATTGTACTTTTTACTAATAATTTAAAATCAATACTTTCAAGTATTTGTTTTTGATAAATACCCTTAATATTAAAATATTTTTCTATTTCTTTTTCTGATTTATAAAATGAACTATTTTTATCTTCTTTAAAAACTTTACTTATATTTTTTAAAATATAATTATTAACACAACAATCAAGTTCTTCTTTAATAATTTTTTTTATTTTTTTATCTATATTATTAATATCTGTTTTTGTTAACTTAATATTTTTTTCATCCTTAATATAGGACTTAAAACTATCTATAATACTATTGTTTCTAACATCAACAATCTTTTCTAAATTTTTCTCTATATTTTTTCTATAATTATCTAATATTTTAGTTAATTCTGTAGTTTCAATAATTAATCTTTCTTTTTTTGCAGTTAACAAGAACTTATTTTTTATTTGATCCATCGAATCAAGTGGTGGAGTTTTAAATAGTGGATTGATATCATTTTCAAGTAATGATTTTGTATTAGATTTTACAGTTTCTTTTACCGCTTCTACATAATTATTATAATGTTGTTTTTGTAATTCTTCTAAATCCATCATCATGTACCTCCTATCCAACATATCAAGAATAACTTATATTTAATCTCAAAGTCAAGATTTATTTTCAGTAATTAATAAAAGCAATTCTACTAGATAATATACTGGATGTTTTTCTAACTTAATTGTATCAAGTATTATAACCAGATTTTCTCCTCTTTTGTTAAATCTAAACATAGGAGAAATATTAAAAGATTTAACGAATAGATCATCTAAACTTATATAATTAATAATTGTTTTATCAAAAATCATCTCAATATAATTTCTTGTTTGTCTTACATTTATTACCTGTAATTCATGAGCTAGTTTTTCAAACCATTCTTCATGCATATATATAAGCATATCTTCATCTAACTTACCAAATCTATCTTCTAATTCATTCTTAACCGCATCATAAGTTTCTCTAGATGATATAGTATTAATCTTTCTATGAATCTCAATTTTTAGATCTTCATTAGAAACATATGAATCTTTTATATGAGTAGAAACACTAATATATGGTTTTATATCATCATTAGATATCTCTTCTACATACTCTCCTCTACGTCTTAATACTTCATTATTAAGCATCTTCATATATAAATCTATTCCAACAGAATCTATAAATCCAGCTTGTTCGCTACCTAATATATCTCCAGCACCTCTTATTGATAAATCACGAGTAGCTATAGAAAAACCACTACCTAACTCAGTAAACTCTTTTATAACATTAAGCCTTTTTACTGCTTGCTCAGTTAATCTTTTCATAGGTTGATACATTAAATATGCATAAGCAAATTTATTACTTCTTCCTACACGTCCTCTAATCTGATACAACTGACTTAAACCAAATCTATCTGCATCAAGTATTATTAAAGTATTAACATTAGGAATATCTATTCCTGTTTCAATAATAGTTGTACATAAAAGTACATCAAATTCTTTATTAATAAAACCAATCATTCTATCTTCAAGTTCAGTCTTACTCATTTGACCATGTGCATAATTTATTTTAGCATCAGGAATTAATCTACTAAGTTTTAACATTTTTAACTCTATATCTTCAACTCTATTATATAAAATAAATACTTGTCCTTCCCTAGATAACTCTTTATAAACAGCATCTTTAATGATTTGATCATTTTCTTCAATAACATAAGTTTGTACTGGATATCTATCTACTGGTGGAGTTTCAATTAATGATAGACTCCTAATTCCAGTCATAGACATTTGTAAGGTTCTAGGAATTGGTGTTGCAGTTAGAGTTAAAACATCTATATTTGTTTTATACTGTTTAATCTTTTCTTTATGTTTAACACCAAATCTTTGTTCTTCATCTATTATTAAAAGTCCTAAATCATATGGTTTAATATCATCACTTAATAATCTATGTGTACCTATTACCATATCAATAGTACCATTCTTAAGTCCTTCTATTATTCTTCTTTCTTCTTTAGGAGAAGTAAATCTATTTAATAAAGCAATGGATACTGGAAAGTTCTTAAAACGTTCTATTGCACTAGTAAAATGTTGATTAGAAAGAATTGTAGTAGGACAAAGTAATAATACTTGTTTTGAATCCATTATAGCTTTAAAAGCTGCGACAAAAGCTACTTCTGTCTTACCAAAACCAACATCACCACATAATAATCTATCCATTGGTTGAATAGATTCCATATCACTTTTTATTTGATTAATAACTGTTATTTGATCTACTGTTAAATTATATGGAAAATCATTTTCAAATTCTTTTTGTAAATCTGTATCTTTAGAGAATGCAAAACCACGTCTATTTTCTCTTTCTGCATATAACTTAATTAACTCATCTGCAAGATCACATACTCTTTTATTAACTCTATATTTAGTCTTCTGCCATTCAGTACCTCCTAATTTATTAATTTTAGGAACAATACCCTCTTTACCAACAAATTTACTTAAATTATCTATCTTTTCTACTGGTATATATATTTTATCTTTATCTTTGTATAAAACTTCTATATAGTCTTTTTCTAAGTTATCAAAATTAATCTTTTTAATGCCATTATAAACACCAATACCATGAACACTATGAACAACAAAGTCTCCAGGTACTAATTTATTAATATCTTTTATTTTAGAAGCATATTTAAAATTAGTTTTATACTTCTTACTTTCATTTTTATTAGAAATAACTTCATTTTTAGATATAAATACTACATCATTAAAGATAAATCCTTCACTCATATCAAATTCAACAAAGTTTACTTTATTTTCTTTTATATCATCAAATGTAGTCTCATGAAAATTAACTTTAAGTATTTTACCAATATTTCTTAGTAGTTTTTTCTTCATAGAAAATACTACTGTCTTACCACTTTCTAATTGCTTAGATACATATTTATTGATAATATCACTATTCTCACCTAAATAATCTATTGTTTTTACTTTGAAATCTACTTTATTCATATTCTTAGTTGAAATATTATCTAGGCTATTATAGTAAATAGTATTACTTGTTTTTAACTCATATAAATCAAACATATAATCACTATCAAAATCTGTATCTTTTGTAGTTCTATAATTAAGTTGTTCTTCTAATATTCCCTTAAAACTTACTTCTATTTGATTATAATTTACAAATAGAGTTATACCATTATCTAAATATTCATATATATTACTTACTTTTTTATTAAATTTTGGTAAATATTTTTGTTTATTTTCTAAACTTTCTATTTCTCCTTTTTCAAGTAAGAACTCTGAATAAGGGTATACTGTAATACTATCAATATTTTGTATAGATTTCTGAGTAAATGCATCAAATAATCTAATTGATTCTATTTCATCTCCAAAAAACTCTATACGACAAGGATTATCTTGTCCTAAAGGAAAGAAATCTATTACAAATCCACGTAATCCAACTTCTCCAGTTTTTGTAACTATAGCTTCACTCTTATAACCAATAGATACTAATTTTTCATATAGTTTTCTTGGATCTATTACATCACCTTGTTTAATATTTAAAATACTATCTTTATAAGTTTCTTTAGTAGGTAAATATCTTAAATAACCCATTAAGTTAGTTATTACAATATTTACTTTATCTAAACTAATATCTTTTAATGTTTCAAGTCTATTAGTAAGTAAATCAGGACTAACAGCAAGAGCTTCACTAGTTAAAAAATCATCCATAGGAAAAAGAGCTACTTTATCAGTATAATTTGATAAACCAGCATATATTTTATTAGCTTCATATAAAGAACTAGTAACAACTAGTATATTCTTTTTAGATTTAGTAGATAAATTATTTAAAAAGATATCAAATGATTCTGAATTCATACCACATAAACTTATATTATCAAATTTATCTATATTAAAATAATCATTTAATACTCTCATACTCTTCACCTACCTATTCTTTTTTTATTTATGGTTATATTTATTCATTAATGAATTAAAGTCTAATTGAAAATAGTCATCTAAAACATTATTTACTACTTTACTAACTTCTTCTAATTTTTCTTTACCATCTTTATCTAGTTTTCCTAAAACATAATCTTTAGTATCAATATTATTATCTTTAGAAATACCTATTTTTAAACGTTTATAATCTTTAGTACCAATACAAGCTTCTATATTTTTTAGACCATTATGTCCACCACTACTACCTGTTTGTTTTAATCTATAAACTCCTATTGGTAAATCTAAATCATCACTTATTACTAATATATCTTCTATATTTATTTTAAAGAAATCAATATATTTTCTTACTACTTCTCCAGATAAATTCATATACATACAAGGTTTTAAAAAGATAACTTTTTCTCCTTTAATATTAGTTTCATAATAAAGTCCTTTAAATTTATCTTTCCAAGATACATTACCTAAATAATTATCAAGCATCATAAAACCTGCATTATGTCTTGTGTTTTTATATTCATCTCCTGGATTTCCTAGTCCCACTACTAATTTCATATCTTCACCTACTTTTTATTATACTCTTTATATACAACTGATTTTGGTATATTTCTTTCCTTAGCAACTTGTTTTATAGCATCCATATTACTTTTTCCTTCTGCTATATAAAGATTTACATGTTCTATTATATCTAAATCACTATAATCAATTGTATCACTATTTCCTTCAACTACTATTACTATTTCCCCTTTTATAGTAGTTAATTCTTTTAAACACTCTGAAATACTACCTCTAACTACTTCTTCATGTATTTTACTTATTTCACGACATACTGCAATCTTTCTATCACCAAATACTTCTAACATATTATTAAGTGTTTCAACAAGTCTTTTTGGTGACTCATAAAATATAAGAGTTTCTTTTTTAGCTTTTAATGATTTCAACTCTTTTATTTCTTTTGAGCTTTTAGCATTTAAAAATCCATAGAAAATAAATGGAGCAGGATTAATATTAGAAACAGATAATGCCGGTACAAAAGCTGTTGCACCAGGTAAAGCTATAACATTAAATCCTTCTTCTATAACATATTTACTAACAATATATCCAGGATCACTTATAATTGGACTTCCTGCATCACTAACTAAACCTATATTTTTATTATTTCTTAAAGTATTTAAAACTTTTTCTTTTACTTTATCTTGTGAATATTCATCACATCTTACTAGAGGTTTCTTTATATCAAAATAATTTAATAACTTTGAAGTTACTCTAGTATCTTCACATAAAATAAATTCTACTTCTTTTAAAGTATTTAAACTTCTTAAAGTAATATCTTCCATATTACCTATAGGAGTTGGAATTAAATATAGTGAAGCTTTTTTATTATAACTCTTTTGAATCATTTTAAAACCTCCTTACATATTTTTTTATAATCATCAGTTTCTGTTTTATCTAAATTATAAACAATAAATGGTGAATCTATTGTAAGACTACTATTTCCATTTTTTATTCCTTCAATATATACCATAGTAGACTCTGTATTAATATTCTTATGTATAAATCTAATTTTCTTAGGTTCAATATTATATTTTTTAAACATATCAATTATTTCTATAAGGCGACTAGTTCTGTTAATCATTGAGAAAACTCCACCATTATTTAATAATCTACTAGAAACTTTTAATATATCTTCTAAATTTATCTTTATTTCATGTCTTGCGATAGTTTTATGTATATCATCATTCTTAGTACTTTTATCTAAATCAGAAAAATATGGTGGATTACAAATAATTAAGTCATATGTATTATATATATCTTTTTCTTTTAATAATTCTTTTATATCAACATTACGTAGTTTTATTCTATCTTCTAATTTATTATACTTAATTGATTTTTCTGCAAGATCAAATAAATCTTTTTGTATTTCAACACCTTCAATAACTTTATCTGTACGAAGTGTTAATATCAAAGGTATTATTCCATTACCACTACCTAGTTCTAATATCTTTTTAGTACTTAGCTTTATTGGAACAAAATTAGCAAGTAATACACTATCAAGTGAAAAACAAAACCAATCTCTTCTTTGATATATTTTTAAATTGTATCCAAGAACATCATTTAGTTCTTCCATATTATTCCTCTACTTCAATAATAGCAGTTGTTTTATTAGGATATTCAACCTTACATGTTTTATTAAGTACATTTAATTCAACTACTTTTCCTTTACCATCTTTAGTATCTATTAAACTTCCTATTTTAGGCATATTCTTCTTAATTTCAGAATAAGTATCATTTTCATAGTTCAAACAACACATAAGTCTACCACAAACACCATTAATTTTAGTTGGATTAAGAGCAAGTAATTGATTCTTTGCCATATTTATTGATACACTTTCAAAATCGTTTAAGAATTTATTACAACATAACATTAATCCACATGGACCAATACCACCAACTATTTTAGCTTTATCTCTAACACCGATTTGTCTAAACTCAATTCTTGCATGATATTTTTGAGCAAGCCTTTTAGCTAACTCTCTAAAATCAATTCTATCATCTGCGACAAATGATAAATAAAGTCTTTTCTTATCAAGAGAATATATAGAATCAACAAAAGTCATATCAAGTTCTAATTTTTTAGAAATACTAGTAGCATCAGAAAGAACCTTATCATTTTCTTTTGTATTATTCTTACTGTTATTAATATCATCTTTAGTAGCTATTCTAAGTATTTTACCTTCATCTATAATTGAATGATCACATTCTCTTTCTGTACCTATTACTTGTCCAAGAAAAAGACCTTTTTCTGAATCAATAACTACATAATCGCTTGCGGATACTTTTATATCACCAACAGGTAAAAATAAATTACCTAAAAAAGAATTTGTTATTACTTTTACTGCTTTCATACTACACCTCCATTATTTGTACCAATAAATCATCTAATAGTAATTTAAAATTAGTATTATATTCACTTTTATTAATTGTTTTCTCAAATATTGAAATTATTTTAATTATTTGATTATCATTATATGATAAAAATGAAGATTTTCCAAGTAAGGAGAATATATATTTTTCTATTTGCTTTAATAAATCTGTCATATTCTTTTTATCTTGTAATAATTCAAGTATTTCATCATAATTTTTAAAACCTTTATTTTTATCACATAATAAAACTGCCAAATTTTTTATTTCTTCACTAAATGAAGTATCAATACTTTCTTTTAGTGATAGTATTTGACATCTAGAAACTATTGTATCAATCACTTTATATCTATTATCACAAACTAATATTGCAATTATATTTTCTTCAGGTTCTTCAAGGAATTTTAGCATTGTATTTGCAGAACTACTATTTAATTTAGTTGCATCAGTTATTACATATATTTGTTTATTATCATAAGCTGATTTATTTTGAAATTGTTCTTTTAATTCTAGTAATTGTTCTTTTTTGATATTATTTCCATCAGGATAAATATATCTAATATCAGGATATAATTCATTTTCTATTAAATTACATAGATTACAACTACACTCTAAATTATCTACTTTATCTTTACATAATAATAATTTAAGTACTTCTTTAATTAATAAATTAGTACTTTCATAATTATTAGTTTCAATCAAATATGCATGAGATAATTTATTATTTTTAATCTCATTTGATAGAAAATCAAAAAAGTTTTGTTGTTCTTCAAATACATTTTTCATATATTCCTCACCTTGTCACAAATTTAAATAAGACAAGAGCAAGCATTCCAGGTGCACCTAAAAAAGTTACAATAGAAATATTACAGATATTAATTGGTATTAATAAATTAAAATTAACAGCAATTAAATTATACCCATATATTAAAAAAGCACTAAATACTAGTTTTTTTAATATAGAAAAGACCTTCTTCATATTATCACCCAACAAATGATATGAAGGTCTTTCAAGTGTAAGACTATCAACATATTCCATATTTGCACCCATTGGTACACCACTTGCAAGTCTTGTAAATTTTAAATCATACCCATCTAATATTCTCTTTATATACATTGCAGTAGTTTCTGCTTCAATACTTGGATTAAATGCGAATATAATTTCTTTAAAATTTTCTTTTTTTATTCTATCTAATAGTTTATCTAAACCTATATCTTCAGGATTAATACCATCCATTGGTGAGATTAATCCATCTAAAACATGATAAAAACCATTAAACATACCCATCTTTTCAAATAAGAATACATTTTTAACATCATCAACGACACATAAATAAGTATTATCTCTATTATTACTAGAGCAAACACTACATTTATCATTTTCTGTTAATGTATTACATATTTCACATTTTTTTATCTTAGTATGAACATCATTTAAACTACTTATAAATAATTCTATCTGATCATCATCAAAATTCATTACAGAAAAAGCCATTCTTTCTGCAGTTTTTTCACCTATTCCAGGTAACATTTTGAATGATTCAATCATTTTCTTAATACTATCTGGCATAACTAATCCTAGAATAATCCTGGCATATTACCAAATTTTGCCATTTTCTTTTCTGTTACTTCATCTACTTGTTTCATAGCATTATTTGTAGCTACTATAAATAAATCTGATAACATATCTAAATCTTCTACATCTAAGTCAGTATTATCTATTTTTACATCTAATACTTCTTTTTTACCATTAATAGTTACTTTAACAAATGAACTTTCACCAACAAATTCAGTGTTATCAATTTCATCTTTTACTTTCATCATTTCTTTTTGCATGTTTTGTGCTTGTCTAAGCATAGCTTGCATATTCATATTCATCTCTCCTTTTCTTATTCAACTTCTACTATATCACCAAAATCATTAATAATATTGTTTTTATTTGTTTCTTTTTTTGTCTTTTTATTAATAATTAACTCAGGCTCTTCTATTATCTCATATTTTTCTTTATTTTTTAACATAGTAACATACTTTTTCTTTTCTTTTTCCCATAATTCATCACTAATTATAGAGATTTTCTTTGTTATATCTATCTTTTCTTTCAATACATCAGTTAATTTTTTTAATAATTTAATATTTTCTTGAACCATTGAATCATATTCATAACTAATAACAAGATAATCTTCACTGGATACTCTTAATTTTGAATCTAATAGACTACATACTAAATAACCTATTTCCTGATCAAAAGTATAATCATTTAATTTATTAAATTTTTCTTTATCTTTTTCTAATTCTTGTTTATTAGCTGTTGCAAAAGCATTATTTAATCTAATATTCATTATTTCATCAATATTTGATTCTTCTTTTTCTTCTTCTTTTGGTTCTATTTTAGGTTCTTCTATCTTTTTTTCCACTATTTCTGGGGATTTTTTTATTTTGGATTCTTTTTTATCCACTATTTTTGTGGATTTTTCTTCTGAAATTATTTCCCGGGAAATAATTTGGTAGTCATTTATAAAGCCTAAAAGCATTATTTCTATATATATTTTGGGATTTGAACTCTTTTTAATATCGAACAAATTTTCGTTTATCAAATTAGATAGTTTAATTAATTTATTACTATCTTCATATTCAGATTTACCAGTAATACTAGAAATAATAATGTTTTTAAGTGAATTTAACATCATTTCAAGTAATTGTGTTACATTAACTCCAGTAGAATTCCATTCATCTATTTTTGTTATAACTTCATTAATATTATTTTTATATACTAAGTCAATAAAACTATCCACTTCTTTTGTGGAAACAATTTTATTTACTTTTATAAAATCATTATATGTTATTTTATTTCCACAATATGCGAATAATTTATCAAGCATACCAATTGAATCTCTCATTCCACCATTAGACATTTCAGCAATACTTTCAAGTGTTTCATCATCTATCTCAATTTTTTCTTCTTTACATATATTTTTAAGATTAGAAATAATATCATTATTACTAATTCTATCAAATGAGAAGCACTGACATCTTGAAATAATAGTCTCAGGTACCTTTTGAGGATCTGTAGTTGCTAATATAAATATAACGTGAGCTGGTGGTTCTTCTAAGGTTTTTAATAAAGCATTAAATGCTTGTATAGTAAGCATATGAACTTCATCAATTATATAAACTTTATATTTTAATTCTGATGGCACAAGATTAACTTTATCTCTCAATTCTCTTATTTCGTCTACTCCGTTATTAGATGCAGCATCTATTTCAATAATATCAAGGCACTCATTAGATTTAGATGAAATACATTTATCACATTCATCACAAATATTACCATCCTGCTTATCACAATTAACAGTTCTAGCAAATATTTTAGCAATTGATGTTTTTCCTACACCACGTGGTCCAAAAAATATATAAGCATGATTAATTTTACTATTTTTTATAGAATTTTTAAGTGTTTGAACTACTACATCTTGCCCAACCACACTATCAAAATTCTTTGGTCTATATTTTCTATATAAAGTTTGATACATATAACCCACCTCACCTATATATTATATCATATAAATCAATTATTTTTTATTTCTACATGAAAGAAAAAATTTTTTCATCAATTCTTCTATTTCAGAAGAAAATAATCCACAATTTATGTTACAAGAACCATTAATTTTATCTTTTTTTAATATAGATTTAACTATATTTATATTATTTTCGTCAGAATTATTTAATCCACAATAAATATTTGCTATTCTACTTTGCTTAATAGCACTAGCACACATAGGACAAGGTTCAAGTGTTATATATATATCACAACCATCAAGTCTCCAATTATTTAGTTTCTTACTAGCTTTTTCTATAGCAATTATTTCTGCATGTCTAGTAACACTACCTATTTTTTCTTTTTTATTATATGCTTTTGAAATTATTTGATCATCTTTAACTATAAGTGCACCTACAGGTACTTCTCCTATTTTATAAGCTTTTGTTGCTTCTTTTATAGCTAATTTCATATATTTTTCTTTCATATTTTACTCCAAAATAAAGATGCACATAAATAAATGATGTTAAGGCTGCTATCTTCCGATTCTGACCTGGTTCCATATTTACTTATTGCATCGATATTATTTTATTACTTATTTCTTTATTTTTCAAGATTTTTTATATATTTTCTTGTATTTTTTTGTATGTTTCACGTGGAACATTACTTTAGATTATTTCCCGGGAAATATTTTTTATCCATTTTTATATATCTTTTATATATTTCACGTGGAACATTGTACTATATTATTTCCCGGAAAATATTTTTTTATCTATTTTTATATATTTTTATATGTTTCACGTGGAACATTGTTCTATATTATTTCCCAGGAAATATTTTTTATCCATTTTTATATATTTTTATATGTTTCACGTGGAACATTGTCTAAATTATTTCCCGGAAAATAATTCTACAAAAAAAAGAAGATAATTATTCATTACCTTCTTCTATTGTTTCTTCTGATGATTCTTCAGTAACAATTTCACTATTTGTTGTTTCAGAATCTTCTTCTTTTTGAACTAATGTAACATTAGCTACTGTTTGATCATCTCTTAATTTAATTAATCTTAAACCTTGAGTTGCTCTTTTTAATGTAGAAACTTGATCAATTGGCATTCTCATGATCATTCCTTCGTTAGTTATAATCATTAAATCTACTGGATTATTATCATTAATACATCTAAGTGCAACCATAGAACCATTCTTTTCAGTTAGATTTAGTGCTTTAACACCTTTACTTCCTCTATGAGTTAATCTATATTCATCAACTAAAGTCTTTTTACCATATCCTTTATCTGTAACAATTAAGATTAAATCATCAGGTTTAACTACTTCAGCACCTACTACTATACTTCCACCTAGGTCAATACCACGTACTCCTGAAGCTGTTCTTCCCATTGCTCTAATTTCTTTTTCATTAAATCTTACAAGTCTACCATTGCTTGCACCAATAACTATTTCACTATCTTCACTAATCTTTCTAACACTAATTAATTCATCATCTTCTTTTAATCCAATAGCTATTTTTCCACTATTTCTGATATTATCAAACTCTTCTATTGCTGTTTTCTTAACAATACCATTCTTAGTTACAAATACTAAATATTTTAATTCTTCTTCAGATGATACATTAATTATCGAACTAATGTTCTCTTCTTTATCTAGTGATAATAAGTTAATTATTGGTAATCCTTTAGATTGTCTACTGTATTCAGGTATTTCATAACCTTTCATTCTATAAACTCTTCCTTTTGTTGAGAAGAATAATATATAATCATGTGTTTTTGTTGAAATTAGGTGTTCTACTACATCTTCTTCATTAGTTGTCATTCCTTTAATTCCAACTCCACCTCTATTCTGAGTTCTATATACATCAGATTTTAATCTCTTTATATATCCTCTATTAGTTAACGTAATTATTACATCTTCTACAGGAATTAGTGATTCATCTTCAATATAGTCTATTGCAGTCATATCAATTGAAGTTCTTCTTTCATCACCATATTTATTCTTAATTTCTAACATTTCCTCTTTAATTATGTTAAGTACCATTTGAGGACTTGCTAAAATTTCTTTATAATTGGCAATTTTTTCCTTTAATTCAGCTAATTCAGCTTCTATTGCATCTTTAGACATATGAGTTAATCTTCTTAACTTCATTTCTAAAATAGCATTAGTTTGTGGATCATCTAATTTAAATCTATCCATCAATGTTTTCTTAGCAATTTCATCATCATCACTACCACGAATTATCTTAACAACTTCATCAATATTATCTATAGCAATACTTAACCCCTCTAATAAATGAGCTCTTTCTTCTGCTTTTGCTAAATCAAATCTAGTTCTTCTTATAATAATTTCTTTTTGATGATCAATATATTTAGCAATAATATCTTTTAATCCTAAAGTTTTAGGAGTTCCCATATCAATTACTAAAAATATAATTCCATAATTAACTTGGAAATTAGTATGTTTATATAAATTATTTAAAACTACTTGTGGATTAGCATCTTTCTTTAATGAAATAGTAATTTTAACACCATTTTTTAAATCAGTATGATAATCTGATATACCATCTATTACTTTGTTATGAACAAGTTCTGCAACTTTATTCTTTAAATCCATTGTATTAACACCATATGGAACTTCAGTAATAACAATACTATGATGATTACCTGTTTCTTGTATTTCTGCTCTACTTCGTATTGTAATACTACCTCTACCTGTCTCATATGCTTTTTTAATACCTGAATTTCCAAGAATTATACCACCTGTAGGAAAATCTGGTCCTTTAATATATTGCATTAATCCATCTGTATCTATATCTGGATTATCAATATAAGCAACACATCCATCAATAACTTCACTTAAGTTATGTGGTGGAATATTTGTAGCCATACCAACAGCAATTCCCATTGATCCATTTACCAAAATATTAGGAAAACGTGATGGTAATACAGTTGGTTCTGGACTAGTTTCATCAAAGTTAGGCATCATATCAACTGTATCTTTTCTTATATCACGCAACATTTCAAGTGATACTTTAGCAAGACGAGCTTCTGTATAACGATAAGCAGCTGCTCCATCACCTTCAATATTACCAAAGTTACCATGACCATCTACTAACATATAACGTTGATTGAAGTCTTGAGCAAGTCTTACCATTGCTTCATATATAGATGAATCACCATGTGGATGGTAATGTCCCATAACGTAACCAACAGTAGTAGCACTCTTTTTATGAGGTTTATCAGGTGTATTTCCTTCTTCAAACATTGACCATAAAATACGTCTATGAACTGGTTTTAATCCATCTCTTAAATCAGGAATAGCACGTGATGTAATAACACTCATTGAATAATCTAGGAAAGAATCACTAATTTCTTTAACAATATCATTAACATCATGTGAATCTTTCTCATGAAATACTCCACTATATTCATTTGTATCTACTTCATTTTCTTCTATTTCATTTTTTAATTCTTCGTTGTCCATCATTAACCCTCCTAAATATCAAGATTCTTAACATAGATCGCATTTTCTTCAATAAATTTTCTTCTAGGTTCAACTTCTTCACCCATTAATTTACTAAACATAGAATCTGCTTCCATACAATCCTCTACTGTTATTTTTCTTAAAACTCTCTTCTCAATATCCATTGTTGTTTCATTTAATTCTTCAGCATCCATTTCTCCTAAACCTTTCATACGAGCAATTTCAGCTTTTTGTCTTACATTTTCAGGTAATGAAGCAAGATATTTTT
>CADAWN010000007.1 GCA_902791625.1 uncultured Erysipelotrichaceae bacterium | reverse complement strand
TGTGGTATTCCTAATTTTAAGTCTGAAATGTATAATCAATTAGATAAAGAAAAAAAAGATTTAATAGATTATACAATGAGTATAGATTTAATATCCAATAGGCAAATAGAAAGAAATTTAAGAAGAAGTCTAGATTCTGAAAACCTAGCTTTATTAGAAAAAAGAAAATTAATTGCTTTATCTTTATTATATTTTGGAAAAAAAGATGATACTGGAAAGTATGTAACATATACATGCCCATATACTGGTAAAGAATATAATATATCAGAAATAGAAAGAGAATTAGAAAAAAAACAAAGTGAAAAAGATGATAATAAAAGATTAGAATTAGAACACATAATGCCTCATTCAGGTGGAGGTGGAACTGTTTTATTTAATTGTCTTTTATCAAGTGTAGAAGCAAATGGAAAAGGTGAAAAAGGCAATCGACATCTAATCGATTGGTTTAGTCAATCTGATTATTATGATTTTAATAGACTAAATAGAATAGTATGTTATATGTTATCCGCATATTCAATCGCATATAACGGGTATAAAAAAAATGCATTGGAATTTAATTATGAATTTGTTGATGGTAAAGAAGAAAATACTGATAATAATGAATTAGAAACTATTAGAAAAGAAAAAACAAAATCGAAACAAAAAAATGAAACAAAAATAGAAGGATATAAAATATATTTAGATCAATTAGTAAATAAATTAAAAGAAGATAACTATGATACTACTGAAATTGATAAAAAAATAAAAGTATTAGAAGAAGATGGAATATTTAAAACAAATAATAAATATGAATTAGTACAAAGAATAGTAGAAGATATATTTCAAGAACGAACTAGTGATACATCATATTTAACAAATTCATTAAAAGTAGATTATTATAGATTAGTAGATTCAATTAAAGTAGAAAACGAAAAAGAAATAGAAAGTGAAATAAAAGCAAGAATTGAAATAATAAAAGGTATACTTGAAAAAACTAATAAAAGTATGAAAGACTATTATATATCAATGAAAGATATAGAAGATATAGATATATTATATATACCTACATATAAAATAAGTGACAATGATAAAAGTATATTTGAAGAGAATATTAAGTTAAGTCCTGAAACAAAAATAAATATACTCTTAGAAATGTTAAAAAATGCAGATGAAAAAGAATTTCAAAAATTATTAAATAGGGATACTGCAAAAATAATAACATTTAAAATTTATAAAAAGGATGAAAATGGAAAAGTAATAAAATATGCAAATGGAAAAAAAATAGAAAAAGATTTTAATGTTACAATAGGACAGTTTTGGCAAAGTCATAAAGATGAATTACTAGATATAATATATAAAAAAGAACAATATGAAGGTATAAGAGAAAAGCTAGATGATTATTATATAAGAAGTAGAACGGCTGAAGAAGGAGTAAAAAGACGTATAGAAATCTTCTTAGAAATGTTAAAATGTGCAGATCAAGATGAGTTTCAAGAATTATTAAAACAGGGTAGTAATATAACGTTTAAAATATATAAAAAAGATGAAATTGGAAATGTAATAAAAGATGCAAATAGAAAAAAAGTAATAGAAAAAGATTTTAATGTTACAATAGGACCATTTTGGAAAAATAATAAAGATGATAAACTTATCCCACTTCTATTCTATAATAAGTACTATGATGCTAAAGAAAATATATTTGTTCAATCAGGTGAAGATTATAGTGGTAAAGAGTACGATATAGTTAGAGATAGAGTGTTAAAGTACTTAAAAGTAAATAGAATTGAAGAGTATATGAATAAAATAGATGTTCTAAGAAATGAATTGAAATATGAAATAAAAATAAATATATTTTTAGAAATGTTAAAAAATGCAGATAAAGCTGAATTTCAAGAATTATTAAATAAGAATAATAATCTAACATTTAAAATTTATAAAAAGGATGAAAATGGAAAAATAGAATTTGATGAAGAAGGAAAAAAAGTAATAGAGAAAGATTTTAATGTTACAATAGGACAGTTTTGGCAATCTCAAAAAGATACTTTACTAGATATAATATATAAAGAAGAACAATATGAAGATATAAGAGAAAAACTAGATGATTATTATCTGAAAACAGATGCTGGAGCTAGAACAAATGAAGGAGCAAAAAGACGTAGAAAAATTTTTTTAGAAATGCTAAAAAATGCAGAACAAGAAGAATTTCAAGAATTATTAAAATTTGATAGCAATCTAACATTTAAAACATATAAAAAAGATGAAAATGGAAAAAGAGTAGTAGATAAAGATTTTAATGTTACAGTAAGAAAGTTTTGGGATAATATTAAAGATGATAAACTCATCCCACTTCTATTTTATAATAAGTACTATGATGCTAAAAAAAATGAATTTGTTCAATCAGGTGAAGATTATAGTGGTGAAGAGTATGATATAGTTAGAGAAAGAGTGTTGAAGTACTTAAAAGTAAATAGAATTGAAGATTATATGAATACTGAAAAGTATATTAATAGACTAAAAAGTAAGTCTAATAAGGCAAAGAAATTAGGAAATATGATTGAGTTAGTTGAAGATTTAATAAATAAGAAAGAAAGATTAATTGAATATAGAGAAGAAAAATTAGAAGAGAATATTAACTTAAAAGAAGAGTTAAAAAACTCTATCTTAGTAACACAAAGTCATAGATAATATAAAATAATGTAAACCACATGTTAAACAAATATAAAAGACTTATAAAATAAGTCTTTTTTTGATACAATAAATATAATAGGTGATACTATGGATAGGATACTAGAAAAAGAAGAATTAGAAAAACTTAACAGTACAGATGGAATAATAGAAATGCTTTGTGGTATTCCTAATTTTAAGTCTGAAATGTATAATCAATTAGATGAAGATAAACAATATTTAATAGATTATACAATGAGTATAGATTTAATATCCAATTGGCAAATAGAAAATAATTTAAGAAGAAGCCTAGATTCTGAAAATCTTGCTTTATTAGAGAAAAGAAAACTAATTGCTTTATCTTTATTATATTTTGGAAAAAAAGATGAGTCTGGAAAGTATGTAACATATACATGTCCATATACTGGTAAAGAATATAATATATCAGAAATAGAAAGAGAATTAGAAAAAAAACGTAGTGAAAAAGATAGTAATAAAAGATTAGAGTTAGAACATATAATGCCTCATTCAGGTGGAGGTGGAACTGTCTTATTTAATTGCCTTTTATCAAGTGTAGAAGCAAATGGAACAGGTGAAAAAGGTAATCGACATCTAATTGATTGGTTTAATCAATCTGGAAAAAAGTATTATAAACCTGAAAAGCTAAATAGAATAGTATGTTATATGTTATCTGCATATTCAGTTGCATATAAAGAATATAAAGAAAATGAATTAGAGTTTAATTATGATTTTGTTGATGGTGAACAAGGCTATACAGACAATGATGATATAAATACTATTACAAAAAAGCAAATAAAACAAAAAAAAGATAAATCAATAGATAGACAAAATGTTAAAGAAACAGATATTTTTGAATATAAAAAATTTCTAGATTCACTAGTAAATAAATTAAAAGAAGATAATTATGATATTACTGCAATTGATACAAAAATAAAAGAATTAGAAGAACAAGGAATATTTAAAGCAAATAAAAAATATGAATTGGTACAAAGTATAGTAGAAGATATATTTAAAGAAGAATCAAATGATACATCATATTTAACTAATTCATTAAAAGTAGATTATTATAGATTAGTAGATTCAATTGAATTTGAACAAGAAGAAGATATTAGAAAAGAATTAACTTCTAGAATTGATATAATAAAAAGCATACTTAAAGAAAATAATAAGAGTATGAAAGATTATTATATATCAATGAAAGATTTACGAGATATAGATTTGTTATATATACCTATAAGTAAATTAAGTGATGAAAATAAAAGAGTATTTGAAGAAAACATTAAATTGAGTGTTGATACCAAAATAAATATTTTTATAGATATGCTTAGTAAAGAAAAATATACATCATATAAAAATGGAGACCCGGATAATAATAATATTTTTAGTAGTCAAAATAAAATTAAATTTGAAGGATATAAAGATATAGATGGATTAGATACAAGATATTTTTGGAGTGATCATTCTTCAGAAATAAAAAAGAAACTTGAAGAACGATTAGATGAATTGAATAGTAAACAAACTAAAACACAAGAAGAACAAAATAAACTAGATAGATTAAAACAAGCCCAAACTGCTATAGAAAAATATGAATTTAAAACAAGCTTAGTAGAAAGAATAAATGTATTTATAGATATGCTTGGAGAAGAAAAATATACATCATATAAAAATGGAGACCCGGATAATAATAATATTTTTAGTAGTCAAAATAAAATTAAATTTGAAGGATATGAAGATATAGATGGATTAGATACAAGCCATTTTTGGAGTAGAAACTCTTCAAAAATAAAAAAGAGACTTGAAGAACGATTAGATGAATTGGATAAGAAAGAAAATATTACAGAAGAAGAACAAGATAAATTAAATAGATTAAAACAAGCCCAAACTGCTATAAAAAACTATGAATTTAAAACAAGCTTACAAGCTTAGTAGAAAAAATAAATGTATTTATAGATATGCTTAGTAAAGAAAAATATACATCATATAAAAATGGAGACCCGGATAATAATAATATTTTTAGTCAATGTAATAAAATTAAATTTGAAGGATATGAAGATATAGATGGATTAGATACAAGATATTTTTGGAGTCATAATTCTCCGGAAATAAAAAAGAGACTTGAAGAACGATTAGATGAATTGGATAAGAAAGAAAATATGACAGAAGAAGAACAAGATAAGCTGGATAGATTACAAGCTTAGTAGAAAAAATAAATGTATTTATAGATATGCTTAGTAAAGAAAAATATACATCATATAAAAATGGAGACCCGGATAATAATAATATTTTTGTACAAAGAAATAAAATTAAATTTGAAGGATATAAAGATATAGATGGGTTAGATACAAGCTTTTTTTGGATGAGTCATTCTCCAGAAATAAAAAAGAGACTTAAAGAACGATTCGATGAATTGAATAAGAAAGAAAATATAACAGAAGAAGAGCAAAGTAAATTTAAAAGGTTAGAAAAAGCCCAAAAAGCTATAGAAAGCTATGAATTTCAAGTCCAAAGTAATATATTAAGTAGAATAGATGTATTTATAGATATGCTTAGTAAAGAAAAATATACATCATATAAAAAAAATGGATATCCAGATAATAGTAATATTTTTAGTCAATATAATAAAATTTCTTTTGAAGGATATGAAGATATAGACGGATTAGATACAAGCTATTTTTGGAATAGCAATCGTAATACACATATAATTCCACTCTTGTTCTATAATAAGTACTATGATGCTGATGAAAAGGAATTTGTACAATCAGATAAAGACTATAGCGGAGAAGAGTATGATACAGCAAGAACTAAAGTGTTGAATCATTTAAAGGTAAAAAGTATTGATCAATATATTGATAAATTAAAAGCCAAAAACAAGAAGAGTGATAAAGTACAAAACTTAATTAATTTGGTAGAAATACTAAGAGATAAGAAAGAAAGATTAACTGAATATAAAGATGGTCTATTAGAAGAGAATACTAACTTAAAACAAGAGATCATGAATAATATGGTGGTGACAAGTTATGGAAGATAAAGATAGTTTAAAAAAATTAAAGGATAATTTAATTATTAAACAAAAACTAGATAATAAAGAAATAACAGTTTATGACTTAGATGAAGAACAATTAGATGGTGTTACTATACTTTATAGAAATGAAATAAAAGAATTAGAATCAGATATAATAGATATTGTAAAAGATATACAAACTTTAGAACATGAAAATAAAGTATTAAGAGAACAACTAAGAAGAGGTGAATATTATGAATGAAAATATATTTAATTATTTAAATGAATATGGTTTTACAAAAGAAGATTTATTTGAATTTCCAAAAATTAATGATCAATTATACTTCTATGATTTAACACTAATAAAATCAAATATAGAGTTTTTTGAACAAAAAGGATTAGTTAATAATGAAATAATAGATCTATTTAAAAAGAATCCATACTTATTTACAATAGGTTCAAAAAGAAAAAATATGCTTGATGATATATATAATAATATATTTAGTAAAGAAGAGTTAAAATCATTAATACTAAGATATGAATACTTATATACTTTAGGACCAAAAGAAGTAGAAGAAAAAATAGAAAATATCAAAAAATTAAATCTTAATATAAAAGAAGAAATAATTAAGAATCCTGATATTTTATATACTGAATAAGAAAGAGGTGTAAATATATGACTGAAGAAAGAGAATTACAAAGACATAATAATGTAATTGAACAAATAAAAAATGCAGAAACAAAAGATGACTTACCCAATATTAGTTATTCTAAGATAACTTCTTATCTAGCTGCTAATGTTCATTTTAATAAACAAAAAATAAGTAAAACAGAATTTAAACCAATAATAGATAAGATAATTGAATATGGATATTTTCAACATCCTGATGTTAGAAAAGAATTCTTTAAAGTAGTATTAAAAAATTATCCAGATGTAACTGAAGAACAATTAATAGAAAAATATAACTTTATTGAACAAAGTAAAAGAATAGGTTATTTATTACAAGAAATATCACAAAAAAATGAAAAACTAAATGAAATTATTAAAAGAGATAATTTGAGATTACATGAAGAAAATATGAGACAAATTCGTATTGCTTTTGATATTAAAGATTTACCTAGAGTAGGTGTAGGTGATGTTAATAGAAAAGTATTAAGAGCTGTTAATGATAATGATTTTAATAATTCATTTAAAACAGATGATATTAGAGAATTAACAGAAGCTTTCTTTAGTGATTTAGATTCTAAAGAAGTAGAAAGTATAGTTGATAAAATATGTTCTAAAGAAGACATAGATGAAGAAAGTAAATCATTAATGAGAGAACAAATAATTAGTTCTTTAATTTCTGATGAAACTATTTTATATGCAGTTGAAGAAATAAAGGCAAAAGAACAAAGAAAATTATTTATATATAAAAATGATCATGAACATACTATGGAAGGAATAAAAGAAGCTCGTAGAATTTCTCAATTACCTCCAAATTTATCTGTATCTAATTTAACTAGTTATTTAAATGGTAATACTACTATTTATAGTAGTGATAATAGAATTAAAGTAGAAGATTTAAAACAATTAACTGAATTATTATTAGATGGACATAAATGGGAAGATGATGAAGTTAAAGATGAAATAAAAGATATTGTTGAAAGAGCTTATCCAGATAAAGAAGATGCATATCAATTATTATTTAATAAATTATCAACACTTCCAAGAACATATTATTTAGTTGAAGAAATAAATTATTCATTAGAAAGACAAAAAGAATTTATTGGTAATAGATGTAGTAATGTAAATGTATACTTTATACCTAATGATAAGAGTCCTATAGAGGGTGGAAGATTCTATAACTGTTATATTAATAGAGTTAAGAATTTAGATTTAACTGAATTATTACCTCTAAACTTAGATGAAATAGTACCTCCATCAATGGATATTGATTCAGTTGAATGGTTTGTAAGAGAAAAAACAGGTGATGATACATTTAAAACAGCTGGTGGAATTATTTTAAATAAAGATGAAACTATTGGTAATGTTAATGTATTTAGACCTAATGATGGAAAAATAGGAGTAACTCCTGAAGAAAAAGCTAAGATGGATAAAATTGATGATCTAGATAAACAAATACAAGAAAAAGAAGAATCATTAAAGAATATGGATGATCAATTAAAATCTAAAGAAAAACAATCTGTTGATATAGAACAACAAATGAAAAAATTACTTCATGATTATGAAATGAAAGCATTATCTTTACAAAAAGAATTCCTTAATAGTATTACTGAATTAAAGAAGGGATTAAGTAATGGAGAAGAAAAAGAAGAAGAAGTATTAGATTATAATGAAGATACTTCTAAAGATGATGAGAAGAAAAGAGGGCTAAAATAATGGAAAAGAAAAAGATATATTCAACAGATGAATTTGGTAATAAGATAGAATATGATGTTATATTAACATTCAAGAATGAAGATAATAATAAAGATTATATTATTTATACAGATAATACTTATGACGAAAATAATAAATTAGTAATCTTTTCAGCAGTTTACAATCCTGATACATTAGAGTTTTTAGGTAATCCTGAAACAGAAGAAGAATGGATAAAAATACATGAGCTTTTAGATAAAGTAATTCAGGAAGGTTAAATTTGTTTATAAGAACTTGAAAAAAGTTCTTTTTTGTTGGTATAATAAAAGTGAAGGTGAGATAAATGTTAGAAAAAATAACTCCATATGAGTTTTTTGATCAATATGAATATAATGATGATAATATAGGTGCATTAGGATTAATAACTCCTGATAATTCTTTCACAGTTTTAACTGGTGAAGGAGATGATTGGAGAAAAACTAATCATGGAATCTTACGTTATCAACTTCTTAAAGATAATTATGGATTAGATTTAGATGTTGATATAGATAATTTAGATAATGCTGTAGTTGCTACAAACGAATATGAAGAAAAATTAAAAAAATATAATCCAGATGGAATTAATAGTTCTATTTTTATTCAATATACTACTATGGAACCATTTAATTTTATTAGAGTATTTATGCCTGCTTATATAAATAGTTATCAATATAAGCAATTACAAGAATTAGGAAATGAATTAAATAGCATTAAAGAATTACTTGAAGAAAAACATAAAGATGATGAACATAAATATTTTATTGGTGTAGAGATTTCAAATTATAATCCATTAATACATACTGTAGATGATAGTATTCCTTCATCATTAAGAATAAATAATGAGGGTAATGAAGATATGTCTTTTGAAGAGATTAATAATATAATAATGAGTGGAAAAGATGGAAGTATAGTTGTTCAGAATCCATTAAAAGTAACACTTGAATATATGAATGTTAATAACAGAGTAAATGATTCTATTAAATGTTTTGAAAAACAAGAAGTTGTGTCTACCGGTATAAGAATATAAAATAAATGCTTAAACATTTATTTTTTTTATTATTTTTGATAAAATAATATAGAGGTTATGATATGAAAATATTATTATTTATACTTGCTGTGATACCAGTTTTAATATTAAGTATTTATATTTATAGTAATGATAGAGAAAAAGAACCTAAATTACTATTATTAAAATTATTTGGTTGTGGAATACTTTCTAGTTTATTTGTTTTTTTATTTAGTTATTTATTATTTGAATTTTTTCCTAATTTTAGAATTGATCTTTATAATTTTAATTTTATTAAATATTTTATATATTCATTCTTATTAGTTTCATTCTTTGAAGAAGGATGTAAGTGGTTGAGTACTAGATTTGTTGGTTATACTAGTAAACATTTTGATGAAGCATATGACATTATTGTATATTCATCTTTTGTTGCTTTAGGTTTTGCATTTTTAGAAAATATAATGTATGTATTTAATTATGGAATAAGTGCAGCAATACTCAGAGCTATTATTAGTGTACCAGGACATTTATCATTTGGTATTATGATGGGTTATTATATGTTACTTGCTAAATTAAGTAAAAATAAAAAAGACTATAGAAAATATATGATTTGTAGCTTTATATTTCCACTTTTAATACATGGTTCATATGATTTTTTACTTTTGTTTAATAATATATATTTATTAGTGATATTACTAATTCTTTTATTCATATTTTATATATTTAGTTATATAAAAATAAAAACAGTTATAGAAATAAAGAAAAAGATTACTAATTAATTGAAAAATAGAAATACTTATGTTATTCTTATATAGTAAGATAGGGTAAGAAGAAAAGAGGATGAGATAATGGGTTATAAATTCGATATAAAAAACATTTTTAATATTTTATTAATCCCATTTATTGTACTAATATCTTTATATGTTATAGGATTAGTTATCTATTGTATTACACATAAAAAGAAAAAAGATTCTAGATATATATATAATATTAATTTTAATTTATATGTAATTGGAATTATGATAGGTACTTTTTGTTTGAGTATGTCAATAATATATTTTATATATAAAATAAAAATAGATAAAATATTTGATTATAAATCATTCGGATATGCATCATTATTTTTAGTAGGTTTAATAATTATGTTTATTATGTTTGTCAGAGCTACTAGAAAAGACGAAAAAGAAGAAATAAAAGAATATGAAAAGAATAAAGAACTTAAACTTATGGTTAATGAAATAAAAGCTACTAAGATTGAGAAAAAGAAAAAAGCTAAAAAAGAAAAAGATGTTAAAGTTGCAGAGGTTGTAGAAGATATAAAAGTAGAAGAAGTAAAAACAGAGCCTAAAAAGAATAACAAAACTAAAATAAAAGAAAATGATGAAACTATAGAAATAGAAATATTATAAATAAATATATTTCTTAAATAATAATTCATGATTAGTAATAATAAGAAGAGGTATTTTAATCTTCTTCTTTTTTTTAATTTCTTTTAAAGTTATATTTTTATCTTTTAAGATGCTTTCTATATATTTATAATTATTATTTATTTTAAATATATCTTTAGTACTTAATTTAGTTATTACTATATTACTATTCTTATTTATTTTATAATTATTTTTGATTAAAGATTTTAATATTCTTTTATAGTTATTATAATTAATAATTATATTTTGTACTTTTTTTAGATAAATAGTATTAGGAGAATGATCTTTCATTTTTTTAAAGCATTTATTTATACTACTAGAAGTAATAGAAGTATATTTATATTCATATTTTATTTTACTATCATTTTGAATAGGCACTATTTCTTGAAATATAATTTTATATTTATTACTTTTATATGTTATTTCTATATTGCTAATTATACTTAGATTATTTATTTCTTCATATTTAGTTAGAGTAGAAGAACCTAGTATTAAAATAGTAATTATAATTGTATATATTATTTTCTTTTTCATCTATATTTACCTCTTTTTGTATTATTTGTAAGAATGGGATTACGTAGTTTTTCACCTTTATTTTTAGATTTAATTATATAGTCTTTAAATTCTGTTTTAATGAATTTATATAAAGGAGTAAGATATGGTTTATTAAAACTTTTTATAGTTATTAGTTTTACTATTAGTATTACTAAACCAATTAGTATTCCCCATATACCAGAAAATGCTGCAAGTAACATAAAGATAAATCTCCACCATCTAATCGCACTAACTAATTCAATAGAGTTAAATACTAAACCAGATATTGCTGATATTGCAATAACTATAATCATAATAGGAGAAATAATTCCTGCACTAACTGCTGCATCTCCAAGTATAAGTCCTCCAAGTATTGAAACTGCACTACCACTAGTAGATGACATTCTTAAATCACTTTCTCTTAGTATTTCAAATGCTATCATCATAAAGAATGCTTCAGTAAGAGCAGAAAAAGGAACACTTTCTCTTTGAGCTTTTAAAGAAAGTAGTAAGTCTAAACTAATAAAATCATGATTATGGGTAGTAATCATTATATATAAAGCAGGAATAAATATAGATATAAAAAATGATAGAACTCTAATAATTCTTATAAAAGTAGTATTAATTGGTTTTTCATAATAATCATCTACTGTATGAAAAAAATCTATAAAGAAGTTAGGCATAATTAAGACATAAGGACTTTTATCAACAATAATTACAACTTTTCCTTCAAGTAAAGCCATAACACTTTTATCTGGTCTTTCAGTAGACATTACTGTTGGAAAGAAACTATTGTTTTTAAATTCTAAGTTTTCTTTTAAATATGATGAATCAACTATACCATCTATATCTATTAATTTAAGTCTGGATTTAATTTGATCTAAAGTATCTTTATCAACAATATTTTTCATATATAAAATACCAACTTTAGTTTTAGTCTCACGTCCAATAAACATATCAAAGTGTTCTAAATTAGTTGTTTTAATACGAGTTCTTATAAGACCTAAATTAGTATTAAAGTTTTCACAAAATGAATCTTTCGGACCTTCTATACTTAATTCATTCTTAACTTCAGTTATACCTCGATCTAGATTTTCTCTTTCTTCAAAACCATAAATATTATCTTTAGTTATAATTATTACATAACCATTATGAATATAATCAAATATATCTTTTTCTTTAATTAATAATATATTTCTATCAGGTATTATATTATTTAAATTATTAAGTTCTTCTTTTTTTAATTTAGTTAGTCGTCTTAATATGAAATCATTAATCATAATAGAAGAAGTTAATACTTCATTAAAAAATAAATAGATTTCTTCATCTTCTATAATAAATTTTTGATATATATAATCACTACTTAAACCAGTTTTATCTTTTAAAAATCTTATTAACTCATTCATATTATTCACCATATTTAGTATGGTAAAAATAATAAATTTTATGTATAATTGAAGTGGTGAAGTATATGGAAAAAAGGGTAGAAAAACTAGATGATTTTGGAAGAGGAATAATAAGAATTGATAATAAAGTATGTTTTGTTAAAAATGCTTTAAAAGATGAAGTTGTTGATGTCCAAGTAACTAGTAATAAGAAAAATTTTATGACTGGTTCTCTTTCCAAAATAATAAAAGAAAGTCCTGAAAGAATAACTCCTAAATGTAAGTATTATGATATGTGTGGAGGATGTAATCTTTCTCATATGACTTTTAATGAAGAAAATAATTTTAAAGTAGAAAAAGTTAAAAATATATTTAAAAAGTTTGCAGGACTAAATATAGATATAAATAAAATTAATTATAAAGATGAATATAATTATCGTAATAAGATAGTTTTAAGAGTAAAAGATAATAAACTTTGTTTATTAGAAGAAAATAGTAATAATACTACTAATATTGATGAATGTTTACTTGTTAATGATAAAATAAATGAAGTAATAATAAAGTTAAAAGAAGTAGTTAAAGATGAAAATGAAATAGATAAAATTATGATTAGATATTCTAATTATAGTAATGATGTAATGATTAAAGTAGATGGTAAAGTAAAAAATATAGATAGTTTTAAAAATATATGTTCTTCTTTAATTATTAATAATAAAGTTATTAGTAATGAATTTTTAATATGCAGTATTCTAGATAAAAAGTTTTATGTATCAAGTGAATCTTTTTTTCAAGTAAATTATGATGTTGTTGATATGTTATATAAAAAGATTATTGATTTTGTTAAAGAAAATAAGTCTAAAAAAGTACTTGATTTATATTGTGGAGTAGGATCTATTGGTATATGCATAAGTGACTATGTAGATAAAGTATTTGGTGTAGAAGTAGTAGAAGATGCGATTAAATCTGCAAATAAAAATAAAGAGTTAAATAATGTAGATAATATTAACTTTAAATGTGGAAAAGTAGAAGATGTTATTAATAAAGATAATGTAGGGTATGATACTATAATAGTAGATCCACCAAGAAGTGGTGTTGATAAGAAAGCTATAGGAGTGTTAAATAATAGCAATGCTAACTTAATTATTTATGTATCATGTGATCCAATTACTTTAGCTCGTGATGTTAAATTACTTAGTAATTATCAGGTAAAAGAAGTAGAACTATTTAATATGTTTCCAAGAACTTATCATTGTGAAAGTGTCTGTATATTAGAGAGGAGATAAAAAATGAATCATGTAGGTACAAAAACTATTGAGACAAATAGATTAATACTACGAAGATTTACAGAAGATGATGCACAAGAAATATATGAAGGATTTGTTAATCAAGAAGACTTTTTATATTATGCAAACAAAGAAAAAAGAACGTTACAAGAAGAAATAGATTCACTAAAAGGAATAGATAAAAAATATAATAATCCAGAATACTATAATTGGTTAATAACATTAAAAGATAATAAAAAGATAATTGGGGCTATTAATTTAAATGTAGATAATTATAATGAATCAGTTGAGTTTAATTATGCAATAGATGATAGATATCAATGTAATGGTTATATGACTGAGGCACTTGAAGCAGTTAAAAATTATTGTTTAAATGAGATGAAAGTAAATAGAATATTTGGAGGCTGTGAAATTAATAACATATCATCTAAAAGAGTAATGGAAAAGTGTGCTTTTATTTATGAAGGAACATTAGGAAAACATTTGAAACTAAGAGATGGATATCATGACATGTGTCTATATTCAATAATTAATAATTAAGTACTATGAAGTATATTCATTTAACATTGTACAAAAGTCTATATATTAGAGAGGAGATAAGTCATGAGTAAATATGAACCGTTATGGAAATATGTAAAAGAAAATAATAAAGAAGAATATAAATTATCATTTGAAGATGTTTCTAAAATTACTGGGTTTCCATTTGATCATGCTTTTTTATCATTCAAAAAGGAATTATCGGATTATGGATATGAATTTAAAAAACTATCTTTAAAAGAACAATGGGTTTGGATAGTAAAAAAGAAATAAAAAATGGCTTTGTTCGATTGAATTTATAAGAATAATATGTTATGTTTTAAATGTATTAATACTTACCGATAATTAATATGACAATTTGAGCGACTAGGGTTCTCTTTATAGGGTAAGATATAAAGATTGCATGCATGCGGAGATACTTATTTTAAATAAGTGTCTCTTTTTTATTTCATTAAGAAGGGAGAGGTTAAAATGAATGAAATAATAGAAAAAGGAAGTGTAGTAATAGAAGATATGATTTATGAAATTAATGGAGTAGAGGTGATGTTGGATTAAGATTTAGCTAAATTGTATAATGTAGAAACTAAAAGGGTAAATGAAGCTGTTAATAGAAATAAAGAAAAGTTTCCTAATAGAATATCCTGGTTTTTAAATAAAAATGAACTACAAACTTTGAGGTCGCAAATTGCGACCTCAAGTTTAACAAATAATTATGTAGGTAAAAAATTACTTGATGAGTTAAGAAATATTAATAGAAACATAATAATTATTTCATCAAATATAGATAATACTTTAAAGAATAAATATTTAAACCAGTATAGTAATATAACATTTATAAATAATAATTCATATCATGATAGATTTATTATTATAGATAGAAAAAGAGTATTTCACTCAGGTACATCATTTAAAGATCTAGGTAAGAAATGTTTTGATATACATGAGATTGATGATGAAAAAATTATAAATGATTTTGTTGATAGAATATCTAATATGATATAATTGAAATAGATAAATATGAATATTCAAAATCTATATATGTAGAAAGTATTCCAAAAAGAAAAAAAGTTTAGAAGACAATAAAAAAATATGTAAGAATTTACATATTTTTTATATTGTTACAAATGTATGTATAATTATCATCTACTAGTTCTTTTTTATCTTTAATAGTCCATATTTGAGTAGGATATTTTTTACTAAGTTTTATAAATTTATTGTTCTTTAAAAGATTTTTACTAATAGATATAAAATCACACTTTGAATACTTAATTATTAATTTTGTAGGAATTATTAAACTATTATGACGATCACTCATCAAATATCCAGATTTTATATCTTTATAATTCTTTTTTAAATATCTAACTATTTTAGGATTAAAAGATTTTAGAGAATAATTATTACAGTTTTTTAATTCTTTAATTAATAAATCACATAACTCTTTAATTCTTTTTGTATTTTTTATTTCGATATCCATAAATACTTTATTATTAATCAATTTTAATACTTCACTTAGCGTTGGTATATGTTCTTTAGTATCTAATAAAGTTAGATTTTTAATTTCATCAAATGTTACATCTTCAACTCTTTTATTAACACCAGTCATTCTATATAAATTATCATCATGAAATACTACTAGAATATTATCTTTAGTTAACTGAACATCATATTCAACTGCTAGATTGAGTTTTAAAGCTTCACGAAAAGCTTTAATAGAGTTTTCTGGGATATCCTTATTATTAAACGCACCTCTATGAGCAATTAAATTTTTCATAAAACACCTCTAATATAATTATACAATAAAACTAATTAGTTATGTTATAATAAATTTAGTAAAAGTGGTGATGTTTTTGAATAAAGAAGTTTTATTACAAAATATTAATAAAGTTCATACAACTAGTATGGGGATAGATAGAATTAAGAAGAATCTTAAATTAGATACTGATGATGTAGTTAAATATTGTAAAGATAAAGTATTAGATAAAGAGTGTAATATTTATAAAAAAGGTAAGAATTTCTATTGTGAGATAGATAATATTAAAATAACAATTAATTCTTATAGTTATACAATTATTACGGCTCATGAAATTAAATAAAGGAGTTAAAATGAAAGAAATAGAAGTATTAGTAGAAGTATATGATGATATAGAGAAAGCTAAAAATATTTTAAATAGATTTCAATATATTGGTAAAAAACAAGTAATAGATGAGTATTATTATGATCCAAAAAGAGATGATTTGAAACCAGATAAAGATGGTGAAATATATAAATGTTTAAGATTACGCAAGAAAAATGATGAGTTTCTAGTAACGTATAAAGATGATGTATTTGAAGATAATAAATGGTTATATTCAAATGAGTATGAAACAAAGATTGAATCTATTGATACAATGAGAAAAATATTAGAAGAACTAGGACTAATTAAATTTATAGAAATAAATAATACTAAAGAAACATATATAAATGATAAATATGAAATTGTATTAGAAAATGTAAAAGACTTAGGTTTGTTTATGGAAGTTGAGTATTGTACAAATGATGAAGTGGATGTAAAACAAATAAAAAAAGAAATACAAAGTTTTATTGATGATTTGGATATTAATGTTTCTGAAGAGTTGAATTGTGGTAAACCTGAAATGTTTATTAAGAAAAATAATATAAAACTTTAAACTCAACCACAGGTTCGTGTTAATTATTTAGTATTTGTTATATAATTTAAGCATGAAAGGAGATAAAGGATTATGAAAAATGAAAAAGAATTAGAAAGAGTAAAAAATAAAGAATTATTAAGAAGTATGTATGTACTTGCATTTACTACTTTAGCATTCTATATTTCTTTATTATTACTTGCTGTATTAACATTAGAAAAAGGAGTATTATTAGGAACAATTATATGTGTATCAACTATGGTTACTGTAGGAGTGTTCTTCTATGCATTAAAACTAGAAGTAGCTGCTGGATACTATGAATGTAGAAATTGTCATAATAGATTTACTGCTTCATATAAAAAAGTTTTATTCGCTCCTCATATGCATACAACTAGACATCTAAGATGTCCAGAATGTAATAAAAAAACATGGGCTAAAAAAGTACTTACAAAATAATATTAAACAGTCGAAAGACTGTTTTTTATATGTTATAATTAATATAGTTATTTTTTTGGAGGTATTCTATGAAATATGATTGTTTAATTGTGGATGATGAAGTTGAACTTGCAAATAATACTTGTGAATATTTAAATATGTTTGAAATTAAATCTAGTGTTTGTTATACAAAAGATGAATGTATGAAGTTTTTTGAAAATAATGATGCATCTTTAATACTTTTAGATATTAATTTAAAAGATGGAAGTGGTTTTGAACTTTGTAAAGAATTAAGAAAAACTAAAGATATTCCTATTTTATTTATATCTGCTAGAAATACTGATGATGATAAAATTATTGCTCTAAATATAGGTGGAGATGATTATATAGAAAAACCATATTCACTAGGTGTTTTACTTGCTAAAGTAAGAGTAATTCTAAAAAGATTTAAAAAAGAGAATATAGAAGGATACCATGATAATCATTTAAGAGTAGATTTCCAAAATAGATGTGTTTATGTAGAAGGTGAATTAGTAAAACTTACAAGTCTTGAATATAAATTACTAGTTTATTTAATTAATAATTCTAATAGGTTAGTTACTAAAGAAGAATTATTTGATAATGTATGGCAAGATAAGTGGACTGGAGATGGAACACTTAATGTTCATATTAGAAAATTAAGAGAAATAATTGAAAAAGATCCTAATGATCCAAAGTATATTTTTACTGTTTGGAAAGAAGGATATAAATTTGAAGGTGAGAATAAATGAAAAAAAGAGTAATAATAATTTTATTTGTTCTAACTCTTATAATTGAAATAGGTGTATGTAGTATTCTATTTACTAAAATAGATTCTGTTAAACAAGATACAATTAAAATAAATGAATGTGTTAAAAGCGTAGAAGAAAACTATTATGATAATTCTAAATATTATAAAAAACTTGATTATACAATAATAGATAATAATGGTAATTTAGTATACAAAACTAATAAATCTAAAACTAATTCTTTAAATGATGCGATTAAGAATAATGATATTATTTTAGATGTTAAAGTTAATAATGAGTTAAGAGGTAAAATACTTATTAGTAATAATACAGGTGAACTAATAGATAAGTATAGAAACTATTTACGTATTTCTATTATTATAATGTCATTGATACAAGTATTACTTATAGTATTTTATTTAATATATTTAGATAGAAATATTATTAGACCATTTAGAAAGCTTAATGGATTTGCAGAAAGAGTAGCAGCAGGTAACTTAGATTTACCACTTTATATGGATAAGAATCATGCTTTTGGTGAATTTACTGAAGCATTTGACTTAATGAGATCAGAACTAAAAAAAGCAAGAATAAGTGAGAAAAAAGCTATAGAAGAGAAAAAAGAAATAGTAGCTAAACTATCTCATGATATTAAAACACCAATTGCATCTATTAAGTCAACATCAGAAATAGGTTATGAAAAAACAAAAGAAGAAAGTAGCAAGAATTACTTTAACTTAATAAATACTAAAACAGATCAAATTAAATTACTTGTAGATAACTTATTTACATCTAGTGTTAATGAAATAACAGAAATAAATGTTAATCCATCTAATTATATTTCTAGTGTTTTAAATGAATTAATTAAGAATTCTGATTACTTAGAGAAACTTAATAAATATAGTATTCCAGAATGTAATATTTATATAGATAAAGTGAGAATGCAACAAACACTAGATAATATTATTAATAACTCATATAAATATGCAACAACTAAAATAGATATAGATATTAAAAAAACTAAAGAATATTTAGTACTAGAATTTAGAGATTATGGACCAGGTGTAGATGAACTTGATTTACCACTTTTAAAAGAAAAATTTATTAGAGGTCGTAATGTAAAAGATCAAGATGGAGCAGGACTTGGACTTCATTTAGCTAATTATTTTATGGATAAGATGAATGGAAAACTAGAGCTTTCCAATAGTAATCCAGGATTTGTTGCAACTATTTACATAAGAATTATTTAAGAAATATTTAAGAATTAATTAAAGGCATTTAAGAAAAAAAAGAGTAATATGATTGTTGTAAGGAGAGAAAAGGTATGAAAAGTATTATAAAAACTGAAAAATTATGTAAATCATTCTCAAGTGGAGGATTACAACAACATGTTTTAAAGAATTTAGATTTAGAAATATATGAAGGAGATTTTACTATTATAATGGGAGCAAGTGGTGCTGGTAAATCAACATTACTTTATACATTATCAGGAATGGATAAACCAACTCTTGGTAAAATCACTTTTAATGAAAAAACAATTACTAAGATGAGTATAGATAAACTTGCTTATTTTAGAAGAAAGAATTGTGGATTTGTATTCCAACAAACTTATTTAATAGATTCTATGAGTGTTCTAGATAACATATTAGTATCTGGATTATTAGTTAATAAGAATAGAAAAGAAGTAACTAAGAAAGCTAAAGAATTATTAAAGAAAGTTGATATTGATGAAAAACTATGGAAGAAATTCCCAACACAATTATCTGGAGGAGAAGCACAACGTGTAGGTATTGCAAGAGCACTTATTAATAATCCAAAATTAGTTTTTGCAGATGAACCAACTGGAGCATTAAACTCTAAAACAGGATTAGATGTACTTAATACATTAACTGAATTTAATAATAATGGTCAATCAATAGTTATGGTTACACATGATATAAAAAGTGCAAGACGTGGTAATAGAATTATTTACTTAAAAGATGGTGAAGTAGCAGGAGTTTGTAACTTAGGTAAATATATTCCAAATGATAAAGAACGTCATCAAAAATTATCTGATTTCTTAGTTAAGATGGGGTGGTAATATGAAGAATTTACTACTAGCAAAATCTAATATAAGAAAGAGTAAAGGACTATCTATTTGTATTAGTTTATTAATACTTATATGTGCAACATTTATGTGCGTTTCAGGTCTACTTTTATATGATTATAATGATAATGCTATGAATGAAGCTAAAAGACTTAAAACAACAGAGTATGAGATAGCATCAACTGGTAAATCAGAAAGTATTAATAAAGAGTATATTGATAGTATCATTCCAGATACAGTAAAAGAATATTACTATATTGAAATGTTAAATACACAAACTCCAATAGAGTTTAATAATGGAGAAGTAACTCCTAATGTAAATATAATTAATAAAAGTCTACTTGATAGAGAGTTATCTAAAATAGAAATATTAGAAGAAGATAAAACTATAACAGATAACTATGTTTATATACCTTATCATATTCATACAGGTGGAGGTATTAATATAGGTGATACTTATAAGATTAAAGTACCATCTAAAACATATAAATTTAAAGTAAAAGGATATATTAACTCTATATATGCTGGATCATATAACATGAATAAATATGAAATGCTTGTTAGTGATGAGGTGTATGAAGAGATAAAAAATAATAATCCTGATATGAAAGCATTCTCATTATTTATAAATTATAAAAAGAATGTTAAAGATACTAATAAAGAATCAAATAAAATAGTTAATAGAATATTTATAGAAAAGAATGTAGCAACAGGTTCTGAAAGCTTAGAATTAACTCTAGAATCAAGAACATTTATTTCAATGATTTTCTTTGTATCATTCTTAATGACATCAGTTATAATTATTGGAATAGTTATGCTTATGATTTATAACAATATCTCAAATTATATTAGAGAAAATGTTAAGAGTTTAGGTGTTTTAAAAGCTATGGGTTATACTACTCGTGATATTAAAAAATCATTATTAATTCAGTTTAGTTTACTTACATTTTTCGCATTGGCAATAGGTGTAGGTTTAGGATACTTATTTATGCCAAGTATAGCAGATATGTTAATAGCACAATCTGGTATTCCATATACAGTTAAATTTAATTTAGCAGCAACACTTATTTCTCTAATAATACCAGTATTTGTATTTATTATAGTTATTCTATCAGTTAGAAAAATAAAAAAATTAGAACCAATTGTAGCTCTAAGAGATGGAATAGAATCACATAATTTTAAGAAGAATCATGTAGCACTATCTAAATCAAAATTACCACTTAATTTAAGTTTATCTTTTAAGAATATATTTAAAAGTATTAAACAAAATGTAATAAGTTTTGTAACAGTATTATTCTTATGTTTCTTAATGGTAATTTCTATGGCAATGTATCAAAACTTTAGTAGAAAACCAAATCTATCACTTCTTACATTTGAAATTGTTGATGGTGTAATTCAAGTAGATAAAGATATAAGATATGATTTTGAAAAGGATTTAAAAGAAGATAAGAATATTACAAAATATAAATATTTATCAATGTATAATATGCATGATAAAGACTATACTAAATTCTTAGTATACATCCTAGATGATCCAAGTAAACTAAATAATAAAGATTCATGTTATGAAGGAAGATATCCTAAACATGATAATGAAGTGGCTATCTCAGGTAAATATGCTAAAAATAAGAATTTAAAAATAGGTGATGAGATTAAATATTATGTTGGTGATAAAGAATATTCATATTTAATTACTGGATTTATTCAATCTACTAATAACGATGGACGTGAAGCAGTACTTTTATATGATGGTGCTAAACATATAATTGATGTTGATAATATTGATCCTATCTATTACTTTGATTCAAATGTTAAAGCAAGTAAAATTATAAAGAAATACAATGATAAGTATAAAGATAAAATAGTAACAACACTTGACTTTGAAGAATTAATTAAAGGACAAATGGATACATTTATTAATGTTGCTAACTTAATGGTTGTAATTATGTCTATTATTTCTGGATGTATAATAATTCTTGTGCTTTACTTACTTATGAAAACATTAATTTATACTAGAAGATATGAATATGGTGTTTTAAAAGCATTAGGATATAAATCAAAAGATTTAATACTTCAAAATGTATTATCATTCTTACCAACTATAATAGTTGCAACACTTGTTGGTACAATAGTTTCATACTATGTAACTAATCCATATATTGGTTTAATGATGAGACCATTTGGTATAATGAAGTGTACTATGGAAATACCTTTAGACTTACTAGTAATTACAGTATTATTTATAATAGGTATATCAACTATAGCAGCAATACTGATGTCTTTAAAGATTAGAAAAATAGAACCATGTGATTTATTAAGAGGAGAATAGTAATTCTCTTCTTTTTTTGATATAATGATATTAGGGTGATAAAAATATGAATATAGATATTAATTCAGTTGATTTAAATGAAGATTATTTTCACTTCACTAATATAAAAAATGTTGAAGGAATACTTAAAGAAGGATTAAAACCAATGGTTGGAGCAGCAAGTGAAATGATAAATGATAGACCTAATGTTTCTATATCTAAAGGTGCTAAAGGTATCATGGGGACAGTTAATTCATTTATTTTTATGATTGCAAATAGAAGTATTGCTAATATTCCAGAAGACTTTAGAAAATATTTCCCAGAAATAGATGATTTTTCATCTAAAGAATTAGTTGGAAAAGAATTAGCTTGTAGAGCAATGGAAAGAAAATTAAAAGAAGAAGTTTATTTTAAAATAAATGTAAAAGAAGAAGAGTTAAATGAAGCAAGAATAGGTGGCTTTACTGGCTTTGATATAAATTTACCACATGGTATTGATAAATCTAAATTAGAGTTAGTTACACAAAATGATAATGTTATGAGTGCTTTTGATATATGTAGTTTTATTTATGAAAAAACAAAAAATGTAGAAATATTTAGAGAAATGAATGAAGATTTCTTTTATATGATGGATAGAGGATTTCCTAAACAGGAACAAAAAGGAAAAGAAAAAGTAGTATAGGAAGTGATTATATGAATATTAATTTTGGATTTTCTTATGTTGGATTAATATATTTATTAATGTTATATATACCAAATATTATATGGAGTAAAAATCTACCTAAAGATTATGAAAAATATGCTAAAAATGAAAATAAAATATTACTTACTTTAGAAAGAATAGGTGAAGTATTAGTAACTGTTGTAGCACTAATATTTAAAGATTTTAATATAAATAATATTTCATATTGGTCTATTCTTTTACTAGTATCATTTTTATCAATGGTTTTATATAAAATATATTGGATAAGATATTTTAAAAGTAATAAAACCATGAAAGATATGTATAGTAGTATACTAGGTATTCCAGTAGCAGGAGCAACTCTTCCAGTACTTTCATTCTTTCTTCTTGGTATATACGGCAAAAATATATTCTTAATTATTTCAATAATTATTTTAGGAATAGGTCATATTGGTATACATGTAAATCATTGTAAAGAGATAAAAGAAAAATAATTTTTTCTTTTTTTTTTATATTTAATAGATATATACTTAAGGTAAGGAGGCTTATATGAAAAGTGTTAAAAAAATATTTTTTGTTTTCTGCATGGTTTTAATATCAGTTATGTATTTTAATGTTAATGCAGCAAGTGTTCCATATAACTGGATAGTAGGTGGAGAAACAGTAAATGAATCTAATAGTTCAAAAACTGCAACTCTTACTAAAAATGGAAATGAGGTTCTTTTAAAACTTTCAAATTATAAAGGAGGAGAACTTAAACTTAATTGTTATGGAATAGGTCAAGATGGAATTACATTTATTATTGATTTAGATGGTGATAATGTAATTAATGCAGATAGTGTAGGTATTGATTTTAATTATAATGGAAAGATTAAGTTTAATGGAAATGGTAAATTAACTATTAATGCTAAAACACCAATTTCTTATGAAAGTTATAAAGATAAAATGATTATTGAACCATCTAAAAATATTTATACTGATAAAGAAGAAACAACAGAAAGCGATAATAAACTAATATCTGGAAAAGATGATAAATTAATTCAAACAAATTGCAAAGAAGCATTAGTTGAAACAAAATGTAAAGAAACAAAGGATAATAGTTGTATAATTTATATTATACTAGGATCATGTTTATTAGTTAGTTTAATAGTTAATGTTATATTAGCTACTAAATTATGTAAGAAAAAAGAAGTAATATAAAAGAGGACTAAGTCCTTTTTTTTAACATAAAATATTTTGGAGGTTAATATGTGGTATAGTATTATATTTATATTTTGTATAGGTAGTTTATTTCACTTTTTATATGAGATAAGTGGTCATAATAAAATAGTTGCTTTGTTTGCTGCAGTTAATGAAAGTACTTGGGAACATATTAAAATGGCTCTTTCATCTATGTTTATATGGAGTTTACATGATGGATATATGTATGGAGATTATTCTAATTATTTTATAGGAAAGACACTAAGTTTAATAATAGTTATTGCATTTATAATTGCTGTTTTTTATACATATACAACATTTACTAAAAAACCAGTATTATTTGTAGATATATTAACTTTTTTTGGAGCAATCTATCTTGCACAAAAAGTATTCTATTTAATAATAGGGGCAAACCCACTTGGATTTACTTATCAATATATTAGTGTAGTTATACTATTTATTATATTTGGTAGCTATATGGTTTTAACTCTTTTACCACTTAAAAATTTTATATTTCAAGATCCTATCACTAAAAAATATGGAATAATAAGAAATAAGAAAAAGAGTAATAATTAATGATTTTGTGGAAAAAAAGACAAAAATATGATAAAATAAACTAAATTTACTTGAGGAGTGTTTGTTATGAGAATTGGTATTGATATGGATGACACAACATGTTCAACTACAAAAAAAGTAATAGAATTAGAACAGGATTTTTCTGTTGGAAATAAAGTATCTACAGTAGAAGATTTATGGGATGCGAAAAGAATAAGAAGTGTACTTTCTAAAATATATAAAGAAGTTGAATTAAAAGAAGGTGCACAAGAAGCATTTAGATATTTAAAATATCAATATGGTGATGAAGTTAATGAAATATTTATAATAAGTGCAAGATGTAGTGATTTAGTAGATGATTGTGAAGAATTAACAGAAGATTATTGTATGAGAAATAATCTATGTGTTGATCATGTAATAGTAAATGCAAGCGATAAAGCTTATGTATGTAAAAAATATAATATAGATTTAATGATAGATAATAGTATTAATAATTACTCTAATATCTTAAATAGAGATGTAGATACAACACCAATTCTTTTTGATGAAGAAAATCATTATCCTGGTATAGAAGATAGAATTACTTCTTGGAATGAAGTATCAGAAAAGTTTAAAAAAGATAATAATAAGAAAGTGCTATAAATATGAATTATGATAATTTAATGGAAGAACAAATAAGTAAGTTAGATAAAGTTCCTAGATTATTACTTCATGCTTGCTGTGCACCATGTTCATCAGCATGTCTTGAAAGATTAGGAGATATATTCAAAATAGATATTTATTACTATAATCCAAATATAGATAATATTGATGAATATAATAAAAGATTAAATGAAGTAATTAGATTTACTGAGTCATTTAAAACTAAATATCCAGTTAATGTCATTGATGGTGGATATGATAGTGATATATTCTTTAAAATGGCTAAAGGATTAGAAGAAGAACCTGAAAGAGGTAAAAGATGTTATGAGTGTTATAAACTAAGACTTAAAAAAACTAGTGAATATGCAAACGATAATAATTATGACTTTTTCGCAACAACTCTAACACTTAGTCCATATAAAAATAGTAATTGGATTAATGAAATAGGTGAAGAGTTAGATAAAAATACAAAAAGTACATATTTATATTCTGATTTTAAAAAGAAGAATGGTTATAAAAGAAGTATAGAATTATCACGTGAATATAATTTATATAGACAAGACTATTGTGGATGTATATATTCTGTTAGAAATAAGTAAAAAACTGTAATAAGTTTTTTATTTTTTTTGATTATATTTACATGAAAATATACATAGTTTATAATATATATTGAGGTGAAATAATGAAATATTATTGTATAGGTATAAAAGGAACTGGTATGTCAACACTTGCTCAAATACTTTTTGATTTGGGATATGAAGTAAGTGGATATGATGACCATGAAGGATATAAATTTACACAAAAAGGATTAGATGAAAGAGGTATTAAAATATATTATGGACATGATCATGATATAGATAAAGATACAATTGTTACTTATTCAGTTGCTTTTAAAGAAGATCATCCAGAAATGAAAAGAGTAAAAGAATTAGGACTTACTATTAAACCATATGCAGAGATTATGGGACATGTAATAGATGAATTTGAAACAATTGGAGTAAGTGGAACACATGGTAAAACATCTACTTCATCTATGATTAAACATATTTTAGAAAACACTATCGGATGTAACTACTTTATAGGAGCTGGAGATGGAATGGCAACTAGAAGTAATAAATATTATGTTGTAGAAAGTGACGAGTTTAATAGACATTTCTTATATTATCATCCTACATATTCAATTATTACTAATGTTGAATGTGAACATATGGAAATATATAAAGATATAGATGATATTAGAAATACATTTGAGAAGTTTGCAAATCAAACAAAGAATTTAGTTATCGCTAATGGAGATAATGAAGAAGTAAGAAAAATAAATTATAAAACTAAAGTAAAATTCTATGGATTTAATGATGATAATGATATAGTAATTAAAAATTTAGAGACTGATGGTGAATATTCAAAGTTTGATTTATATATTGAAGGTGAGTTATATGGTAATTTCTCATTACCTCTATTTGGTAGCCATATGGTATCTAATGCTGCAAGTGCAATATATATGTGTAAGACTATTGGTATAAGTTTAGAAGATATTAAAAAACATCTTAAGACATTTAAGAATGCCAAAAGAAGATTTGAAATAACAAATATTGGTGATACTGTAATAGTAGATGATTATGCACATCATCCAACTGAAATAAAAGTTACTCTAGAAGGAGCTAGACAAAAATACCCTGATAGAAAAATAGTTGTAGTATTTAGACCTAATACTTATTCAAGAACAAAAGATTTTACTAATGAATTTATTGAAGCATTACAAGTAGCTGATAAAGTATATATGACAGAGATACTTGCTAATCGTGAAAAACAAGAAGAATATCCTGGAGTAACATCTCATATGATAGCTGATAAAATAGATAATTCAGAGATGATAGAAGAAGATACTATAGAAAAATTATCTAAAGAAAAAGGTAATGTAGTAGTATTCATGGGATGTGCAGATAATGAGCCTTTAATTAAAGGTTTTGAGAAAATATTAGAAAAATAAGCTAAAAATAGGCAAATTGTTAAGCAAAGTTGACAAATTTCAAATGTTAATTGGTAGTGCGCAACCGAAAAAAATGGTATGATTTTCGTGAGGTGAGGAAAATGAAGATTGGTGAAAAAATTTATTCACTAAGAAAGAAACATAATTTATCACAAGAAGAACTTGCAAATGAATTAAATGTTTCAAGACAAACAGTTTCAAAATGGGAAGTTGGAGAAAGTTGTCCAGACTTTGATAAGATTGTTCCACTTTGTGAACTATTTGGAATATCAACTGAAGAATTACTTAGAGATAAAAAAATAGAGGAGAAAAAAGAAGAAAAACAAGAGAAAAAAGTAGATATTGTTAAAGCAGTATTAATATGTATAGCTATATTCTTTTACTTTTTAGCAGTTATATCTACAATAGTACTTGAAGAAGTAGTTCATCTAAATGATGGATTAGTAGCTTCATCATTCTTAATGCTTTCTGCTATTGGTACTATAATATTGATATTTACTTTCTTAACTAGAAGAAGTAAAAAAGAATCAAGAGTAGAAAAAATTGAAGAAGAAAAGAAAAATCCAATGCTAAAACCAGTTATCAGTATCTTTTCTTTAGCTACAACTTGTATATACTTACTAGTTAGTTTTATAACTATGGCATGGCATATAACATGGATTATATGGATAGTATATGCTATAGGTGTAGAAGTAATTAAATTAATATTTAGTTTGAAAGGAGTTGATACTGATGAAAAATAAAGGATTAACAATTACATTAATTACTATTCTTTCATTACTTGGAATAGGACTTATAACAGTTATGGTTTTAGTTATGACTGGTAAAATTGATTTTAGTTTTGATTGGGGAAGTAATAAAAATATGAAGTTAGTAGATAGTTATGAAGCAAAAGTAGAAGAAATAAATAAAATAGATTTTACTCTTTACAGTACAGATGTAGAAGTAAAAGAAAGTAGTAATGATACTATTAAAGTAGAATACTATAGTAATAAAGATAAAAATGCAGATATTAAACAAGAAGGAAATACAATAGTAGTAAATGAAGAAGAAAAAGGTAATTATTGTATAGGAATTTGTTTTAATAATAGAAAAATAGTTTTATATGTCCCAAGTACTTATGCTGGAGAATATAATTATATAACTAGAAGTGGAGATATTAAATTTGATGTAGATACACCTAACAATAATATAGAAATAGAAACAACAAGTGGAGATATATCATTTGAAAATGCTAATGATGTTAATATTATAACTACAAGCGGAGATATTAAAGGTGGAAATGCAAATAAAGTTAAATTCCATACAACAAGTGGAGATGTAAAATTAAAGGGAGCTAAAGATTCTTCAAATATTGAAACAACAAGTGGAGATATTTATGTTGGTGCAGTAGCTAAAATAGTTATTAAATCAACAAGTGGAGATATTAAGTTAGATAAAGTTACTAAATCTATGAATCTTAAAACAGTAAGTGGAGATGTTACAGTAGGTACTTTAGCAATGACTGAAAATTCTAATGTTAATACAACAAGTGGAGATGTAACTATTACTAATAATGAAAGTAATTGCTATGTTGATTTTGATTCAACAAGTGGTGATGAAACAGTAAGTCACAGTGATAGAAAGAGTGATCTAACTTTAAAAGTTGAAACAACAAGTGGAGATTTAACTGTATATTAAAAAAATAACCTTCTGGTTATTTTTTTATTGTGTATAAAAATGTAAACATATTGAAATAAATTGTTTTTCTCAATATATTTGTGTTAAATTTATTATAAGAAATTGTAGGAGGGTTTTATAATGCAATATGATACTACGTTTTCAAAGTTAGATGAAGAACTTAAAACTAGATTAAACTTTATTATCGAAGATTTTAAATATAGAATTGATTCTAAGAAACATAAATTATCAAATATTAAAGGTTTTAACAGAGAATATAAAAGTATTTCTAATGATATAGGAAAATACGATACCATAATCAAAACTTTAGTTAAATTAGGAAATTTTACTACTACATATACTAATACATTTATGGTTAGTATTGAAACACAAAAAAAATTGAGAGAGATTCTACCACTACTTGATGAAAAAGATAAAAATAGGATTGCTAGTGTTTTTTATGAAGAAGTGAATGAACGAAAAAAAAGTGATATGAAGCGTTTAGAAGAATTAGAAAAAGAATCTAAAAAAAATATAACTAATAAAGAAAATATACAACTTATTTCAAAAATAGCACATAAGCATGAACAAAGGATTAATCAAGAAGGTAGTGAAAAAATAGATTTTTTGCGTAGTAATTATAATCCTATTGAAGAAGGTGTTTTAGAACATTTAAACTCTAAGGGTAATAGATTTATTTATATTGTCCAAAAATTAAAAGCTGCAGGTAAATTAGATAATAACTATATTAGAAAAAATATGGATAAAATTGCAGAAGTATATAATGAAATAGGAAAATTAAAATATTTGAATAACAAACTAAAAGAATTAATTAGTCAAGAAAAAATTGCTAATTTTACTAAAAATGATACTGAATTTAGAAGTATAATCAATGACATTATTAAGAATAATGAAAAAAGAATTGATAAACTTTCCAAGATTATAGATAAGGTTGAAAAATACGATTTAGAAGGTAAATTTAGTGATTATATTAAAGAAACTGGAGAAGAAAGAACAAAAGAATATAATTTAAAAAATTATAGAAACCTTGTTAGCAATTTGTTTGAGGCAGTGAAGACACATGATGCAGAATTACAAGATAAATTAGTAGAGAGGGTAAAAGATTTAGAAGATAGTATTCCAATTGATGAAAGAGAAAAAATATATAGCGAAGTAGAAAAGAAATTCTTACAGGAAGAAGACGAAATAGAAATAATAGGTGCGGAAGAAGAAACAAAGAGTACATCAATAGATATGCAAAAACTAGTTGATTTAAAAAAACAATTATTGGATAAGGCGCATAATATAGAATTACAACAAATGATTTTTGAAACCAATAAATCTCAGCAGGAAGAAAAATCAAATAATAAAGAATTATAAAAAAAATAACCTTCGGGTTATTTTTTTATGTAAAAACATGTAAAAACATTTCATATATATTGAATTGTTGAACAAAATAGTGTAGCCTTAAAATATAAGAATAGTCATTCTTAAAATAGGAGGTGAAGATATGGCTAAGATTAGTATGGATCCAGAACAAGCAATTAGTTATGGAAATCAAGTAATTAGAAATGCTGCTAGCTATAATGATGAAATCAAAAAAATTTATGGTATAGTAGAAGATTTAAAAAAGACTTGGACAGGATCAGCAGCACAAAGATTTACTGATAGTATTGATTCTTTTAAAGCAGATTATGAAAAGTTTGGAAAATTAATAAATGATTTTGGAGAACTTTTAGTATCAGTAGGAAAAGATTATAAAGATTTAGAAGAAAATTTATAAAATAGGAGGGATAATAATGGCAATGACATTTTCATCACAAGGATGTAGAGAAGCAGCTAATAATTTAAATACATCTGCAAGAAATTTAGATTCATTATTAAATAGTGAATTATCAGGTATTATAGAAAAAGTAAAAACTGTATATGATTCTGAAGCAGCACAAGAATTATATGATGCATTTGCAAAAATGAAAGCAAAATTTCCAGAATTTATAAAATCAGTAACTGACTGTTCTGATTATTTAACAAATAAAGTAGCACCTGCATATGAAAAACTAGAATCAACAGTTTCAAGTAAAATTGGATAAAAAATTTGCCTTATTCTATGTAAGGCATTCATAAATAAGAGTTAAAATGGTTTTAACTCTTATTTATGAATAGGAGTTAATTATGGAAAAACAAATAGATTCAAAATTTTCATCGCTTACAAAACAAGAATTAGAAATGAGTAAATCTCAACTATATAACTATATTAATACAAAGAAGATTGAGAATAATAGTTCAAGTAATAAATTTAATGAAATTAATAATTCTTTAAAATATTGTAATGATCTAATACAAAAATTGAAAACAGCTAGCACTGATGTTTCAATATCAAAAAATGAACTTGAAAAGTATTTTCAAGTTCACAATAATATAGCAAATACTCAAGAATTAGATAATATTATTAATAAAACTGAAGAATTAATAAGAAATATTAATAATAATATTATACAAAAATTGAATGATAAACTTAATAACTTGAAAAATAATATAAATTCAAATAGTTCGCATATACAATTGTTAAACGAATATTATAATACTTTAGAATAATAAAAGGAGAAATAAAATGGGATTAATAGTGCTTGATACAACTCGAATAAAAAGTAGTTTAATACCATCAATTGAAAAATCAAAAAATAATTTTGATGATTCTATTGATACTATTAATTGTGCCATAAATAATTATTCTGAAAAAAATGATGAAGTATGTAGTAATTTAGAAAAAGTAAAAGTTGAAATAAATAATATTAGTAAAAAAATAGATAATATAAAAAAAGAAGTGCAAAATAAAGTAATAGAAAAAGAAAGAATAGATAATAAAAATAATAGTTCTTTTAAAACATTAACTAATACTATCAATGCAATTGAAATAGGAAAATCAGTAAGAACATTTACTACTGATAAAGGAAATGTAAAAAGTGGAATTAATATTAATATTGATTCAAGATATAAAAAAACAGATGAATCAACAAAATCTAAAATGACACAATCAAAAGTTACTAGTGTTAATAATAATAGTAGAAATAGGAAAAGTATAGTAGAAACTGCAAGTAAGGTAACTGAGAAAAAACCAAAAACATTTATTGGTAGAGTGGGCTCTGCATTAAAGAAAACAGGAGCTGTTATTTGTACTGGAGTAAAAGCAGCATGGAATGGTTTAAAATCATTATTTAAAAAAGGTAGAGATATTGCAAAAAGAACACTAGCTTCATTAGGTAATGTAGTATTATCATTTTCAAAAGGTGTAGTAAATTTTGTAGAATCGATTGGAGATTTTGGGCTCATGGCTGCATCAGCCGCAGGCACTGTATTTACAGGAGCAAAAGATATTGTTAAAGGAGCAGTAACGGGTAATTGGGATTTTAAGAATACAAAAGATTTATGGGATGGTACTAAGGCAGCTGTTAAATATAATTGGTCAGATAAGTTAGATCAAAAGTTGGGATTGAGACAAAAACTTGATAAATATGCTTATTCACCATTTAAGACAACAGGAACTATTGGAAAAGTTGCTGAAGGTGTAGGTTATATAACAGGTGTTCTAATATTAACAGGTGCAACAGCTGGTGCAGGAAGTACAGTTTTAGCAGCTGGTGGAGGAAATGGTTTGGTAGCAGGCTCTGCAGCAGCAAGTGCAACAGGAGCAACACTAACGGTTTCATCAAGTGCATTTGTATCCGGTGGGATAGCAGCAGCTGCAGGTGTTGGAAAAAATACTGCCGCTGCTTGGAATGATGGAGCAAGTATTTTAGGTGGCTTAGGGTACGGTATAACTAAGGGTCTATATGAAGGTGCAGAAATGACTATTGGTTATGCAATAAATGGATTTAAACCTTTTAAAGGTACAGGAATGGCTTCACAGGTTGGTAATACAGGCGTGCATGTAGCTTTAGATGCTGCTGATGGAGCAAGTGGAGCATTTATGGATCCATTATTTAGTATGATATATTCTCCAAATGAAGAAAATAAAGCACAAATAATGTATTGTGTAAATTATGATAAAAATGGAAATAAGATTAGTGACAAAAAATGGGAAGATCTTTCATTCAGTGAAAAATATGCAGCATTATTTAAACTTAGAGGTGGTTGGTCTAATGTAGGTATACAAGCAGCATCTGCTGCAGTTATATCATTAGTTTCTGAAATGCCAGATATTGCATCTGTAAAAAGAGCAAATGCAACTTATAAAAAAATGTCTGCTGATGGTTTAACAGATGCCACAGTTACTTCTATACAAAATTTAAAAGGAAATAGTTTGAAAAACTTTTTAACAAAGGCTGATCAAGGTGGAAAACTAGGTTTAGTAACAAGTAAACTTACTGCTAAACAGTTAACTAAGACTTTCTCATTACTTGACAAAGTGACATTAAGAAAAGTTATAGATAACATTAGTGAATCACAAGTACATGAAATAATTGAAACTGCTAAAACAACAACTTTGGATTTATTTACTAAGAATTTATCAACGGATAGAATTAGGAAATTAAATAACGAAGAATTTGAAAAAATCAAGAAATATTTAACTACAGAACAGTTAGAAAAAATAGATATTATTAATCAAAAATCTATAGAAAAAAATGTTCATACATTTGAACCAAAAACAAAAAATATTAGCTATATAAATCAAAATGTATTAGATGGAAGTGATAAAAATTATGTGTATTATATTCATGGAACGAATAATACAGATATTGATAATGAAATATTTACAAATGGATTGAGATCAAGATATGGTACCGATATGGCCTCAACAATGATGCAAATAGATTTAAAAAATACAAATATGAATTTAGATGAATATGTAAAAAATTACTGTAATAACCATAATTATGAAAAGTGCTATATTATAAAAATTCCTAAAAAATATATGGGGTACAATGCAAATGATATTCCTGTGCCTATATATAAAGTTACTAATGACAGAACTATTACATATTTAACACCGAGTCTAATCGTTGGATCGTATGATAATGTAACAAAAAAAGTGGTTGCTAATACTAATTATAATCCTGTTTTTAATCCTAATGGTTTACATTATTCTATGCAACAAATTGAAGGATTAATGTCGAGTCAAAATTTTAAATGGTATGAATATGCAGTTAATCGTAAAAAAGCAAACTATGAAGAATTGATTAAATACGATAAGAAGTTTAATAATTGGGAAAAAATAATGGATAATTATTCGAAAGAATATGAGTATAGCAGTAATAATCAGGTTGCTAAAAATACTAATAATCAGAATAAAATTGAGCCTAAAATATCATCAAATAACAATAATCAATTTGGCATCATTAATAATGATTCTGAAAAATTTTTGATATCAAAAGGCGATAGAAAAGATTTGACTATTTATAATAATTCAATTGAATATAAAAAAGCAACTGAAGAGGTTAGAAAACAATGGGGTAAAATATTAGAAGAAAAAGTATATGTAGATCCTATTAATGGAAAACAATATAAATACAAAGATTTATGTGTTGGATATACAAAAGGAAGAGGACCTGGTGCATTTACTGAGATTAATACTATTAATAGGGCATGGAACACAGATCCAAAGAAAATTTTGGAAAACTTATTTTGTAGAAATAAAGATGGTAAGGTAATAACTGATGTATATGGCAAGCCTCAATTGGAAATGACAGGTTTAAATGGTAGAAAAATATCTTATACATATGACCCGTTAACAGATATTATTAAAATAAATAAAGCTGGTCGTAGTATATTTGGAGAAGAAAAAATGAAGTTTTCTGATTTACTAGTTAGAGTTAAATCACAAACTGAAGCACTTAATGAAGCTTTTAGTTTAAATGATTTTCAAGATTCTATGGTTTTAGGTAGAGGAATGAGTATAGAAGGATTATCAAGTTATGGAATAAAACTTACAGATTCTGCTGAGGAAATCTACAAAAAATTGACAAAAAATGGTAATATATATTCAGACAATGGCTTTATGAGTGCAACCCCTATAGCTGATGCCGGATTGTTACCTGGAGCGGATGTCCAATTAATTATAAATACAAAAAAAGGAGCTAATTTAGGCTTTTTATCGGACTATGGTTATTCACATGAGGTAGAAGTTACATTAGGTAGTGGTTCAAAATTTAATATATCTAATGTTATGAAGAGTAATGATAATAAATCTATCTACATTTTCTTAGATCAAATTTAGAATATTATTAGAAAAGGTGATAAAATGAGAGAAAATAATATGTTATTTAATATTGAACCACATACAGATAATTCCCATAGTTCGACTATGGAAGAATTAAGACAAGATCTTGAAAATAAAATGAATATATCGTTAGAAACAGTAAAAGAATATAGAAGAGAATATATTAAAGAATTATTAAGAAAAAATAATATAGATGAAAGTAGTGTTGACATTGAAGAAATGTTGAATTGCGGTATACCAGAATGGGTTATAGAACTGCAGGAAAAAAATAGAATAAAGTAAGTATAAGGAGGAAAAATAAAATGAATGAAGTAGGAGAAAAATATTTACCAATTGGTACAGTAGTTATGTTGGAAGGAGCAACAAAAAGATTGATGATTACAGGCTTCTGCGCAATAGCAGATGATAATAAAGATGAAATGTATGATTATGTAGGTGTACTTTATCCAGAAGGAACACTTTCTAGTGATGAAACTGCATTATTTAATCACAATCAAATAGGAAAAGTTTATCATATGGGATTAATTGATGATGAAGAAAAGATGTTTATTAATCAATTAAAATTTGCTTTAGAAAATGCTAATAATATAAAAAATAATCAACAGCAAATTGAACAAAAAAATGAAGAGGATGATATACCACCAATAGGACCAGGGTTACCTGGATATGTAGAACCAACAACTATTGAGGAAAATGTACCAACAGTAGAGCAAGAAGAGGATGATATACCACCTATAGGACCAGGACTTCCTGGATATGTAGCTCCAGTTATTACTGAAACTGAAGATTCTGGCCAGACTGAAGAATCTGCTCAACAACAATCAACAACAATTTTTACTCAAATAAATTAAAATAATAAAAAAGGAAATAATTAATTATTTCCTTTTTTATATTACAAAATTTCCGTTTTCAAATATTTTAATTATTCCATCTTTTGTTTTAGCTTCTATTTCTAAATCACTTGTTCCAACCATAAAGTCAACATGATTAGGACATTGGTTTATACCATGATTTAATAATTCTTCCTTACTCATTTTAGATCCATTTTTTATACATTCTGGGAATCCATCTCCTAGTGCTAAATGACATGAAGCATTTTCATCAAATAAAGTTGTACCAAATATAACACCAGTATTAGAAATAGGAGAGTTATGATTTACTAGAGCTACTTCTCCTAAATAAGAGCTTCTTTCATCTCCTTCGATAATACCTTTTAAGATTTCTTCACCAGATTCTGCTTTCCAATTAACTGCTTTACCATCTTTAAATTCTATAGAAAACTTATCAACAAGTTTTCCACCATACATTAATGGAAGAGCGTTATAAACAACACCATTTGTACCTTTATAGTTAGGAGATGTAAATATTTCATATGTTGGCATATTTACAATACAATCAAAACTAGCTTCGCTAGCAGCACTTTGCCATATAACGTCTTTTGGTAGTTCTATATTTAAGTCAGTTCCTAAACTATTTTTATAATGAAGACGTTCTATTTTTAAATTATTAAGTTTATCTGCAAGACATTTTGTTTTATTTAAATAATTAGTCCAACTTTCTATTGGATTTTCTGTATCTACCATACAACATTTATATATTAATTCTTCTAATTTTTGATAAGCTTTTTCATCATCCTTAAAAATATCTTTAGCCCATATTTCATTAGGAACTGCTGCTATACACCATGATATTTCCATGGTAGATTCTTTTCTTCTAAATATTGGTCTAGATTTACGAGCAATTTCAGCTGCTTTAGTAATCTTTTCAGGTTCAATATCATCCATTACATGAGGAAACTCAGTATCAATCATTAAGAAAGCTGAATCTTTTTTTGCATACTCATCCCAAATGCTTTTATCAAAATACTTATCATGTTCAATATCTTCTATATTTATATTTTTAAGTTTATCATGTTTTAAAAATATATCATCCATATCAATATATATATCTGTTACTTTTTCTTTGTCAATTTTTTCTATTAATTCATCTACAAAATCTTTATTTACTTTATCACAACTAATAAATAGTGAACTACTTTTACTAAAATTTAGGCATTTATTTACTAATAAATTTATATACTTTTCTTTCATAAAATCCTCCTTTTTTATTATAACATTAACTTTAAATATTATGTGTAAAATAATTAATTTATTATATAGAAAAATATAGTAATCTATGTTATCATATATATAGAATAGGAAAAAAGGGGAATTTGTATGAGTGTACTTACAGAAAAAGAATTATATAGTATTGATAGGTATTTTAGAACGGCAAATTATTTATCTGCTTGTCAGATGTATTTACTTGATAATCCACTTTTAAAAAGACCTCTTAGAATAACTGATATAAAAAATAAATTAGTTGGACATTGGGGAACTGTACCTGGACAAAATTTTGTCTATACACATTTAAATCGCGTTATTAAAAAATATGATTTAGATATGATTTATATTTCAGGACCTGGTCATGGTGGACAAGCTAGTGTTACTAATACATATTTAGAGGGAACTTATAGTGAAGTTTATCCAAATATTTCAGAAGATGAAGAGGGACTAAAAAAACTTTGTAAACAGTTTAGTTTTCCTGGTGGAATTTCATCACATGCAGCACCTGAAACTCCTGGATCTATTAATGAAGGTGGAGAACTTGGATATAGTCTTTCACATGCATTTGGAGCAGTACTAGATAACCCTGATTTAATAGCAGCTTGCGTAGTAGGTGATGGAGAAGCAGAAACGGGACCACTTGCTACAAGCTGGCACTCAAATAAATTCATAAACCCTAAAACAGATGGAGCTGTACTAATGGATATAAAATAGCTAATCCAACAGTACTTGCTAGAATTAGTGAAGATGAACTTCTATCATTATTTTATGGATATGGTTATGAACCTTATATAGTTAGTGGTACAGAGCCACTTGTTATGCATGAAAAAATGGCAGAAGCAATGGAAAAAGCAATTCTTACTATTAAAGCTATTTGGAAAAGAGCAAGAGAGTATGGAGAAACAAGAAGACCTAGATGGCCACTTATAATACTTAGAACTCCTAAAGGATGGACTGGACCTAAAGAAGTAGAAGAAAAAATGATTGAGAATAGTTTTAGATCACATCAAGTACCAGTTATGATAGATGATAACCATATAGAAAATTTAGGTGTATTAGAGACATGGTTAAGAAGTTATCATCCAGAAGAATTATTTGATGATGATGGACATGTACTTCCAGATATTAAAGAACAAACTCCTAATGGTTATAGAAGAATGGGAGCAAATCCACATGCTAATGGAGGATTATTACTTAAGAATTTAAGAACACCAGACTTTACAGAATTTGGTGTAGATGTTAAAGAACATGGACATGTACTTGCTCAAGATATGATGGAGCTTGGTAAATATGTTAGTGAAGTAGTTAGATTAAATGAAAATAATAAAAACTTTAGAATTTTTGGACCAGATGAAGCTTTATCTAATAGATTGAATTATGTATTTGATTCTACTAATCGTCAGTGGGAATGTGATATTTTAAATACTGATGAATATCTTAATAATAGTGGTAGAGTTATAGATTCATATCTTTCTGAACATTTATGTGAAGGGTGGTTAGAAGGATATTTACTAACAGGAAGACATGGATTCTTCCATTGTTATGAAGCTTTTATTAGAGTAGTAGATTCAATGGCTAGTCAACATGCAAAATGGTTGAAAGTTTGTAATCAATTACCATGGAGAGCAGATATAGCATCCTTAAACTATATACTTACATCTCATATATGGCAACAAGATCATAATGGATTTACTCATCAAGATCCAGGTTTCTTAAATCATTTAATAACTAAAAAAGCAGATATTACAAGAATATATCTACCACCTGATGCGAACTGTTTATTATCTTGTTTTGATCATTGTATAAAGAGTCGTAATTATATTAATGCAATAGTTGCTTCAAAACATCCAAGCTTTCAGTGGTTAAGTATGGATGAAGCAGTAAAACATTGTACATTAGGTATAGGTGTTTGGGATTGGGCTAGTAATGATAAAGGTGAAGAACCTGATATTGTAATGGCTTGTTGTGGAGATACACCAACATTAGAAACTTTAGCAGCTGTTTCAATATTACATAGAAATTTCCCTGATTTAAAAATAAGAACTATTAATGTAGTAGACTTAATGAGATTACAATCTAATTCTGAACATCCACATGGATTAGATGATTTAAGTTATGATATGTTATTTACTAAAGATAAACCAATTATATTTAACTTCCATGGTTATCCTTCAGTAATACATGAGTTAATTCATAGAAGACATAATAAAAATATACATGTACATGGTTATATAGAAGAGGGAACTATAACAACACCTTTTGATATGAGAGTTCAAAATCATATAGATAGATATCATTTAGTAATGGATGCCTTAAAATACTTAGATTGTCTAGGTAATAGAGGTGGAAGTCTTTATCAAAAATGTCTAGATAGATTAGTTGAACATAAAGAGTATATAAAAGATTATGGAATGGATATAGAAGAAGTAAGAAATTGGAAGTGGTATGACATAGATAAAGATGAAGAAATTATTTAGTTTTTCTTATTTACAAAAGAAAAAATAAAGAATATAATAAATTTTATGAAGGAGTGATGATATGTTCTGTGGTGAGTGTGGAACAAAAAATGCAAAAAATTCTAAATTTTGCGAAAAGTGTGGTGCTAAATTAGAAGTTGAAGAAGCACCTGTAGAAAAAGAAGAAAAGAAAAAAACTACATCTAAGAAGGTAGCAGAAAAGAAAGAAACACCTGAAGTTGTAGCAGAAACAAAACCAGTAAAAAATGAAACAGTTAATAAACCAGCTAAAAAAGGTTTATCACCATTAATTAAAGGATTAATTATTGGAGGAAGTTGTTTCATTGCATTAATAATTGCTTTAGTAGTATGGCTATCTATGATTACTAAACCATCTCATATAGTAAATAATATAATGAAAGCATTTGTTAATGAAAACTATGAAGATATATATGAATATGTGGTAGATAAAGAACCAACAGGAGATACAACATTTGTATCTAAGACTGCATATGCAAATATAATAAGAGCAACAGCAACTAAAAAAGTATCTAATTATACAGTAGGTAATAATAGTTATAGTTTAGGAAATTTAGTAGTAACAATACCAGTAAGTTATACATATTCAGATGGAAAATCTGATGATACTAAATTTATTTTTACAAATTCTGGTGAAAAAAGATTCTTATTCTTTACAAAATGGAAATTAACTAGTGGACTTGGTTCATCAGCTAGTATAGTTAAAGATTATACTATTAAAGTACCTAAAGGAGCTAAACTTGAATTTGCAGGAATTAGTGTTGATAAATCATATTTAGATAAGAGTGAATCAACTTCTACTTTTGATGCATATAAATTAAATCAAGTATTTAATCTTAGAACTCCAATTAAAGCTACTTTAACAAATGGAGTTGTAATTGATGAAAAAGTAACACCATCTACATACAATAATACTTATACAGTAAGATTATCAAGTAGTAGTGTATCTCAAAAATTTAAAGATGAATTAGTTACTGAAGGTAAGAAAGATTTAACTGCTTGGTATAAAGCAATTACTGATGAAAAAGGTTTTGATACTTTAGATAGTAAAAAATTTGATTCTAAAGTTAAATCTGAATATGAAAGTAATTACAAGAGTATTCAAACAGATTCTAAAAAATTAACTAAATTTAATATTACAAAAGCAGAGTTTTCAAGTTTATCAACTACTGATGAAGGCTATGTAAAAGTATTCTTCAAGATAACATATGATTATACTGTATCATATAAAGATGGAGAAGAAATGAAAACTAAAGATAAAAATTCATATGATTATGTATATGTAACATATGATACTAATAGTAAAAATAATAAAGTAATGGCAGTTAGTTCATTACCAACATATTTTTCAAGATATTAATTAGGAGGAAATAAAAAATGGCAAAGTTTTGTACAAAATGTGGAAAAGAATTAAAAGAAGGGGAAACTTGTTCTTGTACAGCTAAAAAAGAAGTAGCAAAAACAGAAACTAATAAGAAAGGTTATTTCAGTGATATACTTCCAATTTTAAAAGGAATTATATTTAAACCAATATCTACTATAAAAGATTATAGTACTGATAATAATATATTTATCGCACTTATCTTAATGGGTGTATGTGCAATATTTGGAGGACTATGTTATGGATTAATCGTAACTGGTACTTTAGGAAGACTATTTGGAACATCTAGTTTATCTACAAGCTTATATACTTTATCAGTTGGGCCTTCATTTATAGGATCATTCTTCAAAGCATTCTTATTCGTAATTCTATATTATGGAGTAATGTTAGGAATGATATTACTAATGGCAAAAGTAGTATTCAAATCAAAAGTCTCTTTCTTAAAAGTAGTTACTGCTTTAGGAATTGGATCACTATATGTAGCTGGAGGATTAGTACTTGGAAGTATCTTTGCTGCATTCTTACCAGGACTTACAGAAAGAATATTTGCTTTAGTTGGAATATTTGGATTAGTTCAAATAATTGCTACATGTGAAGAAACTTTCGGAGTTAAAAAAGATCAAGTTATCTATGTAATGGCACCTACATTTGTAGCAGAATTTATACTATTCTTTGAAATATTCTCAAGAATTTAAGTATTAAAAAACACTTCATTATGAACTGCACCCCTTAGAGTAGACACTAATAAAAAAACAGTTCAATAAAAAATGTTATAATACACTTCCGAAAGGAGGTGTATTTTTCTATGCCACTA